>DAIQOQ010000156.1:2764-6645 GCA_036787795.1 Paludibacter sp. | reverse complement strand
CATATTCATATCTCGCTCAAAGTCAAACAAACGAACATTTGCCTTGTTTTTCACGCTGCTATCAAGTAAATAGCCAATGTACGGGCCAAGCTGGAAGTTGACTAATGGAGTTACATTCACAACGCATAATAGCGGAACTTCCAGGTAAGTCAAATTAAAATTAGCTGTACCATTTACAAACAGATTATTGTATGTTATTATAGCTCCTTTGGTAGTCAAAGACAATTCAGGTTGAAAACTAATAAAATTATTGAGAGGCACTCTTGCAAAAAAGCCTGCATTATAACCCGGAATTATATCTGATCCCGTAGCGTCGTTGGTATAAAGATTTGAAATGTTTAGTCCTGCTCTCACACCAACTTGGAAGGACTTGGGTTTCTGATCCTGAGAATGGATGAATGTAGTACTAATAAGCATTAGCAGCAGGAGAAACAGATATTTGATCTTTTTCTTTTTATAGCTTTTCATGATTCACATTCTACTTATTGTTTATAGCTAAGTTCTTTAATTTGTTACCAAGTTCATCCGAGTCACGATTAAAATCCCGTTTGAATTTTCTCCAATCGACATGAATTTTTTCATAATTCGTCAACCTTGTTTTCAAGTTTTTATTTTTTATTTCAACCGGATCAATTTTTTGAGCATAAACTTCATTCTGTTCTATAGTCGATTTAGCCATTCTCAATTTCAATTTGGCAATAACAGCCTCATTATTTTTGATTTTCAACTCCGACTGAAGTCTGAATTTTTTCAATTCTTCGCAGGTGGCAACTTTACAGTTTACAACCGCAGTATTTCTTTTTTCGTTATCTGCTGCAAGTTGTGTACTAGCAGCATTTTTCTTTTGATCAGAAGACAAACAACTGCAGAAAAAGCTTCCGGCAAAAACCAATGTAGCCAGTACAATGATAGATATTGTTGTTTTCATCCTTTCAGATTATTTTTTTGAAATCAAAAGATACCATTTTATCATTTAAGCAAAATGGCATCTTTTTAAAGTTCAACAATTAAAGCTCTAATAAAATTTTATGCAATTCTTCTTTTGATTTACCCAGCTTTTTTTGAAGCCGACCAAACATTTCTTCCTTTTTGCCAATAGCAAACATTAAATCGTTATCGGTTAAAGCAGCAAATTTTTGCTTCAATTTACCTTTTTGTTCGTCCCAATTACCTTTTAGTTCTGTTGTATTCATGATTGTGTTGATATTATTAATAATTCTGTTTTTACAGTACAAAGGTGCGTCTTTTCAGACCTGCTTGTCTTACACAATTCACGAAAAAAGTTACAATATTCCCACATAAATGAATAGAAGTAGTTACAAGTAAATAGTTACGAGTTACAAGACTATTTATCTGAATTTTACTTTCAGAAAACAGATCATTAAATATTATTACTTAGAAAGTATAAAGACAGAGTTCGCAATGAACTCTGTCTTTTCCGGAAGGTGTAAACAAATCAGAGAAAAATTACCGCTTAGGTATTATATCAATAATTACGGTACGGTTGTAAAATCGTTCTTCAGGGAATCTGTTTTCGAAAGGAGATAATTTTTGATTACCGCCAAATCCAGACACTTCAAAAGTAACATCACTTCGTCCTGCTTTTTTCAATCCATTTTCTAAAATATTTCTAACATTATCAGCTCTGGCTAATGACAAGCGTTGGTTGTATTCTTCGTCTCCAATAATATCGGTATGGCCATGTATAATCACCTTCCCTCCTATTGGAATTTTGGGGATTACAATATTAATAAGATATTTATGATACATGTTGATAGCTTCGGATTTGTTGAACTCGTAGAGAATACTGTATCGCATGCCTTCATTGTCTTTGGGTGCAACCCACAACACCATATGCATTGATGCTGCTTTCACTACGGAATTTCCACTTTTGAGTTGACCAATCATTTTTACATTATAATCAGCCATAAGTTGAGTGCCCAAGATTGACTTTCCGGGAATACTGACTTTATCTTCGGTATATGGCCCAAGATATTGTATCTTTCCCGATTCATCTGTTAATTCCAATGACCATGAAGTAAATGATTTACTTGCTCCATCAACATTAAATGTCACATAACTGTCGAGTGGTGCTTCCTGAACTGCATTGATAGTAACCGGCTTTAGTGGAGCAGCAGGTCCACTTTGGAATTCCATCAATAAACCATGACTATTCGTTTCGATAGAAACACGACGATCGCCTTCACGAAGCAATACGAGTTCTTTTGTTCCTCCCGGTTGTTGCGACGGAATATCAGGTCTGACACGCCCCTGCGTGGTTATTCTCGATGGTGCAATTGAAAAAACGCTTACCAGATAGCGCTTCACCGATCCGGCCATAGCAAGTCCGTCTTTTGAACCTTGCTCCGACGAACCAACTAATATTATTTTTGCTGAAGGATCTTTAGACATTCTGTCGCCAAGAATATTCAACACGTTGTAATAAACTTTCATTTGTCGATCCGAACGCCCCGTCCTGTTTTCAGGAACGGACATGGATAAATCATCTTCTTTAAAATCTTTTACCTGATCTTTTGTAAGTATGACATAACGATCAGGGATTTCGTCCGAACCTAAATCGAAGAATACATAATTCCGAAGTGGAAAGATTTCTCTTACGTTACGTTTGTCCACAATATTTTCAGGAGAGTTAACTGTAAAGGTTACTTCCGGGTCAACAATAGCTGTTGCAACAAAAGCTTCTTTCTTTACCGGCGGAAGTCTGTGCCCTGTTCCAAATTTAAAGGCTGCTCCAACTCTCAGTGTCGTAATGTTCATGGTTTCGATGCTTCGCGGATCCTGACCAAAGTAAGGTTGAAAAGATACGAAGGGAGAAAGCACGAATCGGGTCTTATGATATTGTGACGAAAGTGGAATATCATAGCCTGCACCAACCTGCATTGAAATAAGGTTTTTATGAATGTCACTAAAATCGCCCTTTACTGCAGCTGTAGCCAACTGATCGGGATAAGCAGGGTTTAAACCCAGTTGATAGGTGAACTCTTTATTTATATTAAAGGCCAACCGTGGACCCGCATACAGATAAAAGCTTGATTTGAATGGAGCAAAGCGCAAACTTGGTTCCACAGTAATATAATTTACGTCGGCAGTTAAGTCGGCAGGGCAATTACATGGAGTTTTTACTTCTTCAAATTTTCCTTTACGACTATCATAACCAGCCTGAAGCATTACACCCCAATGAGAATTGGCCGGACGATATTCGATAAGTGGTGCAAGAAAAAGACCTACACCATTGCCATCATGAAAAGTAGTCGGAACTGTTAGATCTGCATTCAGTTGCTGAGTTGAACCACGATAGAAATTAATATTTCCACCTGCTGCAACTCCAAAGTACCACGACGGTTTTGAATATTGAATTGAATCCTGTGCCTGAGCGGGTGCGTACATACTAATCAGGATAAATGCGCAAAGAACCATGTATTTTATACTCAGGGCATAAGAGAAACACAAGAAGCGTGATTTCTTTTTGACATAATTTTCGGTTTTCATTTTCTTTGAATTATTTTATTTAGTCTTCTGATAAGAATAAGCTGGTTTTAAGGTAATACAACAGTGGCTGTGTTTAATGTCACTGCCGATTGAGCTAATAACCGTCCTGTTAGTCTTGCTCCTGTGTTCAGAGAAATAAGTGTCTGGCTAAGGATATTCCCGCTAAAATCAACATTCGATCCTATAACAGCATCTGTAGCAGTAATCCAGAATATATTTTTAGCCTGGGCTCCACCGGTTAAATGAATGATAGCTGTGTTATCAACCGTAAGACCTGCTGCAATCTGGAAAACCCAGGTATCATTTGGTCCGCCCGACAAGGTTACACCTGCATTGGTTATTAATAAACCGGTACTCCATTTATATAATCC
>DAIQOQ010000156.1:0-2664 GCA_036787795.1 Paludibacter sp. | reverse complement strand
GTTTTTGACAGAATGCTGAAGTCGCCGGACGTTCCAAGGTTTACAATTCCGGGACCAGTTCCTAATGGAGCTGTAAAGTTTGCAGTGACATTTTTATTCGAATTCATATTTAATGTCAACGGACTTACTGAACCGGAAGCATCTCCACCCCATGAATCAAAAGTATAACCTACATTGGCAGTTGGAGTAAGAACTACATTAGTTCCATTCGGAAAAGTCAGCTGATTCGGATTTCTTGAAACAGAACCTCCTACAGCAGTTATATTTAATGTAAAATTATTGGCATTGGACGTAAAGTTTGCGGTGATATTCTTATTTCCATTCACGGTTACAGTCAATGGATTTGAAATACCTGTGGCATCTCCGCTCCAGGAAGAAAATGTATAACCGGGATTGGCAGTTGCAGTAAGTTTTACGCTGGCGCCACTATTGTATGTCAGTTGATTCGGACTTTTATCAACCACACCATTGGCGGCTACAATATTTAATGTATAAATACTGGTGGTAGTAAATGTCCAGGTTGTGTCTTTTGCTATTGTGGAACCATCCAGGTTTTTTGCAGCCATACTCATTTTAGCAGTATAGACTGTTGCAGGACTAAGTGCTGCGCTTGGTGTAAAGGTTGCAACAGTTCCGATTACCGAAACCGCCCCCGAAACCGGAGATGCACCATTCATTAAAGTAAAAGTAGTAGCGGTAATGGATGTTGGATCCATTGGCATACTAAAAGTTGCACTTACAACTTTATTAAGAACAACTCCTGTGGCTAAATTCAATGGATCGGTTGCAATCACTACAGGTAATATGGTTGCACCGGTACTAAAAGTCCATACATAATCGGCTTGTAATGCATTTCCAGCCACATCTTTTACAGCTGTTGTAATTCGGGCTTCAAAAGTTTTATCGTCAATGAATTTGGATGAAGCTACAAAGACGGCTGTTGAATCGGTATAGGTAACGGTTCCTGCCACCACCGATCCTCCGGCAACTTTAAGTGTGAAAGAAGATTCATTGATCGTTTTCGGATCCATTTTTTTATTAAAGGTAGCTGTCACTGTACTCACCCGTGCAGCTTCCTGACTGGCGATGGTTGAAATGACTTTACTGCGACCAACCAGGGTTGCCCCACTAAGCGGACTAACTGATATCACCACCGGACAAGGTCCTACATTCGTTGCAACAAAATCATCATTCTTGCAACCGGTACATAGAACAACCGATATGATTGCGAGGGTTGAAAGTAGCTTATTCCTTTTCATATTATTTCATTTAACGGTGAAATTATTTCCACTGTACAAAGGTGGCATCTTTAAACTGTGAAAGCCTTACACAATTTCAGCTAAGACTTGCAATATTCACACATTAGTTAAGTAGTTACAAATAAGTAGTTAGGAGTTACAAGACTATTTATCTGTATTTTGCTTTCGAGAAATAGATCATTAAATATTATTTATCATTGTTGTCCGGTAAATAACTGTAGATTCTTCACTTCGTTCAGAATGACAGATTATTACATTCACTTTGTAAGGAATGGGGTAGGTTGGCGGCTACGCCGCCAACCTACCCCATCCCCAAACATAAAGCATTGATTGTCATTTCGAACGAAGTGAGAAATCTCTCACAAAGTTTCATCTATAAAGTTTACCTGAAACCAATGATTATTTATTACTTCTATCAAGTTTTACTCTATAAAAAAATGCTGCCCTTCGAATTGAAGAACAGCACTCTATTTATAAAATAAACAAGACTAATAAGTAGCCGGTTTTATTTTGTGATTTGGAATTCCACGCGACGATTTTTTTGACGACCTTCGGATGTATCATTCGTTGCAATAGGATCTTTTTCGCCGTAACCAATAATGGTAATTTTTGAAGCAGGCACGTGTTGTGTCAACAAATAAGCTCTTACCGAATTAGCACGTCTTATCGATAATGCCTGATTATATTCATCGGTTCCAACGTAATCGGTATAACCGGCTACACTCAATCTTACTTTGGCAGATCTGTCTTTCAACGAAATGGCAATCTGATCTAAAGCCGGATATGACTCTCTGGTAAGTTTTTCGGAACCAAATTCAAATTCAATATTCTGAAAAGATGCATTTGCAACACTACCTCCATTGCGGGGAAGTGAATCCAATTTATCATTCATCCTTTTGAGTTCGGCATTGAGTGAATCATTTTTAGCTTCGAGTGCATTCAGTCTGTTGATAGTTTCAACGGTATTATCTTTTACAATTTTTTCGATGATAACAGGAGCTGGTTTAGGATAATATTCGCACATGCTTATGTTGCGTGCATGTTGTTTGCTACCGGTAGCACCCAGTTTAAATCGCAGACCAATGGTTGCTGTTAGTGCATCACTATTGCCTTTTGACATGCTATAACCTCCCAGGTTAGCCCGGTCGTAATAACGATATTGAACTTCACCACCCAGAGCAATCACTCTGCTTATGTTATATTCAAGGTTTAATCCCAGTTTGGCCATAGGAGTTTCGGGTACTCCATCACCTGCATCACGTGAATCAACAATTACATTGCCGGCTGCATCGGATAGTTTAAACTGATAGAACCCCACTCCTACTCCGGCATCGCCGTAAATATTCATTTTGCTCCAGAAAGCAGTACGGTAAGGAATCAACAGGTTGGCAAGGTTTACCGAAGC
>DAIQOQ010000155.1:0-6648 GCA_036787795.1 Paludibacter sp. | reverse complement strand
TTAAATATCTTCCTCTACCACCAGATTGTCAATAATAAAGTTCTGACGTTCGGAAGTGTTTTTTCCCATATAAAAAGATAACAGATCCTGCACGGCATCTTCTTTTTTCAGACTTACCTGATCCAGACGCATATCTCTTCCGATAAAGTGCCTGAACTCGTCGGGCGATATTTCTCCCAGCCCTTTAAATCGGGTAATTTCAGGATTTGTACCCAAGCGAGCCAGAGCAGCCAGACGCTCTTCGTCGGAATAACAATACACTGTTTCCTTTTTATTTCTAACGCGGAAAAGTGGCGTCTGCAAAATATAGACATGCCCTTTTTTAATCAGATCGGGGAAAAACTGCAGGAAAAACGTGATGAGCAACAAGCGGATGTGCATACCGTCCACATCGGCATCGGTAGATACAATCACTTTATTGTAGCGCAAGCCCTCAATGCCATCTTCGATGTTCAGGGCTGCCTGCAGCAAATTAAATTCCTCGTTTTCGTATACAATTTTTTTTGTCAGACCATAACTGTTCAGCGGCTTTCCACGCAAACTAAACACGGCTTGTGTATTCACGTCGCGGCTTTTGGTTATCGATCCACTTGCCGAATCTCCCTCGGTAATAAAAATGCAGGAGCCATCGGTATCGCCTTTCGAGTCGTTGTAATGAGTCCGGCAATCGCGAAGTTTCTTGTTGTGCAGGTTTACCTTTTTGGCGCGCTCCCGAGCCAGCTTGGTTACTCCGGCAATAGCTTTACGTTCTTTTTCAGAATCCTGAATTTTCTGAAGCAAAATAGCCGCCGTTTCGGTACTACGGTGTAAGTAATTATCCAGTTCCTTTTTCAGAAAGTCGGAAATGAACTTGCTTACCGAAATACCACCCGATGGTGACATATCGCGCGAACCCAGTTTAGTTTTGGTTTGCGATTCGAACACCGGCTCTTCTACACTGATTGCCACCGCCGCAATGATACCATTACGGATGTCGGCCACCTCCATATTTTTGGCGTAAAACTCTTTGATGGTACGTGCCACGGCTTCGCGAAAAGCACTCTGGTGCGTGCCTCCCTGTGTGGTATGCTGCCCATTGACGAATGAATAGTATTCTTCGCCATACTGGTCGCTGTGGGTAAAAGCTATTTCTATATCTTCTCCTTTCAGATGAACGATCGGATACAACGGATCGGACGTCATGTTTTCATTCAGCAAGTCGGTCAGCCCGTTTCGGGACAAAATCTTCTTTCCATTGAAATTAATAGTCAAACCCGTATTCAGATACGCATAATTGCGCAACATGGTTTCGATAAAGTCTTCTTTGTAAACAAAATCGTTGAAAAGCGTATTATCAGGAACAAAATATACATAGGTTCCACGATCGGAGCTTGTTTCGTCAAAAACATCACTATCCTGCACCATCTTCCCTTTTTCAAACTCAGCCCGACGGCTTTGCCCCTCGCGAAAACTCTGTACAATAAATTTCGCCGAAAGTGCATTTACCGCTTTGGTACCCACACCGTTCAATCCAACAGACTTTTTAAATGCTTTAGAATCATATTTTCCACCGGTGTTCATAATAGACACCGCCTCAACCATTTTGCCAAGCGGAATTCCACGACCATAATCGCGCACTTCCACGTGCCCGTCTTTCACACGCACGTCTACACTTTTACCTGCACCCATGCGATATTCATCAATACAGTTATCAAGTACCTCTTTCAGCAACACATAGATACCGTCATCGGCATGCATACCGTCGCCCAGTTTACCAATGTACATACCGGGACGGCGACGAACGTGTTCGAGACCCTCGAGGGTGATAATATTGCTATCGCCATAATCAACCAAATGCGGTTCAATATTTAATTCTTCCATGTTAGAATAAATAACCCCCAACCTGCAAGCAGAGTTGAAGTTAGTTTAGTTATGATTATTATATGTTTTCTTTAAAGAGATTATATCAACTACTTATAATCCGCCCTTCTCAAAGGGACAGGAATTTTATCTTGAAATCCATTTTTCAGGATTTTGTAGATTTTTATCCTTCCAAACCTGAAAATAGAGTTCCGTTTTATTACCATTATCATCATCGGTATAAATTTTACCAATGGCTTGTTTAGCATTTACATGGTCGCCTATGTTTACAAAAATCTGAGTCAGGTTAGCATATACTGTACGGTAATTTCCATGTTGGATAATCACTCCATAATTACTTCCCGGAATGGAGAAACGTTGTGTTACCACCCCTTCGAATACTGCACGTGCCGTACCTCCGGCAGGAGTTTTAATATAAATGCCCTTATTATTCGTGGTTATGTATTTCAAAATAGGGTGCTGCTGAATACCAAAATGGCCACTGATAAACCCACTGGCAGTTGGCCATGGCAACCTACCCTGATTTCGTTCGAAGCTACCCGAGATCAAACTTTCTTCGCGGGTCAGAGTTGATACTGACTGCGATGAAGTCGACTCCGAAGCAGCACTTGGTGCAGCTATAGGTTCGAGTTTTGGAGTTGCTTTTGTTTTAGTTCCCTTTGCTCTATTCTCGGCGGCAATACGCTTGTTTCGTGCCTCAATGCGTCTGTTCTCTTCTGCAATCCGTTTGTTTTCCTGAGCTATTCGTCTCGCTTCGCCCTGTCGTTTAGCCTCAGTGGCACGTTTAGCTTCGGCCACGCGCTTAGCAGCGACTGCTGCACGCTTAGCTTCTGCTCTTCGAATTTGATCTGCAATCATCCGTTCAATCCGGTTATTCAGATCGTTCGCCTTTTTCTGTTGTACCCGCTGAGCTTCCCGCAGATTCTTTTCTTTCTTTTGCAAGTCTGTCAGCAGTACTTTCTCATTCTGTTGGTCTTTGGTGAGTTTCTGAGCTTCTGTTTCCTTCTGCTTTACAACTTCAACTTTAGTTCCTTTATGTATGTTTATGCTATCATTTTTACGCACTATCTGTGCCCTAACTTGTTCTATTTCGACAACTTGCTCCTTACGGTAAGTACTGTATTCCTGTAAATAACGTAGCCGACGATAGGATTGATCAAATGTCTTGGCCGATAACACGAACATTATTTTTGCATATATACTCCGGTTGATATGTGCTTCCTGAATTAAGTTGGCATAATCGGTTTTCAGGGTTTTCAACTTATCTTCCAGCTTCGTTTTCTCTTGGTTCAGTCTCTCAATCTCAACATCCATCAACGATATTTCGGTGCTGATATTTTTAATCAACGTTTTCCGTTCATTAATATTCTTAGAGATTATCGTCAGCTTAGTCAACGAACTCTTTTTCGATTTGTTCGTCTCGTTCAGCATCTTGCTGGTATTCTCGAGATTTTGGAGGGTCTGTTTTCGTTGTCTTTCCAACTCCTTAACTGTTTGAGCCGAAAGAGTAAAACAAACTGTCATCAGAAATAATGTAATGACAAATAATCTATTCGTTAAAGTAAAATGCATCAAACTCTTTTTTATGATAGTTCTGGATTTCGGACTTACTTCTTAAGCAATTGATCAATATCTCCTTTGGTAAACCGGCCGGGATTTGTACCTGTAAATTTCAATTCAGTATTAAATTCGGCTTTTAAAATTGAAAATTCACAAGAAGCTTTTTTATTTGCTCCGGTTGCCTGCAACAATATCGTTTGTGGAAAATTCACTCCATTAAGCACGGCGAAATTTGAATACTGGGTTTCCAACTGGTAGTTACTATCCTTGGCCGATAGGATCACCTTCAATATCGTATTAAGAGCTGACACTTCGGTGCTTTGCAATATGTTATTGTTTTGAAATTCTATTTTAGTTCCTGTTGGCAATGTTGTAAGCTTACAATCATCGAGCTGTATTTCTTTTTTTCCAATGCAAAAGAGCTGGGCAGTAAGCAAAGACTGCAAACTATAAAAGTTTACATTTACACCAAAACGTTTATTGAAGAAGTCATAATCCACTACATAATAACGGTGGTTCATTTTATCGAACACGCGCATACTGTCGGTAGTTAACTCGGCTTTGAACATCTCGATGCCCAGAAATGGTTGAATAGAAATAAATATAGCCGAATCTTTTCTTATTTTGCAAGTACCGGAAACATTTATTTTACGGTCGTTCATATCAAATGCCATAGACATTTTATTGATGTTCGCTGTTTTAAACTGAGGTTGTGACTGCTGAACCCGCTCTACCACCTGAGCTAGCGGGGATACAGCAGTGGTGGGCTGCAACTGAGGCTGAACAGATTTTGTTACCGTGCGAGTGGTTTTACAAGCCGACAGAATCAGCACTGCAAACAGAGAGAATATTGCTATTTTACGTTTCATACAATTCAATTATCCTATTTATATTTAGTCTACGGTCAGATTATCTCTTCCAACCTTTATTGGTTATTTTCAGTTTCAATGCTTCCGTTTTATTGCCGGCATCGTATGATTTTTGCCATGTTTCCATCGCTTTAGATTCGTTTTCAGGTCCTGACATCCACAGGATATCACCATAATGTTCTAAAATAATCCCCGGTTCTTCCTCTTTCGTCAGATTCTCTACGGCACGCTCGATATAAAATTTTGCCAATGAATAATTAGCTTCCTGATACAAAATCCAGGCATAAGTATCCAAATAGGTACTGTTCTTAGGCTCCAGTTCCACCGTTTTGGCACTCATCCGCTCCGCCTTTTTTAGCTGCGTTTTTTCCAGTGATAAATAATAAGCGTAATTATTCATCACCATATTATTTTTAGGATTAACAGCCAATGATCTTTCGTAATTTACAAAAGCTGAATCCTTTTGCTCCAATTTATAATAGATGTCGGCCATCTGTGCATAAAAATCGCTTTTCAGAGCAGCCTGTTCGGGAGCTATCAACGGTAAACCTTTCTGATACGAAACCAATGCATTTTTGTAATCCGCCAGCTGAAATTGAGCAATTCCCTTGTAGAAATACCAAACCGGTAGTTTAGGCAAATTCTCAATAGCCCGATTAGTTAAGGTCAATATCTGATTGAAATCCTTAGACAAGCTATACATTTGAATCAACCGAATCCAGGTCTGATCATTTTTCGGATTAATATTAATCATTGTTTCCAGCTCCGAAATAGCCTCTGCGTTTCGTTTCTGATATTGAAGAAATACTGCATAATATCCATGAACCTTTTCTTCGAGTGGATAGCGCTCAACCAAAAGCTTAAACAAACTTTCAGTCTCACCAAGTTTGGTTGAGTCTTGCACCAGTTTCTCAACGTATTGCCCAAGAACAGTAACCTTTGTATCAACGTCCAACTGCTCGCATTTCAACGCGCTCACAATAGACTCCATCGCTTTATCCGGTTTATTAACCGATTTGTAGTATTCCGACAAAGAAACATACACATAAGCATTTTGTGGATCATCCTTCAGCACATTCTGATAAATCTCAAATGCTTTTGCAGGCATTTTTTGCTGCATAAAAATATCACCCCGAAGCACTTTGTATCTCGATTCGGTAGGATATTTATTTATTAGTTTATCAATTTCAGCTACTCCTTTTTGTGCTTTATTAGACAAAATATAAAGCTGAAACTTTTCGAAGGAAACAGTTTCTGTTATAGTATTCAAGCTTTCCAGCTTATCGTATGCTGCAATTGCTTTGTCGTACTCCTTGGTTTCTTTATAAAACGTTGCCAACATAGAGTAAACATCATCTTTCTCCGGGTATTTTTTTTGTAGATTAACGGTTAGCTCAATGGCGCGTTTCCAGTTTTTCAAATCGGAATACATGGATATTAACTGTACGTTATACCACCAGTTAGCAGGATCTATCTTCACAGCTTTCTCCAAACAGTCTAATGCTTTGTCGTTCATTCCGGCAGCAGCATACAACAGCCCTGTTTCGGATTGCGCTCCGGCATCCAACGAATCAATAGCCAAGCACATACGAAAAGTTTCGATAGCCTGATCATACTGCTGATTATCTTTCTGCTTTAGTCCTTCGTAAAAATAGTAATCAAACTGACGTTGAGTTGACTCAGAAATTCGCGGAATAGTTGGACTTTTCACAACAATCTTTTTTGCTGCTGTACAAGATGATAAAACAAATACTAGGATTATAAACAGATAATATTTTTTGCGCATACGCTCTTTGAATTCATAAATAAGAAAGTCTGATTAAACAATTATCATTCTGCTTAATAATTGTTGCCTGCTTGAAAAACTAGTGTTTGCCTGTATGGCCAAATCCACCGGCTCCACGATCTGTTTCATTCAGTTCTGTAACTTCAATCCACTCTGCCTGAGCATGCGCGGCAATCACCATCTGACAAATTCGCTCTCCATCGTTAATAACAAATTCTTCTGACGAGAGATTCACCAAAATAATACAGATTTCGCCCCGGTAATCGGCATCTATCGTTCCCGGAGAATTAAGTACCGTAATGCCTTTTTTTATTGCCAAACCGCTTCTTGGGCGAATCTGAGCTTCGTACCCGGCAGGCAGTTCAATGAACAGTCCCGTTGGTATCAATTTTCGTTCCAAGGATTTTAAAACTATCGGTTCATCGATATTGGCACGTACATCCATTCCCGCCGACAAGGATGTGGCATATTCGGGCAATGCATGTTTAGAATGGTTGATTATATTGATTTTCATATATTTATATTACTCTTTCTGTAAAGAAACAAGTGCTTGAATAAATTTAGTTTACAAAT
>DAIQOQ010000154.1:5463-6675 GCA_036787795.1 Paludibacter sp. | reverse complement strand
CGTGTTATAGCATAATCGGCATGCAGCAACTGATAAAGCCATTCTTTCACTACGGTTTTGCCATTGCTACCCGTTATACCAATAACAGGGATCTTAAATTCGGCACGATGCGCTTGCGCCAAAGTTTGCAATGCTTTTAAGCTATCGGGCACCTGAATAAAAACGGCATCATTCATTTGCGCAAATTCCGGGCGCATTTCGCTTACTACAAAGTACCGGAGGTTTTGTTGATAAAGTTCCGCTACATAGTTATGTCCGTTATTGCGGGCGGTATGAATCGCAAAGAATACGCTTTCGGACGGAAATGACAGCGAGCGGCTGTCGGTCAATAACCAGTTAATTTCAACTGTCGGAATATTTTTATCCTTTGCTCCGACTACTTGGGCAATTTTATTTAATTTCATATTATTCAGTTTGCAGTTGATAATTACAAGCTACAGATTAGTAATAAACAGTTGATCCTTATGTGATCATTGCTGCCTGTTAACCGATAACTAACAACTGAAATATTATCTTCTTTTTCCAAAAATGCGAAGCAGATACAAAAACAGGTTTATAAAGTCGAGATACAAAGTCAGTGCACCGATAATAGCTTCTTTTTTATCTTCGTCGCTACCTTCGTTGCCAATAACATTAAGCCTTTTGAGCTTTTGTGTATCGTAAGCAATCAGACCGACAAAAATCAGAACGCCGGCATAGGATGAAATCCAGTAAAGCATTTCGCTTTTTAAAAACAGATTCACCAATGAGGCAATGATTAATCCCATCAGTGCCATAATAAGGATATTTCCGAGTTTGGACAAATCCGATTTAGTAAAGAAACCATAAGCACTCATGGCTGCAAATGTACCCGCAGCAATAAAAAACACGTTGGCAATAGAATCGGCCGTAAAGACAAAAAAGATGGCGGAAAGTGTTACACCATTCAGGATGGAATAAAACACAAAAGCAATGGTTGCCGCAGTTGCCGACATTTTTTGAATTGCTCCAACCAATACTCCGACCAGTACCAATTCGAGAATCACCAGACCGAAAAATACAAATTTGTCTCCGAAAATAAAACTACTAATTTCAGGTGAAGTAGCGGTTCGGTAAGCCACTAATCCGGTAATAATTAATGCCATCGACATCCAACCATAAACTCTCACAAAAAAACGCTTTGTTTCAGCTATTTCCTGCTCTTTTGAAATTTCAAGAAAGTTATCCATAATT
>DAIQOQ010000154.1:0-5363 GCA_036787795.1 Paludibacter sp. | reverse complement strand
GTTTGAAGCGGATAATGTGTTACCGCAAAAAAAGGCATATCCTTTCCTGCTTTTTCCAAGATTGTTTTGACCCAGTTTATATCTTCTTTTTGAATAATACCGTTTGTGGATTTAGTAAGCGGTGCGGTGGTAAAACCGATGAATAAATAGCCTTTGTGAGTGAAACTGAATTTATCATTTTGAAAAACGGTTACAAAATTAGCCGGATTCGGTTCATTCCATTTTACATCGTGATTGCCCGGAATAACATAATATGGCATCTTTAGTCTTTGAAGAAGTTTCCGGGCTTCTTTGAGCGAAGCCGTATCTCCCAGGTTAGACACATCGCCCGATACAAGTACAAAATCAATATTTTTCAACTGGTTAACATCATTCACGGCATTCTGAAGATCCTCTGACGGCTGATGGTTTACCGTGGAAATATGTAAATCGGAGAAAAGTGCAAACCGGAAAGGCTCCGTAGCAGAAGCAGCGAATACGAACCGAAAAAGGAGCAGAAAAAAGATAAAAAGATATTTTTTCATGCGAATGACTTGAAATGAAGCAATTTAATGCTAAACTATAAGTTTTGGTTTGGAAGAACAAAGATACAACAGCTTGTACAATTATTTACGCAACAAAGGCAAAAGTTTTTCTAAATCTTAAATGTATTTATTTTACAGAAGAAAAAAAGGAGCTGAATCTATACTGATTCGCTCCTTTTTTCATATTTAAACTAAAGACTTCTATTCATCAATCGAGTTTATTTCGACCAACAATTCATCTTTCATTACCGACTGTCCCTGTTGAACACGTATTTTACGAATAACACCATTACAGTTTGCTGAGATTTCATTCTGCATCTTCATAGCTTCCAAGCTCAAGATTGGTTCACCTTCGTTTACGAGGTCACCTTCGGAAAGAAATATATCCACAATTTTCCCGGGCATAGGTGCAACAATGTTGTTTTCATCTATCTGCTTGCCGTCTTTATCAATCATTCCATGACGAATGTATGAGAAAAGTGACTCCAGACTGAATTTGTATTCAACTCCGTTCACTTTTACAACCGCCTTATTCTGATCACGCGAAACCAATTCACAGTGGTAACGTTTCCCTTTCCAATCGAATGCATAGTGAAAATCTTCTTGTTCCACAAAGTCAATATCTTCTTCTTCGCCATTAATAACCGGCTGAGACTCTTTTGGAATATAAATTTTGAAACGCTTCCCGTTTTCCCGTAAAGCAATAAACAATCGCGAAGCATCGCGTTTATAAATATATGTAGTTCCCATGTTTTAGTAATTTAATCGTTTGTTCAACACCCACACATTCAACGAATCGTTTTTATAAGTTGGCAAATCCGACGACAGTTGAAGGTATTCCGAAGCATACATAATGGTAGCAGCCAAAGCTCCGATCATTTCATCTTCATCGTTTTCCAGCATTTCAGGTGTATACACCGAATCAACCCAACGGGTGGTATAGCTTGCGTCTATAAATTCGGGATGCTGCAATACTGTTCTACAGAATGGAACTGTGGTTTTCATCCCAATCAGGTTAAATTCGTACAAAGCCGCCAGCGTTTTTTTGATTACATCCGGGCGATCTTTTCCATGTACTATAATCTTCGCAATCATCGAATCGAAATAAGGTGTAACCACCGAACCGGTCTGCACACCGGTCTCAATACGAATATCCTTATCTTTTGGAAAATAAATTTTATCAATAAATCCGGTTTGCGGACTGAAACGATTCTGAGGATCTTCGGTGTTTACGCGACATTCTATTGCCCAGCCTTTGATCTCTATATCTTCTTGTTTCAGGGTAAGTTCTTCACCCAATGCCACACGAATCTGCCAGTCGACCAAATCCACGCCTGTGACCATCTCCGTTACCGGATGTTCCACCTGAATACGTGTATTCATTTCCATAAAATAATAAGAGCGATCCTCGTCCATGATAAACTCAATGGTTCCGGCCGAGTAGTAACCGATTGCTTTGGCAAACCGGATAGCCATATCGCCCATTTCTTTGCGCATTTCGGGAGTTACACTGGCCGAAGGAGCTTCTTCCATTATTTTCTGGTGCTTACGCTGCAACGAACATTCGCGCTCACCCAGATGAACAACATTTCCATGCTTGTCTCCGATAATCTGAAATTCCAGGTGTTTTGGATTCTGGAGATATTTTTCAATAAACATATCGCCATTATCAAAAGCAGCCAATGCCTCTTCGGAAGCCGATTTGAAATTGCGTTCCATCGTTTCCGGTTTTTCTACGATACGCATACCGCGTCCACCACCTCCGGCTGAAGCTTTCAGGATGACCGGATACCCGATCTTATCAGCATAAGCCTTAGCAGCTGCAGCATCGTTGATGGCACCATCGCTCCCGGGAACAAGCGGCAAACCGGCTTTGATAGCCATGCTTTTGGCCACTGTTTTCAGTCCCATTTCACGAATTAGTTCGGGAGACGGACCAATAAAGTTCAGGCCGTTGGATACACAGAGCTGTGCAAAATCAGGGTTTTCTGATAAAAAGCCATATCCGGGATGAATCAAATCAATATTATGTTCCAATGCTAGTTCTACAATGCGCTCGGCATCCAGAAAAATAGCTTTTTCGTTTCCGGCATCGCGGGCCGGAATAATTTCATCTGCATAATTCAAATAAAGAGCATCAGGCTCTCTATCGCTTTGAAAAACTACAGCCAACATACCCAGTTTATGAGCCGAGCGAATGATGCGTATCGCAATTTCGCTTCGATTGGCAATTAAAAGTCTTTTCTTCATTTTTTATATTTTAAATATTCAGCCACCCCTAAATCCCCTAAAGGGGACTTAAAGAAGTGATATTAAGAATTTACTTAGACAATAGTAACCAAGCTCCCCTTTAGGGGCCGGGGGTTAAAGTGGTATACTTCCATGTTTTCTAGCCGGTTTGGCATATTGCTTATTCGACAAAATTTCGAACGAAGTGATCAGGATCTGACGGGTATCCGACGGAGTAATTACTTCATCAATCAAGCCCAGTTCTTCGGCCTTGTAAGGATTCGCAATCTCATTTTTGTATTTGTCGATCAGAAGTTTTTCCAATTCAGCAACATTCTCCGCATTTTTCAATTCATGCTTGTTTACAATTTTAATAGCACCGGCAGGTCCCATAACGGCAATTTCGGCAGTAGGCCATGCAAAGTTGAAATCGCCACCGGTGTTTTTACTGCTCATCACAATATAGGCTCCACCATAAGCCTTGCGGGTAATCACTGTAATCTTTGGAACTGTAGCTTCGCAGAATGCATACAACAGCTTGGCGCCATTGCGGATAATAGCATTATGTTCTTGCTCGATACCTGGTAAAAATCCGGGAACATCTTCCAGAACAAGCAACGGAATATTAAATGCATCACAGAAACGGATAAATCGTGCACCTTTTATGCTGGCATTGATATCTAGCGTTCCCGCCATTACCTTAGGTTGATTAGCTACAATACCAATGGTCTTTCCATCCAAACGGGCAAAACCTATAACAATGTTCTGAGCAAATTTTTCGTGAACTTCGAAGAACGTATCTTTATCAACAATGATATTGATAATTTCCTTTACATCATACGGGCGGTTCGGATCATCGGGAACAATCTGATTCAGGTATTCCTGACGCGACTGATACGAACTTACCAGATTCGAAACCGGAAGCGGTTCGTAATTGTTAGAAGGAATATAGGATAACAATTTACGAATAAGCATAATGGTATGCTCTTCGTCGTCCGAAATAAAATGAGCCACACCACTTTTGCTGGCGTGCATCTGTCCACCTCCAAGGCTTTCCATGTCGATGTCTTCGTTCAATACTTCCTTTACCACATTAGGACCGGTAACAAACATATAAGAAGTTTGATTGGTCATAAAAATAAAGTCGGTAAGGGCTGGTGAATATACTGCTCCACCTGCTGCAGGCCCCAAGATGGCCGAAATTTGTGGAATGATACCCGAAGAGTTTACATTATTCCGAAAAATAGAAGCGTAAGCCGACAAGCTCTTTACACCTTCCTGAATACGGGCTCCACCCGAATCCATCAGACCAACGATAGGGGCACCAAGTTTCAGTGCCATTTCCTGTACTTTGGCTATTTTCATACCGTGTGCATAACCTAGCGAGCCACCCAGCACAGTAAAATCTTGTGCATAAGCAAAGACACTTCGTCCCTGCACTTTTCCACGTCCCACTACAACACCATCACCAAAGTTGGATTGTTTGCTGCTGGTTGGAGTCTGATAAGGAGATACAAAAGCATCGAATTCAAAAAAAGTTCCTTCATCAAAAAGGACATTTATACGTTCACGTGCAGTAAGTTTACCTTTTAAATGCTGTCTGGTGGCAGCATTGTCTTCCATCTTCTGCAACGCCTTAAGACGTTGCTCAAATACTTCGTTTTTATTCATTACTTTAACTGGAATTATTTGAAATTTCTTAGTGCAATTTTATTCCACAATGGTTCTAACAATCTCACTAAAATTTCGTTCAGATTTATATTCGATTAGAGCAAAATCTTACACAAAAGTAATACATTTGTGCAGGGTTTAAAAAAGTTATCCTAAAAATTATTGAAATTTAGTATGCACGATAGAAATCAGAAAGTCAGAAACTATTGATTTTAAGCCTTAAAAAATCCGGTAACGAGCTGCAATTAAAAGTTATTCGACGATGTATTCTGTCATTATGTAAATCCAAACTGAATTTGGAAAGTTTAGGGATTGTGTCTTGAAAATTTAGTGCTGCGTAATGACTACGGCCGAGTCATATCAGGCAAACAGATATAGCAGAAGTACCACTACCAAAAGAGCTGGTAGCATATTCATAATGCGGAGTTTTTTTATTTCAAGGATATTTATTCCCAGCCCGATAAGAAGAATGCCTCCCACGCTGGTAAGCCCCTGAATGATTTGTGGACTAAAAAAGGAAGAGGCATACATAGCCAGCAAAGTAAGGCCACCCTGAAAGATCAGTAAAGGAATGGCCGATGCAATGACTCCTACCCCAAATGCCGAAGCCAGTAAGATGGATGAGAAACCGTCCATCAGTGATTTGGTAAGCAATAGGTCGGACGAACCACCTGTACCTTCCTGAATGGCTCCGAGAATAGTCATGGAACCGATGCAATAAAGCAAAAAAGCAGTAATCAATCCTTCCGAAAAGCGGTCGTTGCCTATGCGAAACTTTGTTTTCAGGTATCGGCTCACACGCTCCGCTCCTTTTTCCAGATTCATCCACTCGCCCAGCAAAGAACCAATAGCTAGGCTACCGACCACAATCAGGATATGTTGCATATTGTACACCATGCTGATTCCGATAGCCAGCGTAAACAAACCTACAGCCTGAAA
>DAIQOQ010000357.1:0-2159 GCA_036787795.1 Paludibacter sp. | reverse complement strand
ATAATTGTAATTTGTATTTTCATCTTCATACAAGGAAAAAGTTCCGTTTTTACCGGCATAAACATACAATGTCAGATCCGTCTGAGCTTGTGTTGTGTTTTGAATCACTTTACCCATCGGCAAAATACTTCCTGCAGCAACATATATCGGCATTCTATCATAAGTAGCATGTACTGTTTGTTTTTGACCACCGGCTGTGTATTTACCATTATAAAGGTTATACCATCCGGCCTCTTTAGGAAAGTAAACTTCACGAGTGCGGGCTTTATATTGATAAACGGGGCATATCATTAACTCCTTTCCAAACATATACTGGTCGCTGACGTTCAATACATTTTTATCGGAGGAATAGTCCATCATCAGTGCGCGCATAATAGTGAAATCGTTGAAATGGCTCATTCCTGCCATAGTATAAATGTATGGCATCAAACGATAACGCAATTGCGTATAATATAACATAGTTTTGTAAGCAGGATGATTATCCGGCGCAATGTTCCAAAGTTCACGATATGGAAATTGTCCATGGGTACGGAATAAAGGTACAAATGCACCAAACTGATGCCAGCGGACATTCAATTCACGCCATTCATTTAAATCTTCCGACCCTTCTTTGGCTTGTTCGTAACGCTTTTCTACGCAGAAGCCGCCATTATCCATCGTCCAGTAAGGAACCCCACTGATGGAGAAATTAATACCGGCTGAAATTTGTGCTTTCATATCTTCCCAACGGGTAGCAATATCACCACTCCAGGTTGCAGTGGAGTAGCGCTGTAAACCGGCAAAACCTGAGCGGGTAAGCAAAAACACGCGTTTATTGTTATCTGTACCGCGTTGTCCATCATAAATTGCTTCTGCATTCATTAAAGCATAGGCATTAAAATATTCCGTTGAAGGACCAAGTGCAGTTGGACCACACAATGCTTTGCGGTAAGGCATATCAGTACAATCACGAACGTTTGGTTCACTTGCATCCATCCACCATGCATCGATACCGAGTGTATAAAGATGTTCTTTCATTTGTTTCCAGAACAATTTACGGGCATCAGCTGAATAGGCATCGTAGAATGAACCTACATAACCCGGGCCTACCCAGTCGCGGATGCTGTCTTTGATGGCTTGCATATACATCCAGCCTTTACTCTGGAATTCTTTGAAATGCTCAGTGGTTTGGTAGAATTTAGGCCAAACAGAAATCATAATCCGTGCATCGAGAGCATGGATGGAATCGACCATGCCTTTAGGATTTGGAAAACGGTTCTTGTCAAACTCGTGACTTCCCCATGCAGTTTCGGGCCAGTAATTCCAATCGAGCACAATGTTATCTATTGGAATCTCGCGACGGCGGAATTCTTTGAGAGCATCCACAATTTCTGTTTCTGTTTTATAACGTTCACGACTTTGCCAAAAGCCCATGGCCCACTTAGGCATTATTTGTGCCTTACCGGTGACGATGCGATAGCCGCTGATAACCTCATCAGGATTATTTCCACGAATGAAGTAATAATCTAATTTTTGACCCATCTCCGACCACAACGAAAGTTTCGATTGTTCTTTCTCTGGAACCGGACTCAATGCTTTTAGTCCAATATACGAAACCCCACCATCAGGAAGCCATTCTATACGAAGTTTGTGCCTTTTTCCGGCGTTTAAATTGAGCGAAAACTTATAACTGTTAGGATTCCATGCCGTGCGCCAGCGTTCGGTTACAACCAAACTATCATCGACATACACTTTGGTATAACCGGCATAATACAATATAAATCTGAAAATGCCACTTTCTTTGGGCTGAATTTCGCCCTGCCAGGTAACCGCAGCATTATTGAGAGGAAAATCTTTGGGAAAGTTTTTTATCGTTTGAATATTCTCGTAGTCAACGGCCGATTCTGTTCTTTCAAGGGAAATATTCTTAGACGTTTTATCCGCCATGTAAGTAGCGGTAAGCCCTCCTTCTTTCCCGTTTTTATCGAATAATTTAAACTGATCCAGATTTACGTAAGGGCGAGGATCACCAAAACGACTAAATGAGTAATTATCCCAAAGAATTCCGTAGTTCTTATTGGAGACAATAAATGGAATAGAGACTTTTGTATTGTATTGAAACAATTCTTCATTTTTTCCTTTATAATTGAATTCGTCCGATTGATGCTGACCTAAACCGT
>DAIQOQ010000153.1:4870-6717 GCA_036787795.1 Paludibacter sp. | reverse complement strand
ACCGGTTCTTTGGAATACCAACCCATCCCGTCCAGAATGGTGACACCGCGATGTACCTCTTCGTTTATCTTGGTTGCAATAAGTTCGTATTCTTTGGAAAAAATAAAAAACTGTACCGACTGGCGTACACCGTTTATCACCATATCTACAGACATGGTGGTGATTGCCATTGCACTAAGGCCGTAAACAATAGTTTCTAAACTACCGAACTTAAAGAAGTACGAAGAGCATATAATCAATACATCGCAGTAGAGCAACACCCTGCCGAGGGTCACATTGCGGTATTTGTTTACCACTTTGGCAATGATATCGGTTCCCCCCGAACTACCGTTGGCCAGAAACACAATCCCGATGCCGGAACCTGAAAGTAATCCTCCAATGACACAGGCCATAAAATTATCGCCTTTGCCCACAAAAGTCCCCGGCACAGCCTGAGGAATAACGGCAAAAAAGAAGGTAAGTATGGCTACTCCATAGATGGTCCGGAGGCTAAATGCCAGCCCGATAGACCGAACGGCTATGACTAACAGCACGAAGTTGATGCAGAAATAGGTGATTGAAATCGGCAAGCCTGTTGCGTAATAAACAATGGCTCCAACACCGGTTGCACCACCACCGGTGATTTGATGTGGCATTAGAAAGCCTTTCCATGCAGCACAATACATCAATAATCCGAAAGCAATAGCAATGTATTCGCGAATGTTTCTCCAGGTATCTTTTGTGATAGACTTTAAACTCATTGGATTATTTTATAAAACAATATTTACAATTTTACCCGGAACTACAATCACTTTCTTCGGAGTTTTACCATCCAGTTGTTTCAGTGTTTGCTCATGCAATAATGCAATTTTTTCAACTTCCTCTTTGCTCATATCTGCTGGCAGTTCGAGCGTAAAACGAACTTTACCATTGAAAGAAATAGGATATTTTACAGCCGTTTCTTTCAGATATTCTTCATTGCAAACAGGGAAAACGGCATCGCAAACGGTGTTTTCATTCCCCAGAATATGATATAACTCTTCGGCAATATGCGGTGCAAACGGAGCCAATAAAACAGACAGGGGTTCAAGAACCGCTTTTTTACTGCATTTCAATGCAAACAGCTCATTAACGCAAATCATAAAGGCCGAAACGGATGTGTTATACGAGAAATTCTCGATATCAAAAGTGATTTTTTTTATGGTTTTATGTAGCGTCTTTAGTTCTTCTGCTGTGGGTGCTTCATTGTTTACAAGTAAGTTTTCATCTTTGTAAAACAAACTCCACAAGCGTTTTAAGAAGCGATGAACTCCATCAATACCATTGGTATCCCAGGGTTTGGATTGTTCCAACGGTCCGAGGAACATTTCATATAAGCGCAAGGTGTCGGCTCCGAATTTTTCAACAATATCGTCCGGATTCACTACATTGTACATAGATTTAGACATCTTTTCTACCGCCCAGCCGCAGATGTATTTACCATCTTCGAGGATAAATTCGGCAGTTTTGTATTCGGGATGCCAGTTTTTGAATTTCTCAATATCCAGTAGGTCATTCGAAACAATATTCACATCAACGTGAATAGCTGTGGTTTCATATTGGTTTTTGAGATTCAATGATACAAAAGTATTTGAATCTTTTATTCTATATACAAAGTTACTGCGTCCCTGAATCATTCCCTGATTAATCAGTTTTTTGAATGGTTCATCTTCGCAAACCAGACCTAGATCAAATAAAAATTTATTCCAAAAACGGCTATAAATCAGGTGACCGGTAGCATGCTCTGTTCCGCCAATGTATAGATCCACATTCCGCCAGTATTGATTAGCTTCGGGGCTGACCAGTGCTTTATCGTTTTTCGGATCCAT
>DAIQOQ010000153.1:3262-4770 GCA_036787795.1 Paludibacter sp. | reverse complement strand
CTAAAAATGGCATCACGCAATCGAAAGTTTACTTTTACCCTGCCCAGTTTTTGTTCTGCAATATATTCCTTGGCTTTAGCAATGGCTTGTTTTACGGTAAGTCCGTTCAGAAAGCCGGAATTTATCATGATTCCTTCTTTTGCATCAAAGCTATCTTCAGTTATGTCGCACCCTTCGATAAGTGGAATGATAGGCAGATTGAAGTGTTTTGCAAAAGCATAATCTCTGCTATCGTGTGCCGGTACGGCCATAATAGCTCCGGTTCCATAACCGGAAAGTACATAGTCGGAGATCCAGATTGGAATTTCAGTTCCGCTCACCGGATTAATAGCATACGAACCGGAAAAAACTCCGGTAACCCTACGGTCGGCAATACGTTCGCGCTCAGTTCGCTTTTTGGTAGCATCCAGATAATTCTGCACTTCAGGAGCCTGTTTGTCGGTGGTGAGTTGTTTTACCAGTTCACTTTCGGGAGCCAGCACCATGAATGTAACTCCATAAATGGTATCGGCTCTGGTAGTAAAAACGTCAAAGTTGAAATCCTGATCTTTTACTTCAAATCTGAGTTCGGCACCTTCGCTACGTCCTATCCAGTTCTTTTGAGTTTCGGTCAACGAATCTGTCCATTCAACAGTGTTCAACCCATCCAACAAACGTTGAGCATAAGCTGAAACACGCAAACTCCATTGGCGCATAACCCGTTGTTCAACGGGGTGACCTCCACGTACAGAAACACCTTCGCTTACTTCATCGTTTGCCAAAACGGTTCCGAGTTCCGGACACCAGTTTACTTTTAGGTCTGCCAGATAGGCAATTCTGTAATTCAGTAATATTTCCTGTTGCTCTTTTTCTGTTTTCGCTTTCCATTCATCGGCTGTAAAGCTTATCTCTTCTGTGCATGAGGCTTGAATTCCATCTGTACCCGAAGTTTCAAATGCTTTAATCAACGATTCGATAGGTTGCGCTTTTTGCAATTTTGTATTGAAATAGTGGTTGAACATTTGTATAAATGCCCACTGAGTCCACTTATAGTAATCGGGTTCGCAAGTGCGAATCTCGCGGCTCCAGTCATAACAAAATCCGATTTTATCTAGTTGTTCGCGGTAGCGCGCAATATTTTTCTTTGTGGTAACCGCCGGATGTTGTCCGGTCTGAATAGCATATTGTTCAGCAGGTAATCCGTAAGCGTCGTATCCCATGGGGTGAAGTACATTGAACCCTTGCAGGCGTTTGTAGCGGCTGAAAATGTCAGAAGCAATGTATCCAAGCGGGTGACCTACATGCAAACCGGCTCCCGATGGGTACGGAAACATGTCTAATACATAAAATTTGGGTTTGCTGTTGTCAATTTCGGTTTTATACGTGCTGTTCTTTTTCCAGTAAGCTTGCCATTTTTGCTCTATTTCTTTGAAATTGTACTCCATAATATATTGAGGATAAGTATTAAAAACGCTTTTTCGTTTGTCTTCTTAATTTGAAATTAAACGTGCAAAGTTAATCAATTTAGC
>DAIQOQ010000153.1:0-3162 GCA_036787795.1 Paludibacter sp. | reverse complement strand
AAAAAAATGATTATTTTTGCGGGTTAATTGATTAAATTTAGTTCGAAATGTCCAATCTACATGCGTCTATTCAATTTAAAGTTCCAGAGCCAACTCTGAGACGTTTACCCTGGTATTTAGCTTATGCCCAGTTGGTATTGAAAGATGGAGAGTTATATCTTTCTTCTACCCAAATAGCCAAAAACATAGCTGTTGATGCATCGATGGTTGCAAAGGACTTGTCATACGTCAATATAAATGGTAGAACACGTGTTGGTTATGATGTAAAAGAGCTTGTGGACATCCTTGAAGCTTTTTTAGGGTTCACTAATTCTCACAAAGCTTTTTTGTTTGGAGTTGGTAGTCTGGGTGGTGCTCTGATGCATGATAATGGGCTTGAACAGTTTGGCCTGGAAATAGTTGCCGGATTTGATGTTAAATACGAGTTGTCCGGAACAAGTATCAATCGCGTTCCTATTCATCATATTGATCGTTTTGTGGAACTACAACGTCAGACTGGTATTAATATTGGGGTTCTGACTGTTCCCGTTGATAAAGCGCAAATGGTTTCTGAAATAATGATTGCCGGTGGAATTCAGGCTATTTGGAATTTTACGCCGTTTCGTATTCGTGTTCCGGAAAATATAGTTGTACAAAACACATCTATTTATGCGCATTTGGCTGTGATGTTTAATCGGTTGAACGCTATAAAAGAAAATGAAAAGAAAAAAACTTCAACTCCCAAACAGCCTAAAATAAAATGAAGATATTTGCTATTGGCCAAAATTATTCAGAGCATAACAGGGAATTGAACAATGCGATTCCCCAAGAACCGGTTGTGTTTATGAAACCGGATTCTGCATTGCTCAAAAATAACAAACCTTTTTATATCCCGGATTTTACTCAAGAATTGCATTACGAAACTGAGTTGATAGTCAAGTTCAACCGATTAGGAAAGAATATAGATTCTAAATTTGCCGGAAG
This sequence comes from Paludibacter sp., assembly GCA_036787795.1. Classification (GTDB taxonomy): domain Bacteria; phylum Bacteroidota; class Bacteroidia; order Bacteroidales; family Paludibacteraceae; genus Paludibacter. The sequence continues at coordinate 2,199 of DAIQOQ010000153.1, read as the reverse complement.
ATATTTTGCTGAAATAGGTTTGGGTGTTGATTTTACAGCGCGGGATCTTCAACGAAAGCTAAAAGCAGAGGGTAAGCCCTGGGAAATCTCGAAAGCATTTGACAACTCAGCGGTTATAGGAAATTTCTTGCCAGTGTCCGAATTAGAAAACATTCAGGATATTCAGTTTAGGTTAGATTTGAATGGTAAAACTGTTCAGCAAGGCAATTCTGCCGATATGATTTTTCCGATAGATGAACTAATAGCGTATGTTAGTCGTTTTTTTACCATTAAAATAGGTGATATCCTTTTTACCGGAACTCCGGTTGGTGTTGGAAAAGTGTCTATTGGTGACAGGCTGGAAGGTTTTATTTTTGATAAAAAGATGTTTGACTTTTATATCAAATAAAAGCGCAAGCTGACTGTGTTCTCTAAGAAAATTGTGCGTTAAAACGTGATTGTTTAAATGAAGTATAAACTTGCATTTTTTGCATTTCTATTTTTATCTGTTTCTACTTTATTTGGTCAGAGCGAGCAAATAAAGTCTTATGATTTAAATTGGAAAGGTATAGAAAAGTGTTTAATCGCGTCTTCTTCAATTTCGGTAATGGCTTTTGACGGGGCTCTGTACCCGAACGAAAATCATTTACCTTATTTTATCGAGCGGATTCCCTGTGATCCGGCATTCTTATATCGTCTCGAATTGAAAAATCCCGTTTACCTTCCGCTTACTGATGATGAAGCCGCTTTGTTGCCGAAAGGTATTTCTCTTCCTTCCGAAGTAAAACCTGTTTCTTCACGTCTGACCGAACGGGGATCTGTTTTCCTGAGTATCTCTTTATGTCCGTTTGTAGATCAAAATGGAAAAACAGTTAAATTGAAATCTTTTGATTTACAAATAATAAAAGAAAACAAACCACAAAAATCAGTTTCATCAGTGAGTCACACTTATGCGGGTTCTTCGGTTCTGGCAAGTGGAACATTTGTAAAAATCAAGGTGTCTGATACCGGAGTATACAAACTTACGTATGAAGATTTGGTTTTTATGGGGATAAATCCGGCCAACGTTCATGTATTTGGATACGGCGGGAATGTTTTGACTCAAGACTTCTCGTTGCCCAAAATAGATGACTTACCCGAGCAGGCCATTTACATGAATAAAGGTTCTGACGGGATATTTAATGCTGGTGATTATATACTGTTTTATGCTCAGGGTGTGAATAAATGGAGCTATGATATTGCTAAGTCGATGTTTACTCACGTAGCTAATTCGTATTCGAAGTACGGATATTATTTTGTTTCGTCGGATGCCGGAGTGGGTCGGAAAATAGAAGTTGGTTCTGTTGAAACGCCCAATGCTTCTGTAGTTAATCCGGTAACAGAGTTTGTTGATTATGGAGTTTATGAAAAGGATGTAGTTAATCTTGCATTTTCGGGAAAAGAATTTTACCAACCTTTTAGCGATGCAACTTCTCTCAATTTTAGTTTTACAGTTCCAAACAGTGTGTCAGGCAGTCCCGTCAAGGTTCGGCTGGATGTTGCTGCATCGTCTACGTCAACATCTACTTTTAGCTTAAGTTTAAACGGAGGACAGGCAAATCAGCTTTCTTTAAGACCTCTGGCTGGTGATAATTATGAACAAGGTGTGGGTGCTTCCGGAATTTTCAACTATGCTGCCTCAGGCGATGTATTAAACTTTGTTTTGTCTTATCCAAAACCCACTTCTACCTCTTTAGGCTATTTGAATTTTTTGGAGTTTAATGCTCGCAGACAACTTAAAATGACTGGCGCTGTGATGCAGTTTCAGAATGTTGATTATTTAGGTCAGTCTACTTTTAGTCGCTATCAACTGAGTAATGCCAATTCAAATGTCGAAATTTGGGATATAACCGATCCTCAGAATATCAATAAAGTTTCTACAACGATAGCTGATGGAACTTTGACATTTACCGCTTCAAGCAATGAACTAAGAACCTATTTAGCTATTGACCCAACGGCTTCAAATGCTTATGCTAAACCGGAGACAGTTGGTGTTGTTTCCAGTCAGAATCTGCATGCTATTCCTCAGGCAGATATGGTGATTATCACGTATCCTGATTTCTTGTCACAAGCCCAAAAGTTAGCTCAAGCACATAGGGATAAGGATGGTTTGACTGTAGAAGTAGTTACCACCGAGCAGGTTTACAATGAATTTTCATCCGGTACTCCCGATGCAACTGC
>DAIQOQ010000028.1:9510-19834 GCA_036787795.1 Paludibacter sp. | reverse complement strand
ATACATGTTTAATTCTGGCGGTCTAATACCAATCAGGCTTCTTTTATATTAGCTTTTGCAAAATCAAATACTCCACGTAAATGTTGTTGCATCAATTCTGCTGCTTTCTCTCCGTCCTGACTAATGATACAGTCCAGCATTTGTTTATGTTCTTCCAATACAATTTTATTCGGAGCACAAATTCTGTCCCGTTGGTATATTGTTAGAATATCAGGAATTACGATTAATAGCATAGCTTTGAATACTGGGTTGTGACTTGCTTCGGCAATAGCACGATGAAAAGCAAAATCATTGCTAACGCGATCGGCTGTATCAAAATTCAGAACGAAATTAGCGTGTGCTTTTTCTAATGCCTTTAGATCTTCTTGTGTTCGTCTTTCAGCACAGAGGCGTATGGCATTTACTTCTAATACTACGCGGGTTTCGACCAACGAGAAGAAGTCGTAACTTTGAAGATTTAGTACATCCGATATTAGTCCGTCCAGCGTATTAATATCTAAACCATTAATTACAGAGCCACTTTGAGGTAATGTTTTGATAATACCATAAAATTCCAGTTTATGCAAAGCTTCCCTGATTTGCGTTCTTCCAAATCCAAATTCCTGAGCCAACTTTCTTTCTGCCGGAAGTTTATCTCCTGGTTTTAAAATTCCCGAACTGATAAGCTCTTTTAGTTGTGATATTACTTTATCTGCAGGACTAACTGCACTTTCTTCTTTTAAACCTACAAATGGTTCTATCATAATTTATATATAATTCTAATACTTCACTGTTCATTGTAAATTGATACAAAGATAAGTGGAAAATGTAGAAGTATCAACAATAAATGATTGATAATGTGACATACAAATCAGAAACAATAAATTTGATTGTTTCTGATAAAAAACAGCTCCCTGAAAATCTATTTCAAGGAGCTGATTCTATAATAAGATAAGAAAGTGTGTGGTTTATAAATCGAGAGCTTCAGCTACCGCTTTAAATACTATTTTACCATTTACAATATTAAGTCCCTTGTGTAAATCTTCATTAAGTTCACAAGCTTTTTCCCAACCAAGATTTGCTAATTGTACCGCATAGGGCAGGGTGGCATTGGTTAAGGCCAATGTTGATGTAAAAGGTACTGCACCTGGAATATTTGCAACACAATAATGTAGAATTCCATCTACTTCGTATACGGGCTCAGTGTGTGTGGTTGCATGGGAAGTTTCAAAACAACCGCCCTGATCAATTGCTACGTCAACAAGTACTGATCCAGGGTGCATCAACTTTAGCATATTGCGTGTAACCACGTGAGGAGTTTTTGCGCCGGGGATTAATACGGCACCAATCACTAAATCGGTGTGAGGTAATATATCTTCAATGTTAGAAGGTGATGACATTAATGTATCTACATTGGGAGGCATTATTTCGCTTAGGTAACGTAACCGTGGTAAAGAAATATCAGCTATTGTAACATGAGCCCCAAGTCCGGCGGCCATTAATGCAGCCTGAGTTCCTACAACACCACCTCCGATAACTAAAACATTAGCCGGTTTAACTCCCGGAACTCCACCAAGCAGAATTCCTTTTCCGCCTTTAGGTTTTTCCAAACAGCGAGCACCTTCCTGAATCGACATGCGACCTGCCACTTCCGACATTGGGATGAGTAATGGTAAGGTTCGGTCAGCCTTTTCTACTGTTTCATAAGCAAGACATACGGCACCGCTTTCAATCATAGCAAGTGCAAGTTCTTTGTTGGATGCAAAATGAAAATAAGTAAAGAGTAACTGATTAGGGCGAATAAGCTTATACTCGCTTTTGACAGGTTCTTTTACTTTAATGATCATTTCGGCAATAGCAAATATTTCTTCAGCAGTAGAAAGAATCTGAACACCGGCTTTGCGGTATTGCTCATCACTGAAACCGCTATTTTCGCCTGCATGAGTTTCAACAAATACTGTGTGGCCATTTAAAATGAGCGTTTTTGCTCCACCTGGGGTCAAGGCAACTCTATTTTCGTTGTTCTTGATTTCTTTTGGAATTCCAATTTTCATATACTTATTGATTTTAAAATGTAGTTAGTATTTTGATTCTTCAACTGTGATTTAGAACAAAACAAAGCTGAAATCGCTGTAAAAATACAAGATTAATTTCAAATCGTAATATATCTGTATAAATATTTGAGAATAAAATCATATTTATTTTTCAATTCTTTGTTTAATAGGCTATTGTGCTGCTTAATTAGTCTTTGTATTGTCACAAATATCAACAAATCACTTAATAAAAAGCTGAATTTGTTTGAAAAATAGTAGTGTAAATGGATGTTATTGAATTGTCTGCTTATAAATAGTAAGCGCCTACGAAAAACCCCGGAAACCATAGGAATGTGGGGTTTTAATCTCAGTTTATCCGAAACTATTTCGCTAATTCAAATACTTTGTCCAAACTGTATATGCCAGAATTTTTATTTTCAGCAGCATTAATCATAGCTCGAGCTACCTGATAAGCCTGAATAGGTTTGTAGCGTTTCAATAATCCCAGTTTATTGATAAAATACATGATCGAAAGAGCTATTTTTTCGCTCTTACGCTTTTCTGCTCTGTTACCGGCTAATTGCCCGGGGCGAATAATTGTGATTTGTTTGAATGGCAATGCTTGAACTGCATCCTCCAGCTTTCCTTTCATGTTCGTGTAAAATACGCTCGACTTGGAATTAGCACCTGCCGAAGAAATCAGCACATAAGTTCCGACTCCGTTTTTTGCTGCAGTTTCAGCCACAATAAATTGATAAGTATAGTCAACTTTAAATTGTGCGTTTTTAGTTTTAGCTTGTGCAATGGTAGTTCCAAGCGTAGAAAACAAAACGTCGCCAGTAATTAAATTACTCCAACTTTCAGGCTGATCAAAATTGATAATCTTTTCCTGTAGTTTCGGATTGTTTATGCCACTTGAACGACGTACCAGTGAAATAATTTCATCATATTTTTCATCTTCGATTAATTGTTTCACCAGCTGCAAACCGACCATGCCGGTTCCACCTATTACAATAGCTTTTTTCATTTTATTTTAGGTCTTCCTGTTTTGATTGTTTATTCCGACATAAGATGATTGTCGATATGAATATCTCTGAATCCCAGAAAATATAAAACTCCATCAAGCCCAATGGTGGAAATAGATTGTTGAGCATTTTGCTTTACTTTGGGTTTTGCATGAAATGCAATTCCAAGTCCGGCAAGATTAAGCATCGGTAAATCATTTGCACCATCGCCCACAGCAATTGCCTGTTCGATATCAATTTTTTCTACCTGCACAATCAGTTTCAATAGTTCAGCTTTCCGTTTTCCATCCACAATGTCGCCCAGATGTTTTCCTGTTAATTTTCCATCGACGATTTCTAGCTCGTTGGCGTAAACATAATCTACGTCGAAACGTTTTTTCAATGCATTTCCAAAATAGGTAAATCCTCCGGAGAGAATGGCTATTTTAAACCCCACCTTTTTCAAAATAGATATTAAGCGCTCAGCTCCGTCCATGATAGGAAGATTGTCTGCAATTTCTTTCAGAACGGATTCATCTAATCCTTCTAATAAAGCTATGCGTTGTTTGAAACTTTCGCTGAAATCAATTTCACCACGCATGGCTGACTCGGTTATAGCTCTTACTTTTTCTCCGACTCCGGCACGATCTGCCAACTCGTCAATAACTTCTGTTTTAATAAGTGTAGAGTCCATATCAAAACAGATCAATCTACGATTTCTACGATACATGTCATCCTTTTGAAATGAGATATCAATGCCTAATTCCGAAGAATATTGTAGAAATTTAGCCGAAAGAATGTTTTTGTTGATTAAAGTTCCCCGAACCGATAATTCAATGCAGGAACGATTTGCACTATCTTCAGTCACTTCCATTGATGGTCGACCGGTAAGACGAACGATTGAATCGATATTGAGATCTTGTTCCGAGAGCGCTTTGGTAACTACCGATATTTGTTTAGCTGTAATAACTCTACCGAGCAAGGTTATTATGTATCTGCTTTTCCCCTGACTCGCTACCCAGTTCTCGTATCGTTGCAGAGGTATTGGAGTGAATCGGACGTTTACATTTAATTCAGAACATTTGAAAAGTACTTCCTTTAAAATATTTCCGGAATCCGATTCGTTTGCTACTTTGAAAAGAATTCCTAATGATAGTGTGTGGTGGATATCGGCCTGACCAATATCCAAAATGGTAGCATTATAATTTCCCAGAATTTCGGTAACGGCTGTAGTAACTCCGGGCTTATCATCCCCGGAAATTTTTATAAGTATAATCTCGCTGTTTGGCATAATTTAAATTTCAAAAAATGAGTAATAAATGTTTTAGTGGTTAATAATTAGTTGCTCTTATTTCTTTTTTGCATATTTATCAAAGGTATTAAGTGTGTTCTGGACATACTTTACAGTTTCCTTTCCTCTGTAATAGCCATATTTTACAACCGGGTCGTTGTAAAATTCGGGTTCACTCTTTTTCAATAAGAAGTATTCTACATGATTGGCCCAGATATGAGGATTTTTACCATATTTTCGTGCCAATGCCATAGCATCCAACACGTGAGCTGGTCCGGAATTGTAAGCAGCCAGAATAAACTTGATACGTTCTTTTTTATTTTCGATTTGATTGAAAGCCATATTTAAACTCTTTATATATTGAACACCGGCTTCTATATTCATTTCGGGATCAAATTTTGTGTTTCGGTTTAATCCAAAGCTTGATGCTGTATGAGGCATTAACTGCATAAGACCGGAAGCACCTGCCCACGAAACTTCCAAAGTATTGAAACGTGATTCGTGAAATGCCAGAGCTGCCAGCAGTCGCCAGTCCCAATTAATAATCTCAGCATATTTTTTAAATAAATGATCGTAAGGTGAAATACTTCCTTTGGGAATTTTAATGCTTCGGAGTGCAAGAAACGGATTCTGATCCCAATATTTAGTGACGAGATTGGATTGTATTTGTACTGTTTGAGGCAGTTTGGCCCATTTCTCAATTGCTTTTTGCAGGTTTTTAGTTTCGGAACGTACTAACCAACCATTGCGTTGGTCGAACCCAACCGCCATGTGGCAATCCAGATTTCGATTGTATGCTTTATGAAGCTGAGCCAGGTTTCGATATGCAAATGTGTATGCTATTTTATTGTCGGCAACCATATCGATCAGATCATCATTTGTAAGTGAATCGGGGGCTAAAATAACATTAATGCTTCCGCCAATTTCTTCATTCAGGCTAAGCAATCTGTCATAAAATATGCTGTTCGCTTTTACGTATACATCTTTTCCTTCCAGTTGGGTGACATCCGAGAGAGCATTGGCACCCATATTTTGCACCAGAACCTGATATGATGCCGTTTGGGGGAGTACGAAACTGAATTTGTTTTTCAGCTCTTTTGTTTCTATAAAGTTGTAAGCAATCAGGTCTACTTTCCCACTGCGAAGCCATTCGGTCATTTCGTTTTCTGAACGGGCAATGCTGAGCTTGAGATTCACGTGTAAATATCCCGCCAGATTTTTCGCCATCTCGTAGTCGAAACCCATAGTCTCATCCCGAAACAAAAAATAGGAGGTAGAGCCATACATGGTAGCCACACGTAAAGTGTCCGACTCGATCATATCTTTAAGATCGTTTCTGGGAGCAACCGACAACGACTCCTTTCTTTTATGTCCGCACGAGGCGAATAAAAGAAAGGAAGTAAACAGGATTGTTATCGGTAATTTGAATTTCATTATCTGTTAGATAAATTGGATATTGTCTGTTTTTATCAAATCCATTCCGTTCAGTCGTAAGAATACCTGTGCTGTGGCAACAACATCTTTCTGGCAATAAACGGCTATACGATTTACGTCTTTTTCTTTGTAATATACTTCGGCAACCTGACTTCCGTCAATGTCATCTTTAGGAGTTGGAATTCCAAAAACGGCAGTCAGCAGTTTCAGTGCGGTGTAGTTTTTATAATCGCCGAATTTCCATAGCTCAAGCGTATCAATGAAGGATATTTCCCAGGGTTTCTTGCCCGAGATGTTTAATATGCCCGGTAGTTTAATGCTGTTGATAAGCATGCGGCGACAAATATACGGTATATCGAATTCTTTAATGTTATGACCACAAAGTGTATGCTCACGAGTTGTACAAAATTTTGTGAGTAGATCTGAGAAATCTGTCAGGAGTTGTTTTTCGTCATCGCCGCAAAAAGATTTGGTGCGAAAGTGCATTTCATTGTCCTGAAAAAAGATAAATCCTACCGAGATGCAAACTATTTTACCGAATTCTGAATAAATGCCTGCACTGGTGTTGAATCCTTCGGCGGGCGTGGTTTCTTCAGCATATTTTTCGGGCATGCGTTTATGGATCAGATTAAATTTATCTTCCCACAAGTGAGCCAAATCAGCAGGTAACTCCGAAAAGTCAGATGTTTGAGGAACCGTTTCGATATCCAGAAACATGATTCTTTGTAATTCGTATTGCAGCATGGTTTTTTCAGTTATCAATAAGCAATAATGAGTGAACGGTTATCAACCAGCAATAATCAGAAGAATTTACAGTTTGTTATTTGCTGCAGATTTTCTACTTACTAAGTTGTTTTCTATATATTTGGTCAGAATATCGATAGCAATATGGTTGTTACCACCCTGGGGGATGATTAAGTCGGCAAAGCGTTTGGATGGTTCGATAAATTGCAGATGCATAGGTTTTACGGTACATTCGTAACGTTCCATTACTTTGTTTACCGAGCGTCCGCGTTCTATAATATCGCGGTTGATAACGCGGATGAGGCGATCGTCGGCATCGGCATCCACAAAAACTTTCAGATCCATCATTTTACGTAACTCCGGATTTGTTAGAACTAAAATACCTTCCACAATAATAACATCGCAAGGCTTAATGGGAATGGTTTCGGTGGCGCGGGTGCAGGTAAGATATGAATAAATGGGTTGTTCTATAGTTTTCCCTTTTCTCAGATCCTTCAAATGTTTTACCAAAAGCTCGAATTCAATCGAGTCGGGATGGTCAAAATTAATTTCAAGTCTTTCTTCGAGCGGTAAATGGCTACTATCGCGGTAATATGAATCCTGAGGAAGTATAACTACCTCGCCTTGCGGCAATCGTTCTAAAAGTTTTCGAACAACAGTTGACTTTCCAGAACCCGTACCACCCGCAATTCCAATAATAAGCATATCGTGTTTTTTGTTAGTTTTCAGACCACTAAGGTAAGAATTATTTTTTTTTCAATCGTATTTGACTTTAATTTTTTTTGACATGGCAAATGTTCGTTTTTATATATAACTGATAAATAATGCTCTGTGAATTTCGTCTTAGTCTTTTTTAGGATTCGTTTTTTGTGCTAAATGAATAATTATAGGTTTTTTGTCTGAATATTTAAGATGGCTGTCTTAAAATTGTTTTATATTTGTGGCTTTAAAATACGCTTATATTTAAAGGATATGCAAAAACACTTATTCATTCTCAGTCGCCGCTTTTGGGGATTCTTTCTTTTTATCGGATGTTGTTCATTTAGTTCACTTTCGGCTGGTGAATACAACATAATTCCTTACCCGGAAACCCTGACGCCACGTGTGGGTTCGTTTACGTTTAGTAAGCGGACGGTTATCCTTTGTCCGTCGGACCAGGCGGAGGTATTAAAGTTGGCGCAACAGTTTGCGGCACAATTTGAATTGGTATCGGGGCTAAAACTGGAGATTAAAGATCTAACTAAGGTAGTGCCCGATAATGCGCTGATCTTTCAGCCCGATGCAAAGCTCGAAAATGCGGAAGCTTACCGGCTAAGCATTTCATCCAAAGAGATTCGCATACAGGCAAAGGCTGCTAATGGATTTTTCTACGGACTGCAAACTTTGTATCAGCTCTTGCCCGTCGAGATTTATGGAAAAAAGCTGAATGCAGATAAGAAATGGTCGGCACGGGCAGTTGAAATCACTGATGCTCCGCGTTTCGCTTATCGCGGATTGCATCTGGACGTATGCCGGCATTTCTTCCCGGTAGAATTTATCAAGAAATATATCGATGCTATGGCTATTCATAAACTGAATACCTTTCATTGGCATCTGACCGAGGATCAGGGATGGCGCATTGAGATAAAAAAATATCCGAAACTGACGGAAATAGGTTCGCGACGCGATGAAACGATGGTGGGTTATTATTACGACCGTCTGCCACAGCAATTCGATGGAAAACCGTACGGTGGATATTACACACAGGCCGAAGCCCGCGAAGTGGTAGCGTATGCCAAAGAGCGTTTTATTACAATTATACCTGAAATAGAGTTGCCCGGACACGCACAAGCAGCCATTGCTTCGTATCCGTTCCTGTCATGTACACAGGATTCTACCGTGAGAGTAGCCACTAAGTGGGGCGTTTTCAAGGACGTGTATTGCCCGCGCGATACGACTTTCGGATTTTTGCAGGATGTGCTTACTGAGATTATGGACATTTTCCCGAGCACCTATATTCACATCGGCGGCGATGAATGCCCGAAAGATCGTTGGAAAGTGTGTCCCGACTGCCAGGCATTGATCAGAAAACTGAATTTGAAGGATGAAAACGGATTGCAAAGCTATTTTGTACACCGTATTGAACGATTTCTAAATTCCAAGGGCCGGAAGATTATCGGGTGGGACGAAATTCTGGACGGAGGACTTGATCCGAATGCCACTGTGATGTCGTGGCGAGGAACACAAGGTGGAATTACAGCTGCCAAGGCCGGCAACGATGTGATTATGACTCCCGGAGAATTTTGTTATTTCGATCATTGTCAGTCGGACCCCATAGCCGAACCTTTATCTATAGGCGGTTTTCTGCCTCTGCAAAAAGTATATCAGTATGAGCCTGTCCCTACCGAATTATCGGCTACCGAAGCCCGGCATGTGCTGGGTGCGCAGGCCAATGTCTGGAGCGAATATCTGCCAACGTCGGAAAGTGTGGAATATATGGTTTTTCCGCGACTATCGGCTATGTCTGAAGTGCTGTGGACTCCCAAGCCGAACCGGAACTGGGATTCATTTGCGAAACGATTGCCTTCGGAATTCCGCCGTTACGAGCAAGTGGGTATAAAAGCTTCTACAGCTTTTTATGATCCTCAGTTTCATTCAACCATTACTTCCGATAAAAAATTACAGATCACTCTTTCGTGCGATTGTCCCGGTGCCGAAATACATTATCGCATCGATGGTCAGCTAATAATATATACCGCTCCGTTTACTTTGCCGGCTTCGGCCGAAGTGACGGCTATGGCTTTTGTAGGCGGAAAACAACCGGGGAAACCTATTACCAAATCTTTTCAGGTAAGTAACCTAACGGGGTTGACCTATACGCAAAGTATGAAAAGTGCGTGGTACGATGGTGGAAACGTTTCGGCACTGACAGATGGCGCTATCGGAAACACAAAGACTTATGACCAATGGGTAGGCTTTGGCAAAGGAAAAGATGTGGAAGTGGTGGTGGATATGTTGGCCGTTCAGAAACTGGAACGCTTCTCGGTGGGTATGCTCAATGCACCTGCCATGTGTGCACTTATTTCGCCGGATATTAATTTATATGGTTCCACCGACGGAGTAAATTATCAACTTTTGGCAAACAAAAAACAGGTGCCGCCTGCTTCGTTCGGAAAAGTAATTGTACGCGCCGAGCTCACTTTCCCGGCTACCAACGTTCGGTATCTGAAACTGCAACTCAAAAACCCCGGTTTCTGTCCGGACAATAAGCTGGAAGGAACCGAATGCGGAACTATGTTTTTGGATGAAATAGGAGCATGGTAGCCTGGACTAATTGGTAATAAAAGTATACGATTATCCTTTTTACATAATCAAAAATGAAACACCACAAAAGGCACAAAAGTCACACAAAAGTTTTTATAAGATAAAAACTTAGCTTTTGTTTCTTTGAAAGCTCAGACGATAATATAGCTCAAAACTTTCTTCATCGGCTTTTGTGATTCTTTTGTGCCTTTTGTGGTAAAATTGTTCTTGAAGTTCACAAAAGAAATATCTATCGATATTGTTTTAGTGGATTAAGCATATATTCATTTAAAAATTTGTTCATAATGTCGCACCTACGGAGCTTGTTGAATTCGCTTACATGTATAATTCTACCATAATGTCGGTACTACGTACCTGCCTAGCCACGTAGTGGCGATAGTATGGTAGATTCAATTGTTGTTTAAGGATACAAAGCTCCGTAGGTGCGACATTATTTTTCAGTAAGAAATACGATATTATATTGTTTTACGTATTTAAAAGCATTGTTCAAAATCGAAATTTTATACGCTTTTTGTTATTCCAAAAGAAAGTAATAA
>DAIQOQ010000028.1:0-9410 GCA_036787795.1 Paludibacter sp. | reverse complement strand
ATTGTTCAAAATCGAAATTTTATACGCTTTTTGTTATTCCAAAAGAAAGTAATAAATTTACACTTTCATTTTTCAAGAAAAAAACAATATGGAAATTTTGGTTCTGCTGGTTTTATTTACGCTGAATGGGTTCTTTGCCCTATCGGAAATAGCCTTGATATCGAGTAAAAGAGGTCGTCTTGAACAAATGCGGAAATTGGGAAATAAAGGTGCACGGTTTGCGCTGCTTTTGCTCGATGATTCGGATGATTTTTTATCTGCCATACAAGTTGGCATCACATTGATAGGAATTATTACCGGTGTGTTTGGCGGGGTAAGCATTGCAGCCGAACTGACTCCTTTTATTCAAAAAATAGAATGGCTACAACCTTTTGCCACCGAGATATCAATGACTTTTACCATTGTTATCATCACTTATTTATCGATAATTATTGGTGAGTTAGTGCCTAAAACCATAGCCCTGAGCAATCCTGAAAAAATTGCCAAGAGAATAGCTCCTGCAATTTATTATTTCAGCAAGGTTTTATACCCATTCGTAAAAATACTATCGGCATCCACTTTTTTTATCAACCAACTGATAGGAATCAAAAAGCAAATCCAGCATGTAACGGAGTCCGAACTCAGGCAGATGATAAAAACTGCTTCTTCCGAAGGCGTTATAGAAAAAGAACAGAACGTTATCCATGAAAATGTTTTCTATTTTTCCGATAAAAAGGCGCAGCACATAATGACTCATCGCACGGACATAGAATGGATAGATATTAGCCGGAGCAACGAAGAAATTAATCAGTATATCAAGACTATTCACCACAGCAAGGTGGTTTGTTGCAATGGTAGTGTTGATAATTTTGAGGGAGTTTTATATCTGAAGGATTATTATAAGGCTTTGTGCGAAACCAAAGATATTCGGATTGCAGACATAATGGTTAAGCCTATTATTATTCCCGAAAGGGTAGATGCCCAAAAGGTGCTGAACCTGCTGCGCCAGCAGGAAAGTCATGTTTGTTTTGTGGTAAACGAATACGGAGGCTTCGAAGGCATCATTACCATGTACGATATACTCGAAAATCTGGTTGGCGAAATTCCCGAAGATGGCACAGCGCTTGAGCCGGACATGTTTATCCGCGATGATAAGTCGGTGTTGGTAAATGGCGATGCTCCGGTGGAAATATTGACCGATATCATAGCCGATTTTACAATCGACTTTAATGAAATAGATTATGCCACTGTGGCCGGATTTGTGCTGAATCAAACAAACAGGATACCAAAAATAGGCGACAAGTTTCAGTTTCTTGAATTTGTTTTTGAAATTGTGGATATCGACGGCAACCGGATTGATAAGGTTTTGATAACGAAAGCCGAAAAAAAATAATTGATATTCCTTTCATCGGTATCTGTTTTTAGAGTTACCCAGGCAATAAAGAGTCTCCGAATAACGCGAAAGTGTTGTTCGGAGATTTTTTTTATTCAACGCTTTTGTTTCCACAATAGCTAAAAAACACGATAAAAATAAAAATACAAATTAATCATAAAAATATTAAAAATCAATCTGCAAATGCATGGATAATTAAAAATAACTTTTTAAATTTGCTGTACAATTTGATTTTTATTAGCCGACAATAAGTATGATCAATCTTAGATGGACTGTTTAAACACAGTCTATTGAATAATAAATAATCAATAGGATTCGAAAAATGTTTTCAGAATTTCTGAAAAGGGTCTTTTATATAAAATAAATGTTTCAGAAATTCTGAAAGAGTATTCTGAAACCAAATAATAGCTCTGGAATTTCTGAAAGGACGTTTTAAAATCGAATTATTGTTTCAGAAATTCTAAAAGGACTTTTTGAAATTGAACAATGCTTTCAGAATTTCTGAAAGGGTATTTTGGAGTTTGATAAGGCTTTCAGAAATTCAGGAAGCTTATTTAGATGTTGAATGATTTTTTTATTTTTGGAAAGAATACATTATAAATATCATAGTATAAATTTTAAATTTAAATGACCATGGCTAAGCTAGAATTATCACCTTTGTACACCATTGATTTGAAAATCAATGATGCTTATTCTTTGATTAAAACAAGTATTGAAGTAACTATTCCTTACCGGTTGCAGTTAGGAAATATTGAAAACGCTGCATTAGATCAGTTGATTGTCGATAATGAAAAATTCGGCAAGCAAGTAAACAAAAATCAAAAAAGTGAATTTACTAAAGACCTTGGTCTGTTTGAGAAAGAACGTATTAGTTTTGCCCGGGAAATTTTCCGTATCACTAAATCGTATATAAAAAGTGCTGATTCCAGCAAAAAAGCTGCCGCAGAGGCTCTGAACTTTTTTATTACGCCTTATAAGGAGATTCCTAATCTACCGCAAAACTCCAAAAACGGTATTATTTCGGAATTTGTGGTTAAGTATAAAGCCAGTCCGGACCTTAAAGCAGCGGCTGTTGTTATTGGTTTGGATAGTGCATTTGCGGGTCTGGAAATTAAAAACACAGCTTGTGATACGCTCTATAAAAAACGAAATGAAGAATATGCAGCCCGCGAACTGTCGGGCAGTTCGCTGAAGCCCATTGCTGTGGCAAGTTATACTCAATTTTGCACAGCCATACAGCAAGCTGCCAATCTGACTCCAAACGATGGCATCATAGCTCTTTTCCATAAACTCGACGAGCTTCGCAAAGCCTATCGTACTCTTGGCGATAATGGAAAAGATGATCCGGAAACACCTGAAAACGGAACGCCTGCTAAATAAAGATTATTTTCTCCATCCTGTTGCCAGGAAGTGCAGCAGGGTGGGGGATTTAGCTCTCCAGAAAAATCAGATAAACATTCTGTTTTATACTCCCTCAAAGCCTCTTCTGGAATTCTTCATCTCTGGTCTATTACTTTTCAAAAAATTCTTCATTCTGTTTTCTTCATTGCCTCTTATACAGCTAGGAATAAGTATTATCGGAAATCAGTATTGTCCGGTAAACTTTATAGATGAAACTTTGTGAGAGATTTCTCACTTCGTTCGAAATGACAATCAATGTTTTAGGTTTGGGAGATGGGGTCGGCTGGCGGCGAAGCCGCCAACCGACCCCATCTCCTACAAATATAATGTAATAACCTGTCATTCTGAGCGAAGCGAAGAATCTATTTTTTTACAGGACAACAATTATCGAAAATTTTATATGAATATTTTGAATGAAAATACATAATTAGCCTTTGAAATGGCGTAAACAGATTTCAGAGCAAACTTATCTGTGTCTCATATACCTTTGTTGCCAGAATATTAATCCTTCAAAATGGAATTACTAACTTTCTATAATTCCGGCTGCATTTTTTCCCTCGCAACAAACTGCCGATTTGATTTTAATGAGTACTTTTGACATCCGAATTTGGGGTAGTTCGTGCTTCTGTGGGCAATAAATAAAGTTTATTGTCCTATGTTGACTAAAAATAAGTGACTTGCCCCGATGAAGACTTTAAAATAACAACAAAAACAGCATTCCCGATGCACGTTCGGAGCAAGTGCAATTACATTACTTATAAAGTTTTACAAATGAATATACATCCAAAGCTGCGACCAATATTCTATGGGCTCGGTGCATTTGCTATTTTTACAGTCTTGTCGGTGGTTTTGAAATTTGTAACAAATCATACTGCTACCCCCGATGAATATTTTGGAATTTTATCAAACAAAGACTTGCTGTTAGGTGCTGTTGTTGCACTTATTCTAACTTTCACGCATGAGCGGAGAAAAAAACTGAAATAAAGGAATAATGTCAGAGATTATAGATTATATAATGTATTTTTTGTTGGGCGAAGAAGTAGCTCCCGAAATAATTTCTCAGATTGGTTATACATCCAATCCGGAAGAGTTTGAACGCTATAAGTTGGTAATTGTGCCATCTGCATTTTTCACTCCCGAAATTTATGGAACAGCCCAGTCATTGCCACAGCTACCTTTGCACATTTGGGAAGAAGCACCCATTCTGTTTGGCACCCCCCAAGTGGAGCAGGTGGGTAATACCCGTGTGCTGTATGCCGACTTGGTAGCCAGTACCTATTTTCTGATAAGTCGTTACGAAGAAATGGCCCGACCCACGGTTCGCGATGTACACGGTCGTTTCCCCGGAAAAGAATCATTGCCTTATCGCGCCGGATTAATCGATTCGCCCTTGGTAGATGAATATGGCAAGTTGTTGCGTGCTCAATTGGAACTAGCAGGTTGCGAAGTAGGGGCGTTGCCTAAAAAAATTCGTAAAATATATCTTACCCACGATGTGGATCAGCTTTCGCATTATCGCAATTTTAGAGGATTTCTTGGAGGAATACTTCGCGGAATTAAACGAAAGAATGAAGGAAACAGAGCTATTAAAAGTTATTTTGGCGGACTGAAATACGATCCGTGGTTTACTTCTCCCTGGCTGTTTAAACTGGATAATTCAGTAAGGCAGGCCATAGGTGCCGACCGTTGCGAACCCATTGTGTTCTTAAAAGTGGGCGGTGGTCCACGCAAAGAAGATAAACCGTTTATTACACACCATGTGCAGGATTTTCAAACGCTTGTAAGTCTGTGTAAGAAGAAAAATATTACCTTCGGACTTCATTCAAGCTACGAAGCCGGTATCGATACGTCTTTAATCCTGAATGAAAAGAAGCATTTGGAAAAAGTATCAAAAAAAACAATCATTTACAACCGGCATCATTATCTCGACTCGCGTGAACCGGAGGATATGCAGGCATTAATTGATGCCGGAATTACCGACGATTTTACCATGGGCTATGCCGATGTTGCCGGATTTCGCCTCGGCACTTGTCGCGCTGTGAAATGGATAAACCCCCGGAATCAACAACTTACATCACTTACTTTGCACCCTCTCACTATTATGGATGGCAGCCTGAGCGATAAACGTTACATGTATCTCAATGCGCACGAAGCGTATGAATATTGTATTCGCTTAATAAATATGGTGGAAAGCTGGAATGGTGAATTGGTACTGCTTTGGCATAATACTTCGGTTGAAGATACACCGGAATCCTATCACCGGAAACTCTATAGCGATATTATCAAATATTTGAAGACAAAATGATATGCAAAAAACGGCCGTCGTTTGTGTAACCAACGACCTGAGTACCGACCAGCGGGTAAACAAAACCTGCATGACACTTCAGAAGTGTGGGTACTGGGTTATTGAATATGGTCGGCTTTTACCGGACAGTTTATCGCTCGAACGTCCTTATTTTACGCTTCGAAAAAAACTTTGGTTCCGGCGCGGACCCTTGTTTTATGCAGAATTCAATATTCGCTTGTTTTTGTATCTGATGACAAAAGATCTCGATTTGATTTTTGCCAACGATCTGGATACACTACCTGCTGCTTATCTGGCAGCCCGGTTTCGGAATAAAAGACTCATTTACGACACGCACGAATATTACACCGAAGCGCCGGAATTGGTAAATCGTCCACTGGTACAAGCCGTTTGGAAAAAAATAGAAGATCATTTTTTTCCAAAACTAACCGATATACTTACGGTCAATGCATCCATTGCTAAACTTTATGGCGATAAATACAATAAAACGGTTCATGTAAGCCGGAATATCCCGCCTACCTTTGCGCCCGAGCGACTCAAAACGCGGAGAGAACTGGATTTGCCTGCGAATAAACGAATTCTTATTCTACAAGGTACCGGCATCAATGTGCAACGCGGTGCCGAGGAAGCTGTTTTGGCAATGCAATATCTGGAAAACGTGTTGCTGCTGGTTATTGGGAGCGGCGATGTTTTTCCTAAGCTTCGAAAAATGGTGGAACAATATTCATTGCAGGATAAAGTGATTTTTAAACCCAAAATGCCTTTTGCCGAACTGCGTCAATATACAATGAACAGCGATTTGGGACTTGCCATTGATAAAGATACTAATCTGAATTATCATTTTTCGCTTCCCAACAAATTGTTCGATTATATTCATTCCGGCATTCCTACATTGTCGTCGGGGCTCATAGAACTTAAACAAATTATTGATCAATATGATATCGGTTATTATATTCAGAATCATGACCCGAAACATATTGCTTCGGTAGTCAAAAACATTTTTGCCGACGAGGTACGTTATAATGTCGTAAAGCAAAATACAATCAAAGCTAAAGACGAGCTTTGCTGGGAGAAGGAAGAAAAAGTGCTTATTTCTGTAATTGAGAAATAATAATCCATTCTTTAAGCTCGTTTCTGATGAAAATAGAAAAAATGATTTCAATTTTAATCCCCACATATAATTACAATATTGCCAACCTGACAAAAGAATTACATCGTCAGGCATTGGAGCAGTATGTCGGGTTTGAAATTATTGTCATGGAAGATGGGTCAACACTTTTTCTCAATGAGAATAGGGTAGTGGATGAATTGGAATTTTGCAGACATATTATATTGTCCGAAAATATTGGTCGCTCGGCGATACGGAATAAATTAGCCAATGAGGCCAGATATGAGCATCTGCTTTTCATCGATTGCGATGCAGAAATTTGTTCCGGGTGCTATGTAGCCAAATATTTATCTTTTTGCAAGGAAGATTGTATTGTGATTGGTGGCACAGCTTATGATCCGGCCGAAACCAATCCTGATTTTAGTCTTCGCCTGGCCTATGGGCGACAACGCGAAGCGCGCTCTGCTCTGGAGCGTGACAAAAATAATTTCTCCACATTTAATTTTCTGATTTCAAAATCTGTTTTTTCTCTGGTTCGTTTTGATGAAAGTATCCATGGATACGGACACGAGGATATGCTTTTTGGTTATCAGTTACATCAGCTCGGGTACGAATTTACCCAGATAGAAAATCCTCTTATCCACAAAGGACTTGACAACAACGAGACTTTTATCCGAAAAACGAAAGAAGCCACACGCAATCTTTATCTACTTTACTTAACCGGATGTTATCCTTTTCTGGAAGAAGAATCGAAACTGCTGCACAGCTTAATTCGCTGTCAGGACCTGGGATTGATACGACTTTTTGCAACTGCTTTTAATTGGCTGCAACCTGTTTTGGAACGTAAACTTTGCAGTGCATCTCCTTCGCTCCGCCTGTACGATTTGTATAAGTTACTTTTCATCTGCAAAACATCCCGGACAAAGTGACAAGTTGTCAGCGAAGGGAACAACTTTTCAGACTCGAAACTATTCAGTCTGTCAAAACAGACAGGAATTGGCTTTGGCATAAATTTCGCAAAAGCATAACCGCGTTCGCATCTTTTTGAACCGTTCAAATTTTCAAATACAATAAACTCAAATATAATAATCAATTTAAAAACTGAGAGACATGAATATTAAACCATTAGCAGACCGTGTGTTGGTAAAACCCGCACCGGCAGAGGAAAAAACAATAAGTGGAATCATTATTCCCGATTCTGCAAAAGAAAAACCGTTGAAAGGTGAAGTGTTAGCAGTAGGTGGCGGAACAAAAGACGAAGAAATGGTTGTTGCTGTAGGCAATAACGTATTGTATGGTAAATATGCAGGAACAGAATTAGAATGGGAAGGCGTAAAATACCTGATCATGAAACAATCGGATATTTTGGCGATTATTTAAAGAAAAATATATATTAAACCCCAGTCTCACTATTGGTTCTCCTTCTTGGGGGAGTTAGAAGGGCTGGGATAAAAAAAATAATAATAACTGTGTACTAGTTTACTTGTCTACTCGTTTACTAAAGACTTGTAACTCGTAACTTGTAACTCGTAACTAAAAAAAATATGTCTAAAGAAATTTTATTTGATATTGATGCTCGCGATCAACTGAAAAAAGGAGTTGATGTGTTGGCCGATGCCGTAAAAGTAACGCTTGGCCCTAAAGGTCGCAATGTAATTATCGAGAAAAAATTTGGTGCACCACATATTACAAAGGATGGTGTGACAGTAGCAAAAGAAATTGAATTGGAAGATGCATTCCAAAATTTGGGTGCTCAACTTGTAAAAGAAGTTGCTTCTAAAACAGGTGATGATGCAGGTGATGGAACTACTACCGCTACCGTTTTGGCTCAATCAATTGTTAGTGTGGGTATGAAAAACGTTGCTGCAGGTGCAAATCCAATGGATTTGAAACGCGGTATTGATAAAGCGGTGGCTGAAGTCGTAAAAAGTATTGCATCGCAAGCCAAAGTAGTTGGAGACAATTACGATCAAATCGAACAGGTAGCTACTGTTTCGGCAAACAATGATGCTATCATTGGAAAATTAATTGCTGATGCTATGCGTAAAGTTTCGAAAGACGGTGTAATCACTATTGAAGAAGCTAAAGGTACCGACACCAATATTGAAGTTGTTGAAGGTATGCAATTCGATCGCGGATACATTTCTCCTTATTTTGTAACCAATACAGAAAAAATGGAAGTGGAAATGGAAAAACCATATATCCTTATCCACGACAAAAAAATATCAAACCTCAAAGAATTGCTTCCTATCTTGGAACCAGCAGTTCAATCAGGTCGTCCGTTGTTGATTATTGCCGAAGATGTTGATAGCGATGCATTGACTACTTTGGTAGTAAATCGTTTGCGTGCATCATTGAAAATTTGCGCTGTGAAAGCTCCTGGATTTGGTGATCGTCGTAAAGAAATGCTTGAAGACATTGCTATCCTGACAGGTGGTGTGGTTATTTCGGAAGAAAAAGGCATTAAATTGGAACAAGCAACTCTTGAAATGTTAGGTACTGCCGAAAAAGTAACTGTAAATAAAGATAACACGGTAATTGTAAATGGTGCAGGTACAAAAGAAACTATTGCAAATCGTGTAGCTCAGATTAAAGCTCAGATCGCTGCCACTACTTCGGATTACGATCGCGAAAAATTACAGGAACGTTTGGCTAAATTGTCGGGTGGTGTGGCTGTACTTTACGTTGGTGCTGCTTCTGAAGTGGAAATGAAAGAGAAAAAAGACCGCGTTGACGATGCCCTTTGTGCAACACGTGCTGCCATTGAAGAAGGAATTGTTCCTGGTGGTGGTGTAGCTTATATTCGTGCTATTGATTCATTGAGCTCTATTAAAGCTGCCAATGATGATGAACAAACCGGTATTGAAATCATCAAACGTGCTATCGAAGAGCCTTTACGCCAAATTGTGTTCAACGCAGGCAAAGAAGGTGCAGTTATTGTTCAGAAAGTCCGCGAAGGCAAAGATGACTTTGGTTATAATGCTCGCGTTGATAAGTATGAAAACTTCTTTAAAGCTGGTGTGGTTGATCCAGCCAAGGTTTGCCGCGTGGCACTCGAGAATGCTGCTTCTATCGCAGGAATGTTCCTGACAACAGAATGTGTTATAACAGAGAAGAAAGAAGATAGCCCGGCTCCACAAATGCCTATGGGCGGTGGTATGGGTGGAATGATGTAATATTATCCAAAATAGTGAACTATCTTCCCGTCGGCGAAATCCGGTGGA
>DAIQOQ010000356.1:0-2199 GCA_036787795.1 Paludibacter sp. | reverse complement strand
GGATTAAGACTGGATTATATTCGAACGTCAAATGACTCGGCTTTTAGTCCGCTTTATCAATATAAAAGCAATGGAGATAAAATAAGCTACGTAAAAAACCTTGCCCGTCGCGTAACTTTTGCTTCTTCTGTTCATCAGGATATTGCCTATGCGGCACATGTCGATGTTGTTTACAATCCTGCATTTGGTCAGCAGCTGGCTTTGTCGTTGGCTAATTCTTATCGCGCAGCATCCATTGAGGAACGCTTTAAGTTGATTGAGCTTTCAGGACCAAAGCATGTTGGAAATCCCGATTTAAAACCGGAGAAAGGTATGTTCTCAAATCTCAATTACACGTTTTCAGCCAGTCGGTTTAGATTAAAGGCAGATGTTTATGCCAATTATTTAAATGATCTGATTACTGAAAAGTATGGGACTTATACCTATATAAATGCAAGTGGAAATAGTACAACAGAACAGGCTTATGTAAATGTAAATGTGAGTAAAGCTTTGTTTCTGGGTGCTGAGTTGGAAGGAAAATGGCAGATTAATGACTTGTTCTCGCTGCTAGCAAACGCTTCGTACACCAGAGCGCGTGACATTGATGCAAATGACTTCCTGCCACAAATTCCACCTATGAGTGGTTTTGCATCGTTTGATTATCAGTCGAAAAAACAACTTGGAGCTTCTTTTTCTGCTTTGTGGGCTGTGCGCCAAAACGAAAATGCTGCGGATGAAACGGCAACGGCCGGGCATATTGTTTATAATATGAATGTTCATTCCGGAAATATTGTACTGAATGAAAGTCAGCTACAACTATTTGCCGGAGTTGATAATATCCTGGATACTGCTTATATGGATCATTTGTCGACAACCCGCGGTATTCTGAAATTGGAGCCCGGACGAAATATTTATCTGAAAGCAAGACTGGCATGGTAAAATTGTAGAGTTCTCTTTTCTAAATTAAGAACTCGTTCTTTAGATAATTTCTTATCTTTGCATGCTTTTAAACCATCAATTTTAAGCATAATAGAATTTAATGTTACAGCCCATTAATCCGGAATTTCTCAATAAACTGTGTGATAACACCATGGTGAAACATCTGGGAATCGAGTTTACCGAGATTTCTATTGGCCATGTTGTGGCAAAAATGCCGGTTGACGAACGAACCATTCAACCTATGAAACGGTTACACGGAGGTGCAAGTATGGCTTTGGCAGAATCGGTAGGAAGTGCCGGATCACTGATTCTGATTGACCCGGAGAAATTCGCAGTGTTGGGAGTTGAAATAAGTGGCAGTCATGTGGGCACTACTTCTGACGCTTTTGTCTTTGGAATTGGAACCATTGTTCATCAAGGTAAAACGTCGCATGTATGGGAAATTCGTATTGAAGATCAAAATGGGAGGTTGATCTCCTTATGTCGGCTAACCAACCGTATTATCCCGCTTAAGTCTGAAAAATAACTGCATGTCTTTTAATAAAAAATTATATCACTCACTCACTCATTTACAAACGGTTTGTTTGAAACAGAGTATCCCTTTTGTTTCTTATCGTTTAGCTCTTCAATCCGAAATTACGACTCTGGTTCAGTATCAATCTTTACCCGAGAAACTGGAGACTCTTCAGTGCCTAAATGAAAAAACCGGTTTTATTGTAGCCCCGTTCATCGAATCGGAAAGTCATTCAACTTATTTGCTGAAACCGGATAATTCTTTCGTTTCGGATGATATTGACGAAGAGTTTATTGAAATGTTGAAGCTGAACTCTACATTCTTAAAGGAAAAATCTTCGGCATCCGGAATAGCAACAACAACTTTTCAGGACTTTATCGGTCAGGTAAAAGATGCTGTCGAAGCCATGGAAAACCATCAGTTCCATAAGGTAGTATTATCTAAAATCCGTGTAAGCACGTTGGATGATAACTTTCTTGCGTCTGATTTTTTTCTGAAATTGTGTGATAGATATCCGCATGCTATGGTTTATTTAATTCAACTTCCGGATGTGGGATGCTGGATAGGAGCTACACCGGAACCTCTTTTGGTGATAGAAGATGAATGTGTAAAGACGGTATCGCTTGCAGGCACCCAAATAGCTACCGGTGCTGATGTTGATTCATACGATTGGAGTCAGAAGGAAATTGAAGAACAGGGCATTGTTACTAACTTTGTA
This sequence comes from Paludibacter sp., assembly GCA_036787795.1. GTDB lineage: Bacteria > Bacteroidota > Bacteroidia > Bacteroidales > Paludibacteraceae > Paludibacter. Next base: position 49 of record DAIQOQ010000356.1, on the reverse strand, counting down.
GAGCAAACATTACGTTCTTTAGACATAAAGAATTACGATAAAACAGGTC
>DAIQOQ010000027.1:9602-20153 GCA_036787795.1 Paludibacter sp. | reverse complement strand
TAATTAGTGACTTATTCCCTATAATTAGTGACTCAATGCCACTCCGGAGCGACCCAATGTCGCTAATTAGTGGGGTCACGCTATCAAGAAACAATCCCGTGCTGCCCTTAAAGTGGCTACCGGTCTGGCTGCCCATGCAGCCAAGGTAAAGGATGTGAAGCTAAAACTACTATCTGATGTATCTGAGAATGTGTTCAAGAATATGCGTGAAGCTGATTTTGTTACCTACATTGGTAACCTTTATGATGTTGCTATAACGCTGGTAAGCGAATTGCTTGTTTGGGGTGTTTCGAAAGAAGATATTGATTACTTAAGCGAAAATTCAGGTACCTATAGAGAACGCACTCCCGCCATTCGTAATATCGAAGCGAAGTCCAAACAAGCTAAAGCCGACATGAAGTTGAAGTTTGGCGAAGTGATGGATCTGATTCGGGATTCTTTAGATCCCATGATGTTGCCATTCAAACAGCTCAATCCGTCCTTTTAAAGTCAGTATCTCAGCGTACGTACCATTATTCATCATTCTGGTACCCATCCCGGCAAGGAAGAGGATAATAAAGAGACTCCCAAATGAGACTCCCAAATGATAGACAGAACTTATAATACAAAACCCCTTGAATCGATTAGCTCGATTCAAGGGGTTTTGTGTTGTTTGACTGTTGGCAGTTAATTGTCAACTATTTATTTCCCATTTAAGAAAGTGCTTGTACAAAGTCATTATACAAATCGCTCACATCTTCCAGTCCTACCGAAATACGGATGGTTTTATCGGATACGTTCATTTCTTTGCGCACTTCGGCTGAGAATGTCCCGAAAATGGTGCTGGCAGGGTGAATAGCCAGTGTCTTATTGTCGAACAGATTGGTAGCACGTCGTACCACTTTTAGTTTGTTCATAAAGTTGTAGCAGGCTTCGCGCGATGCCAGGTCGAAGGTAAACATAGCTCCGGGGCGATTGCCAAACTGGTTTTTGCTCAGACTGTGATATTTGTTTGTGGGTAGACCTGTGTAGTTTACCGATTCCACTTCGGGCAACGCCTCTAGTTTTTCAACCAACTCTTGGCAGGTGTCTGTGGCACGGTCGTAGCGCACGGTCATAGTTTCCAGTCCCAGAGTTTGCATGTAGGCTACCTGTGGGGTCATATAGGCACCCAGATTCCTGTGAATTTCTTTGCGCAGTTTAGCCGTAAAAGCAGCTGCACCGAATTCTTTAGCCATGGTGTGTAGTTTCGGTAACGACAACCAATTAAAGTTTCCATAGTCTAAAATCAGTCCACCCAGACTTGTAGCGCCTCCTGAGATATACTTGGTGCTTGATACTATTTCTATGTTTACCCCAAAGTCTTTAGCTTTGAAATTGCAGAATGGTACTACGGTAGTGTCGGCTATCAGCGGAACACCTTTTGCTTTGGTAATAACCGAAAGTGCCTTCAGATCCGCCACTTCGAGCTGTGGGTTGGTTATGATTTCCAAAAACAGCGCACAGGTATTATCGTCAATATGAGCTTCTACTTCATCGGGATTGGTCAGGTCGCAAAAGCGCGTTTCCACTCCGAATGCGGCCAGTGTTGAAACAAAAAATGAGTAGGTATTTCCAAATAAATGTTTCGATGTAACAATGTTGCTTCCCGTTTGAGCCACCGTGATGATGGCATTTGTAATAGCTGCCATACCTGAGTTTAGTGCTGTTGCACTGAATGCCCCCGTAATCGTTCGCACCCGGTCCTCGAAATATTGCACGGTAGGATTTGTAATGCGTGAATAAGCATAATCCGCCGTTTTGCCCGTAAAAGCTGCTTCCATGGCTTCTGCTGTTTCAAACTCGTAAGCTGCCGAATGATAAATCGGCATGCTCAACGCCCCGTAGGCATCTTGTTTGCCATAAGGCGTATTCAACAATTTGCCATTAAATGATAATTCTTCTTTGTCCATCTCTTTATATCCGGTCAACAGCTTCCTGCCTCCGGTTTTTTAATTTTATACCTTAATCGATTCTTGTTTTATACTATTTCGGATAATAACACGAAGCAAATAACCAATAATATCGTCGCAGGCTAATAACATGCAGTAAATAGAATGACTTCTATCTGAGTTTTGCCCCCAGCTTGCTCTCAAAGTTACTTTGCAGTTTTTTCATGATGCTTTCAATCTGGTTATCGGTAAGTGTTTTACTCTCGTCTTGCAATAAGAAACTGACAGCATATGATTTTTTACCAGCCTCCAGATTTTTGCCTTCGTATACATCGAAGAGGTTTACCTTCTTCAGCAATTTGCGTTCTGTTTCGAAAGCTATTTTTTCTATTTCGGCAAAAGTAATATGTTTGTCGAGCAGCAAAGCCAGATCGCGCTTTACTTCGGGGAATTTAGAAAGTTCTGTATATTGTACTTTATGGGCTCCCAGCTCAGCCAAAATAGCGTTCCAATTCAGATCAGCAAAATAAACTTCCTGATCAATATCCGTTACCTTGCGAATTTTTGGGTGAACAATACCATATACGGCCAGTTTACGACCGGTGGTACTATATACGGTGAGTGCTTCACTCAGCAGGTCGTCGGCATATTCGCCTACCACCAGCTTGCGCAGGTTGAACCCGAGGCGACGGAAAATATTTTCGATATATGCTTTTAGTTCGTAAATGCTTGCTTTCTCATCGGCAGCTGTCCACGACTGAGTGCGTTTATTCCCCGTAAGCCATAGTCCGAGGTGATAATCTTCGGAATAGGCAGCCAGTGTTTCACCTTCTTTTTTGTTTTCGGCATGGAAATAATAGCAATTACCGAATTCGTAGAATTTCAGATCGCCATTGCGACGATTCACATTGCGGTTGATGTTTTCCAGTCCACCAAAAAGCAGAGTCTGACGCATCACGTTCAGATCCGAGCTCAGACCATTGATAATTTTTACGCTGTGGGCAGCAGGATAGGAGGTTAGATCGGTATAATATCCTCCTTTGGTTAGCGAATTGTTTAGTATTTCGTTGAATCCTTGTGCTGTAAGTTGTTCCGAAATAAGATTCTGCAGCTTGTAGCTGTCAGGTTTCGAACTGTAACTCAAAGTTGATTTCAACGTTTCGCCTATTTCCACATTATTATAACCGTATATGCGGAGAATATCTTCAATAACATCTACGTCGCGTTGTACATCCACACGGTAAGCTGGGACGTGCAGCACGTAACCTTCCTCGTTCCGACTCACAATCTTCATTTCGAGTGCTGCAAGTATGGTTTCGATATTTTCTTTACCAATAGCTTTCCCTATAAGGGTATTAATTTTGCGTAATGATACTGATACTTCAAATGGTTTAACCTCTTCAGGGTAGAAGTCAGATATATTGCTTGAAATTTCACCGCCGGCTACTTCCTGAATCAACAAAGCACAGCGCTTCAGTACGTATATAGTGTTAGTTGGGTCGCAACCACGTTCGTAACGAAATGAAGCATCTGTGTTTAATCCATGACGACGGGCTGTTTTGCGAATTGAAACCGGATTGAAATAAGCACTTTCTAAAAATACGTTTTGAGTGGTTTCGGTCACACCCGAGTTCAGACCGCCAAATACACCGGCAATACACATAGGTTCGCTGGCATTGCAAATTATCAAGTCGGCAGCACTTAGCTTACGCTCCGTTCCATCCAGTGTGGTGAATAGAGTTCCTTCAGCCACAGTTTTCACGCGCACTTCAGCTCCTTTGATTTTATCTGCATCAAAGGCATGCATGGGTTGTCCCAGTTCGTGCAACACAAAGTTGGTTACATCCACAATATTATTGATAGGGCGGAGTCCGATAACAAGTAAGTAGTTTTTCAACCATTCCGGTGATTCAGCAACTTTTACGCCCGAAATTGTAACTGCCGAGTAACGTGGGCAAGCGTCTATGCTTTCTACGGTTACCGGAATACTAAGCTTTGTATTTTGAACAGTAAAAGCATCTACCGATGGTCTGGTGAGTTTTACCGATTTATCTTTTAGCGCGAAAAAAGCAGCCAAATCGCGTGCTACTCCGAAGTGTGATGCTGCATCAATTCTGTTTGGAGTAATGTCTACTTCCAGTAAAGTGTCGCTTTTTATGCCATAATAATCTTTGGCTAAGGTGCCAACTACGGTTTCAGCAGGTAGTACAATAATTCCGTCGTGGCTGGTGCCAATGCCTATTTCGTCTTCGGCGCAAATCATTCCCAATGATTCTACCCCGCGTATTTTAGATCGTTTAATTGTAAAGCTTTCATCATCCGAATACAATTTGGTTCCAACTGTTGCCACTACTACTTTCTGTCCAGCTGCAACATTAGGTGCGCCGCATACTATTTGCAGAGGCTCTGTTCCGCCTATATTGACAGTTGTAACGTGTAAGTGATCCGAATTTTCATGATTGGTGCAAGTCAATACCTCGCCGATAACCAATCCTTCCAGCCCGCCTTTGATGGTCTGAACTTCTTCAACTCCACCTACTTCCAACCCTATGGAAGTTAATGCTTTCGACAATTCATCAGGTGTAACATCGATATTGATGTATTGTTTCAGCCAATTATACGATATGTTCATAACTATTTAGTTGTGTTTTTTTTGAAGCCACAAAGATACGATTTTTTTTACAGCTTCAGATTTGAAATTTTCAAAAATGAGTCATCTTTACGAAGATAACCAGTATAAAAAAGAATTGGTTTGATCTTGTTCTAAATTTTCATGTTTAGTTTAATTGGCTAATAATCTAAATAATTGTAACAACCATTTGGTTTGTGTGATTATTCATTATTTTTGCGTCATCTAAAACAAGTATCTTAAAAAATGCACTTCATATTATGATTCAGGAAAACTTTATCCGTCTGTTTGAGGATTCTTTTCGAAACAATTGGGAATTGCCTGCATACAGCAATTATGGCGAAGATCTTACTCTTACCTATGCCGAAGTTGCTGCACAAATAGCTAAACTTCATATTCTTTTTGAGCAATGTCATGTTGCACCGGATGATAAAATAGCATTGGTTGGTCGTAATAATGCTAATTGGGCGATCACCTATTTAGCCACGGTTACCTACGGTGCAATTATAGTTCCTATTTTGCAGGACTTTAATGCAAATGATATTCATCATATCACCAATCATTCCGAATCTAAATTGCTTTTTGCCGGCGATACAATTTGGGAGAATTTGGAAGAAGAAAAGTTGACTACTGTAAAAGCTGTATTCTCGCTTACAAATTTCGGGTGTGTCGCTTTGCTGAATAAGGAGCTTGAATCTGAGCTGCAGGAATCGAGAGAGAAAGGATTAGAACTGGCTGAAATTCATTTTGATAAAATAAATCAGTTGTTCAACGAAAAATACCCTTATAGTTTCGTTCGCGATAGTGTGCGATATATTGATAGACCCAATACTGAAATTGTTTCAATAAACTACACGTCGGGCACTACCGGATTTAGTAAGGGGGTTATGACTACCGGAAATGCATTAGCAGGTAATATCACATTCGGTTTTCGAACAAAATTGATTGCTCCTCAATACCGGATTATTTCATTTCTCCCTTTAGCTCATGCCTACGGATGCGCTTTTGAATTTCTAACATCTACCTGTGCCGGATGTCATATCCATTTTATCGGGAAAACCCCTTCGCCCAAAATTTTGTTGAAGGCTTTCGCTGAGATACGGCCTAATGTGATTTTCTGTGTTCCTTTGATTATAGAGAAAATTTATAAAAAGCAAATTCAACCTTTACTCGCTAAACCATCTATGCGCTGGGTTTTGAGCGTCCCCTTTTTAGATCAACCAGTTTTGAGTCAAATACGCAAGAAATTAATTGATGCTTTCGGTGGTGAATTTTCAGAAATAGTGGTAGGTGGCGCACCCTTAAATGCGGAGGTGGAAGATTTTTTTAATAAAATAAAATTTCCATTTACTGTTGGATATGGTATGACGGAATGTGCGCCGCTGATCAGTTATTCTCATGCTAAAGACTTTGCTCCAAAATCTTCTGGAAAATTATTGGATATTATGACAGCGAAAATAATGCATCCCGATCCGATTACAGGAGTTGGTGAAGTGTGTGTCAGAGGTGAGAATGTTATGTTAGGGTATTATAAGAATCCAGAAGCTACTGCTCAAATTATAGACAAAGAGGGTTGGCTGCATACCGGAGACCTTGGTACCATTGATGAAGACGAAAATATCTATATTCGTGGTCGTAGCAAGACTATGATTCTAAGTGCTAGTGGTCAAAATATATATCCTGAGGAGATAGAAGCTAAACTGAATAACATGTCCTATGTAATGGAAAGTTTGGTGATAGAGAATAATGGTAAATTAATGGCTTTGGTTTGTCCTGATTATGAAGCCGTGGATGCTGAAGGTGTTGATCATAACCAGTTGGAAAATTTAATGGAAGAAAATCGAAAACTATTAAATGCTATGGTTGCAAGTTACGAAGGTGTATTCAAAATACAACTTTATCCACACGAATTTGAGAAAACACCAAAGAAGAGTATTAAAAGATATCTTTATTCAAGCACAAACTAATTTTTTAATGCACACATAATCAGGAATTTATTTTTTTAAAAATTTCCGGTGAAAATATTTCAAAAAAAGTTGGTGATTATCAATCCACAATAAAAAAAATGATTGTATCTTTGCAGCGATTTTGAAAAGCAAAATTAACATGTTAAATTTTAAAGATTTAAAGTAATGAAAAAAGTATTATTGTTTTGCGTTGTAGCCTTGGCTTTCGCATCTTGTGCTCCTAAAAAAGCTGAAGAAGCTCCTAAAGCTGATTCTACAGTTGTAGCTGTTGACACTGTAGCTACTGACACTACTGCAGTTGCTGCTGATTCAACAAAAGCTGTTAAGTAATTAAAAGCTTTCGTAGAATTACGAAGCAAAAGTCTGTTAGAAACCCTAACGGACTTTTTTTTTGAACATTCGAGCCATTTTTTTGCGGTAAAAAGCCCTAATAAAAGCTGGTTTATTCTAAAAAAGCCCTAAAAATCAATTAAACCAAAAAATATTTTAAAAAAAAGCGATATTTATTAATCCAGAATAAAAAAATGATGTAACTTTGCATCGATTTTGAATTGCAAAACAAACATGTTAAATTTTTAAAGTTTAAAAGAAAATGAAAAAAGTATTTTTATTTTTTGTGGTAGCTATGGCTTTCGCATCTTGTACTCCTAAAAAAGCTGAAGAAGCTCCTAAAGCTGATTCTACAGTAGTTGCCGTTGATACTACTAAAACTGCTGTTGATTCTACTGCTGTAGATTCAACTAAAGCTGTTAAGTAAGTAAAGCTAACGCAAAAAGAAATTCTTGCAGGCTTAAAAGTCCGTTATTTCGATAACGGACTTTTTTTTGTTCGAAAAATGCTGTATTCGAGCATTTTTTGTACCTTTGTGCACAAAAAAAAATTATAATAGATATTTATGTTACGAATTGCAATACAAGCTAAAGGTCGGTTATATGAAGAAACCATGTCGTTACTTACTGAAACCGGAATAAAACTGGAATCCGGAAAACGGCTATTGTTATTGCCTGCCCAGAACTTCCCATTGGAAGTGTTATTCCTTCGCGACGATGATATTCCTCAGTCGGTTGCCGATGGTGTGGCGGATATAGGAATAGTTGGTGAAAACGAATATGCCGAAAAGAAGAAAAAGGTAGTATTGACTAAGCGCTTGGGATTTAGCAAGTGTAGACTTTCGTTGGCTATACCCAAAGAAATTGATTATACGGATATTTCATGGTTTAATGGAAAGGTGATTGCTACTTCTTATCCCGAAATATTGACTGACTTTCTGAAGGAGAAAAAAGTAAAAGCTGATATTCATGTTATAACAGGTTCAGTGGAAATAGCCCCTGGCATTGGGCTTTCGGATGCAATTTTTGATATAGTTAGTTCCGGAAGTACATTGGTGACTAATCATCTGAAAGAAGTTGAGGTACTCATGAAATCTGAAGCATTATTAATCTCAAATCCAAAATTATCGGACGAGAAACAAGCTATATTGGATGAATTGCTTTTCAGAATTGAAGCGGTACAAATGGCTGAGGATAAAAAATATGTGTTGATGAATGTTCCGGTTGGTAATATAGATAAGATTATTGAAGTACTTCCGGGAATGAAAAGTCCTACAATAATGCCATTGGCTAAAGAAGGATGGAATTCTCTTCATGTGGTTATTGCCGAAAAACGTTTTTGGGATATTATTGGAAAACTTAAAGCTCTGGGAGCAGAGGGAATTTTAGTAATCCCTATAGAAAAAATGATTTTGTGAGTTCAGATTCAAATGTGGAATTTTCTTTATCTTATGGGAATCGGTTATGAACTTATGCATCGATCAGGGAAATTCAAGAACAAAAGTTGGTGTCTTTAATCAGGATGAGCTGCTAGAAACTTTCGTCTATGATCAATTTGGGAAGAGTGAAATTTCGATTCTGGTTGATAAATTTAGTGTAAATCAATGCATAGTTTCAAGTGTGATTTCTGATAATGCGGCTTTGCTTGAAGAGTTAGAAACAACTTTTAGTGTTTTCCTTGAATTATCGCATGAAGTGGCAATACCTATTGAGAATAGATATAGTACACCTGCTACCTTAGGTAAAGATAGGTTGGCGGCTGTGGTAGGAGCTTCTTTTCTTTGCCCAGATTGTGAAATTTTGGTGATTGATGCAGGAACAGCAATTACCTATGATTTTATTGATTCAAAAAAAGTGTATTGGGGTGGTAATATTGCTCCAGGACTTGATTTGAGACTGAGGGCCTTACATGAGTTTACCCAAAAATTGCCATTGGTATCTGTGAAAAACGAAACTCCTTTTATCGGAAATTCAACTGATTCCGCCATTCTTTCTGGTGTAATTTATGGCATTGTCTTCGAGATAGATGGTTATATAAACGAATTAAAAATTAAATATCCACAACTTTCAACATTTTTAACTGGCGGTAGCACTTTTTACTTTGCTGCGAAGCTAAAAAATGCCATCTTTGCAGAAAGAAATTTAGTGTTAATCGGTTTGAACCGCATACTCCAATACAATGTACAAAAATAAGCTATTTCTTCTCGTCTTTTCATTATTCATTTATGTTCAATTCTCAGCAAGTCAAAACAATACAAATTCTCCGTATACGAGGTTTGGATATGGTGATGTCAATGATGCCAATAATGGAGAGCAAAGAGCTATGGGTGGGGTTTCAATTGGTTCCCGCTCAAGTGCCAGTATCAATACTATGAATCCAGCTTCATATAGTAGCGTAGATAGTATGACTTTCATGTTTGATGTGGGAGCTTCTGCTTTAGTTTCACATTTTTCGCAATCGGGAGCCAGTGTAAACAAACATAATGCAAATTTGGAGTATATAACTATGCAGTTTCCATTAACGAAATGGATGGGCTTTAGTGCAGGTGTTCTGCCTTACTCTTTCGTAGGATATGATTTCTCTGCTAAAGATACTTTATTGAATAAGTCGGGTGGCAACTCGGTTGCTGACAGTATCACATCTACTCAAAGTTTCATAGGAAATGGTGGATTTACTCAGGTATATATGGGCTTGTCTGTAAACTTATTTAAGCATGTGTCGCTGGGTATAAATTCCTACTATATGTTTGGTACAATCAATCATTATCGTGACCAAAGCTTTGGAAGTACAACGACCAATACAATTAGTTCGTCAGATTATACTTCAAGTACCAGAAAAACATCTATAACAGCAAATAATTTTCGGTTCCGCTTTGGAGCTCAATTTTATAATACCTTTGATAAAAAGCACGATGTGACTTTGGGTGTGATTTATGAACCTAAAATCAAATTGAGTGGGGATTTTACTCAAATTACAACTGGAGTTTTGAATGATACTATTGACCAAAATCATGCAGGTTATACTAACTATCGTTTCGAACTTCCAAGTCTTTTTGGTGTTGGGGTTAATTATTGCTATGATAAAAAACTGACAATTGGCGTAGACTATAGCTTGCAGCAATGGAAGAATACTGAGTATTATAGTAAAAAGGATACGTTGAGTAATCGTTCGAAGCTGGCTGTTGGTGTTGAATATCAACCTAATTATAAAGGTAGATATTTTACCCAACGAATTAGATATCGTGCAGGGTTTAATGTGAGTGATTCATATTATAAAGTTGATGGTGTTTCACAACCCAAAAACTATAGTTTAACCTGCGGTCTTGGCCTGCCATTGTATAACAGGGCTAATAACTCAACAACCATGCTCAATGCTTCTTTTGAATATGGAAAGTTAGGATCAACAGTTTTACGTGAAGATTATTACAAGTTTACCTTGAGTATTGCCTTTAACGAACACTGGTTTATGAAACGAAAACTGTAATTTTAAAATAGGAGCTCAAATTTCATATAATGATTGAACATAGACGGAGTGAGTCTGTCGTTTTAGACCGTGCAATATTTTCATTAGCTTGTAAAACGATTATTTGTTGTCTTTTATTTGCAATAGTTATTGTTAGCTGTAGTAGTAAAGATAAGCCCGATAAGATATCTGCAATTAAGAACCGTGCTGTAATACCCAAATTGCGTGCTACAGATATTACTACGGTGATTTC
>DAIQOQ010000027.1:0-9502 GCA_036787795.1 Paludibacter sp. | reverse complement strand
AGAACCGTGCTGTAATACCCAAATTGCGTGCTACAGATATTACTACGGTGATTTCGGACTCAGGTGTAACACGATATAGAATATCAACTCCTCGTTGGGATGTGTACGATAAGGCATCTCAACCTTATTGGGAATTTCCTCAGGGTATCCATTTTGAACGATTTGATGAAAACTTGAAAGTGGATGCAAATATCCATAGTAAATACGCAAAGTACAAACAAAACGAACAAGTTTGGGAGTTGAGAGGGAAAGTCAGGCTGACAAATTTGCAAGGAGAGCTTTTTGAAACAGAACAGCTTTTTTGGGACCAACGGCAGGAACGATTTTACTCGGATAAATTGATTAAGATAACCAGAACTTCGGGAATTACAACTGGAATTGGTTTTGAGTCAAATCAGTCGATGACAAAATATCAAATTAAAAGACCTCAAGGAGTTTTTCCTGTAAGTGAGCATGCAGCAACGGCAGCGCCGCCTTCAACTCCTCCTTCCGGGATGACAAAAACTCCAATACCGTCATCAGCTCCGAAAAAATAATAAAACAGATAGCTATTTTACAAAAAGGACTTATTCAAAATTGAATAAGTCCTTTTTCGATTTTGTGATATGAACTGTTGTTATATGTTGGCAACCCGCTTGATTTCTTCAATGATTGCCTTGGCAAACCCTTCAGCTTGTTCTGGTGTGCCCGCCTCGGAATAAATGCGGATAATGGGTTCTGTATTGGATTTCCTCAAATGAACCCAACCTGTCGGAAAGTCAATCTTTATTCCGTCAATATCGTTCACTTCGAATTGCTTATGAGAATCTTTAATGACCTTCAAAATGTTGTCTACATCAATTGATGGGGTAAGTTGAATTTTATTTTTGGAAATGTAATATTCAGGATAAGTTTTGCGAAGTGCTGAAACAGTCATTTTTGATTTAGCCAAATGAGTCAAAAATAGAGCAATTCCTACCAATGCATCGCGTCCGTAATGGCTGGCAGGGTAGATTATACCACCGTTACCTTCACCTCCAATAATTGCTTTGGTATCTTTCATCGCTTTTACAACGTTGACTTCGCCTACGGCTGCAGCAGTATAGTTTCCGCCACGATTGTTGGTTACATCTCTTAAAGCACGTGTCGAACTTAAGTTAGAAACAGTATTTCCTGGAGTGTGTTGGAGTACATAATCGGCAACAGAAACCAATGTATATTCTTCTCCAAACATACTTCCATCTTCGCAGATAATAGCCAAACGATCGACATCAGGATCAACAACGAAACCTACATCGGCTTTACCTTGTTTCATTAATGCAGAAATTTCTGTCAAATGCTCCGGGAGTGGTTCTGGGTTGTGAGGAAATTGTCCATTGGGCTCGCAAAAAAGCTTTTCGATTTTGTTTACGCCTAGTGCTTTCAACAAAGCCGGGATAGCAATTCCTCCAACAGAATTAACGCAGTCGATAGCGACTGTGAAGTTGGCTTCCTGAATTGCTTTTATATCTACAAGGTTTAAAGCTAAAACGCTTTTAATGTGTTTTTCTGTATATGAAAAATTTTCGGAAAGCTTGCCTAATTCATCGACAGGCGAAAATAGAAAACTTTCTTCGGCTGCAATTTTCAAAACATTCTCACCTTCAAGAGCATTTAAAAACTCTCCTCTTTCATTTAAAAGCTTAAGAGCGTTCCATTGCTTTGGATTGTGGCTTGCTGTAAGGATAATTCCTCCGGCAGCCTTTTCCATGGTCACGGCCAACTCAGTAGTTGGAGTAGATGCCAATCCAATGTTTACTACGTCAAATCCCATTCCTAATAGAGTACCAATAACTAATTGATTGACCATTTCGCCTGAAATCCGGGCATCCCGACCTACGACGATTTTGTTCGATAAGGTTTGTTTATTTGCTTTAATCTGTGTGGCGTAAGCTGCGGTAAAGCGAACAATATCCAACGGATTTAACCCATCACCAACCGGACCTCCGATAGTACCACGGATGCCGGAAATTGATTTTATTAGAGTCATTTTCTGAAAAGTTTAGTTTTATGTTTAATGAAAGAGTCTTTTTAGTTGCTTAGAACCAAAATCCTATTTCTGAAACTTGATTTTTAGATCGTATGCCATTGGTGTAACACTATTTAATTCAGTGCTAAAACCAATTGATGAAGGAACGATTAATTTGGCTTCAGTATCATTTCGTTTCATATATGAAGCTGCTTCGTGAAAAGCTTTACATGACTGAGTCAAATCGCCATAAGTAAAATCGGATGGATAGGGGTAATCAATCGTACTCCAGTTACTTATAGTATCGGCAACAGCGCTAAGCGTGTATTGCATAAAGCGGGGAACTACGGTGTTTTTAAGGACCAAGGTATCCTTATTGGTCGTATCTCCCTGATTTACCATGTGGAAATATAAACCACTGGAAGTTAATACATATATACTTTTCCCATTCTTAACCCATGGAGTATCTGTTGGAAATGTTGATACAACTTCAATATTGTTACGATTGATATAAGCTTTGATTGCTGCTTTTTCATCATCTAGTAACTCAGCGTAAGTTTTTGTACTACTACACGATGAAGCTAATAATGACATCAGGAAAACAAGAAAGAATAGATGAGAAATTCGTTTCATATCAGTGAATTATTTATTATACAAATATCCGATTAAAAAGTGATATTAAAAAGTTAAGAAAATGAATAAAGTTATAAGGTTTGTAGTTGGTGATTTAATAAGAAAATTACCGATGCTTTTGAACTGAATTTTACAAGATTAATTCAAAAGCTTAATTTCGTAAATGATAGAGGTATAAGGTGGTACCAACGGTTCATTTCCTTTCATACCAAATCCTAAATACCAGGGGATAACAAAAATTGCACTATCACCTTTGTGCATTAGTTTTATGCCTTCTTCTAAACCCACTACCAATTGTTTTTTCCCAATTACAAACCGATTTAGTTCTGTTTTGAGTATTTTTCCGTTAAGTAACCTGAGTTTGCTCGAGATCTTGCAAACAGAAGAATCTTTTATTCCGGAACCAGTTCCAGAGGGGATAATTTTATACCAAAACCCTAAATCGTTTTTTTTGAAAGTTCCGTTGCTTTCAGTATATTTTTTCAGCAGGGCGTCTTCTTTTATTGCCAGACGATGATTGATTTTGAGTAAAGATTCTTCATTTTTATTAATTTCAACGCCCTTATTAGATGGGAGTTGAGGAGATTGCTTTTTACATGATGTGACGAGAATCAGGCAGAACGAATAGAACAAAAATAGCTTTAAAGAATATTTGATCACCTTTGTCTTATCTAATATTAGCAATACTCATAATGTCTGAAAAAACTCCTGCAGCAGTTACGCTTGCTCCGGCTCCGTATCCCTTAATCATCATAGGAAATTCATTGTAACGTTCAGTGGTGATAAGGATTATATTGTTGCTCCCCTGTAAATCGAAAAATGGATGTAGGCTATCTACTTCCTGCAAACCAACTTTGCAATTTCCATTTTCCATGGTGGCAACAAATCTCCAACGTTTATTTTCTGATGCTAACGTTTGTCGTTTTGCTTCAAATTTAGCATCCAACTCAGGAATCTTTTTCCAGAAATCATCTTGATTTCCTGCGAAGTACTCATCTGGAATAAATAAATTTTTGATTACATCCGCTTGCTCCACTTTATAACCGGCTTCGCGGGCCAGAATGACTAATTTACGAATAACATCTTTACCACTTAGGTCGATACGTGGATCGGGTTCCGAAAATCCGGCTTCTTTTGCCATTAAGATCGCTTTACTTAGCGGGATTTTGCTGCTTATGGTGTTGAATATGTAGTTGAGTGTCCCCGAAAGAACTGCTTCCATTTTTTGGATATGGTCACCACTGTTGATCAGGTTGTTCATTGTGTTAATGATAGGCAAACCGGCACCTACATTGGTTTCGAACAAGAACTTTACACCACGACGACGTGCAGTTTCCTTCAGATTCAAATAATTTTCGTAAGCCGATGAAGCTGCAATTTTATTCGCAGTGACTACTGATGTGTTGTTTTCCAGTAGAACCTTGTACAAATCGGCAATTTCTTGGTTGGCGGTACAGTCAACAAACACAGAATTAAAAATATTCATGTTGATGACTTCCTGACAGATGCTTTTGGAGGTAGCGTCAACTCCTTTAGAGAATAATTCTTCTCTGAAATTTTCCAGATTAATACCGTCGCGGGTAAACAGCATTTTCTTGCTGGATGCAATTCCAACCACATTTAGCTTTAATCCGTTTTGCGACATCAGCTTTTGTTGTTGTTTTTTTATCTGATCCAGCAGATTGCTGCCTACGGTTCCGATCCCGGTAACAAAGATATTCAGAACCTGATATTCGGACAGGAAGAATGAATCGTGAATGACATTTAGTGCTTTGCGGAGCGATTTTCGGTCGGTGACGAAAGAAATATTTGTTTCTGAGGCTCCCTGAGCACAGGCGACTACGTTAATACCATTTCGTCCCAGTGTGCCGAAAAGCTTTCCGGCTATACCGGGTGTACGCTTCATATTGTCGCCAACGATAGCTACTGTTGCCAAATCGTCTTCGGAAAAAATATCATTGATTTCACCTTGCGCAATTTCGTTGGCAAATTCTTTACGTAGCACTTCCACTGCTAAAGCGCTGTCGGCATTTCGCACACCAATGGATGTGGTGTTCTCTGACGAAGCCTGAGAAACTAAGAAAACGCTAATGCCATTCTTAGCCAGCATGCGGAAAATACGGTAGTTTACACCAATAACTCCAACCATACCCAAGCCCTGCACGGTAATGAGCGAAGTGTCGTTTATAGAGGAGATACCTTTAATGGCTTTGCCGGCTTCGCCTGATTTCTCACGTGATATAAAGGTTCCTGCGGCCTCTGGATTAAAGGTGTTTTTTATCTTTACCGGGATGTTTTTATGAAATACGGGAAAAATAGTAGGAGGATAAATTACTTTGGCACCAAAGTTACAAAGCTCCATAGCTTCAATAAAGCTTAGCTTGTCAATAACATATGCATTGTTGATAATGCGTGGATCAGCGGTCATAAAGCCGTCAACATCGGTCCATATTTCCAGTATAGATGCATGCAGAGCCGAAGCCAGGATGGCCGCTGTATAATCAGAACCACCACGTCCTAAATTGGTGATAAAGCTGGTGTTGGTATCAGTAGAAATAAATCCACCACATACACAGATATCGGGTGCGTTGGCAAATCTTTCCTGAATGAGTCCGTTGGTTTTGTCGAAATCAACAATATGTTTGTCAAATTGGTTTTCAGTTTTTATAAATTCTTTCGAATCGAAATGAGCAGCCCCTTGTATGGCGTGTGAAACAATAATGGACGAGATGGATTCACCGTAACTAACGATGGTATCGATTATTTTTACCGAAATGTCTTTTATTAAATAAATTCCACGGAAAATATTGGAAAGATCAGTGAATTGAGCATTGATAACCGTTTGGACTTCCTCAATTCTGTCCGGCTCTACCACACCGTTTATCACTTCGGTATGACGTGAAAGCATTTGTTCGTATTCTGTCAGATAGGATTTGTCGCCACCGCACGCCAACTTTGCTACTTTATAAAGCTGGTCTGTGATTCCAGAGAGTGCTGAAACAACCACAATAACGGGTTCATTCTGAGACTCGACAATTTTTTTTACACTAAGAATACCATTGACCGAACCTACGGATGTCCCGCCGAATTTTAATACCTTCATCGTAATGAATAATGTTAATTAGTTTTGACTATTTTACAGCATACAAAATTAGCGATTTTTTACCAATAAATCTCTGGTTTTCCCATTTTCAGGGAAAACTGTTGTGTCTTTCCAAAAAATGAACTACTTTTGCACCGCTTTCCAAAATAGAGCAAGGACTGGTCTGGTAGCTCAGCTGGATAGAGCAACGCCCTTCTAAGGCGTGGGTCATGAGTTCGAATCTCATCCGGATCACAAAAAAACCGTTTTGAATCTTTTGATTCAAAACGGTTTTTTTATTGTTGAGTTTTTTGCTATTATTCTTCTGAAATTTTGCTTGTTATTAAAAAGAAGCTTGTATTTTTGTTGTAAAATAATTTTACAATGAAAAAGGGTTGTATACTGGTTGTCGACGACAATAAAAATGTGCTAAGTGCTTTGCGGATATTGCTTGAAAGCTATTTCCAGAAAGTGATTTTACTGAACTCTCCCAATACATTGGTTTCCCAGTTGAATGATAATCGCCCTGATGTGATTTTGCTTGATATGAATTTTTCGGCCGGTATTAATTCCGGAAATGAAGGATTATACTGGTTGTCGGAAATTAAAAAGTATGATGCTGAGCTTCCTGTTGTGCTATTTACGGCCTATGCTGATATTGATTTAGCGGTAAATGCGTTGAAACAAGGAGCCAGCGATTTTGTGGTAAAACCCTGGGATAATGCAAAATTAGTTGCAACTCTCCAATCGGCCTATTCGCTTCGCCAGTCGCGTAAAGAAGTAAAGCAGTTGCGCGAGAAACAAACGGTCATTAATCGGGAATTGAACCGGGATGAAGCTTTTTGTTGGGGAAAATCTGAGTCTATGCGGGAGCTTCGCAATTTACTAGGTAAGGTTGCTAAAACAGATGCCAGTATTCTTATTACCGGTGAAAATGGAACCGGAAAGGAAGTGATTGCCCGCGAGATTCACCGCTTGTCGATGCGTAATGAAGAGGTTCTGGTAACAGTTGATATGGGAGCCGTGAGCGAAACTTTGTTTGAAAGTGAGTTGTTCGGGCATGTGAAAGGTGCTTTTACCGATGCCCGTACCGACAGAGCTGGAAAGTTTGAAGCCGCCGATGGGGGAACACTTTTTCTGGATGAAATTGGGAATCTGAGCTATGCATTACAGGCTAAATTGCTGAGTGTAATCCAATCCCGGCAAGTGGTCAGGGTAGGGGATAACAAACCGATTCCGGTGGATATCCGGTTGATTTGTGCCACTAACCGCAATCTGGAGCAGTCGGTGCTAAACGGTGAGTTTCGCGAGGATTTGCTTTATCGGGTTAATACGATCCACCTGGAAGTTCCGGCGCTGCGCGAGCGACCTGAAGACATTCCCGAACTGGCAGAGTTTTTTCTTCTGAAATATAGTGCAAAATATGATAAAAAAGGATTGACGCTGAGTAAAAATGCGATTCATAAATTGAAAGAATATGTTTGGCCGGGCAACGTGCGTGAATTGCAACATGCTATGGAAAAAGCGGTGATTCTTTGCGATGGAACGGAATTGCAAGCAGACGATTTTTACCTTCGGAAGCAGGAAAAGAAGAGTCCGAAGCTGGCAAATATGAGTCTGGAAGATGCTGAAAAGATGCTGATAGAGAATTCTATTGCAAAAAACAACGGAAACATGTCGGCTGTTGCCACCGAACTGGGCATTACCCGCCCTACACTCTACAGTAAAATAAAAAAATACGAGTTGTAAAACGACCTCTAACTACAAAAGTGGAAAGTAAGTTAGGGCAATATTTTTTTTGATTAAATAATTTCTGATAACTAAGTAATTCAATTTCCCATTTAGGGGCTAGGGGTAAAAACATTATGTTTAAATCTATTCAATACAGGCTTCTTACGTTTACTGTTTTGCTGATGCTTTCGGTGGCGGCGTTGACTTATTTTACGCTGAAAGGGCAAGTGCCGTTTGCCATTATAAGTGGAATAGCTACCATTATTTGCTTGTACAACATGCATCAGCATTATAAAAAGTTCAACAGCAATGTACTTTTCTTGCTTAATGCGTTGGATAATGGCGATTATTCGTTTCATTTTTCGGAGGATAAATTGTCGCGACGGGAAAAGGAGCTGAACGTGATGCTAAATCGTATCAAAGAAATTCTTGTTGGAGCACGCAAAGAGGTGGTGGAAAATGAAAAGTTCCTGAGCTTAATTATAGAAAGTGTATCTACGGGAATTATCATTATGGACGAAAAAGGGCATGTGCAAACGGTGAATCAATCGGCACTGGATCTGATGGGGCTACCGGTGTTTACGCATATCAATCAGCTAAGTAATGTCAATGAAACTTTCCCGGATTTGTTTCGGAATCTGCGGGTGGGCGAGAATCCCCGCATTGAGGTGAGCAATGAGCGTGAGGAAATGCAGGTGAGTCTGAGCTTATCGGAAATTGTCATTAAACGTGGACGGATGAAAGTGATTACGCTCAACAATATTGGCAATGAGCTGGAAGCAAAAGAAATGGAATCGTGGATCAGGCTGATACGGGTGATGACGCACGAAATTATGAACTCCATTGCACCGATTACTTCGTTGAGTGAGACTTTACTTACATTGCATAATATGCCGGAGAACGATTCGTCGGAAGAAGATTTACGGTTGAACACCATCGAGGCTTTCGAAACGATTCATTCCACAGTCAAAGGCTTGTTGTCTTTTGTGGATTCGTACCGCAAATTTACAGCCATTCCCAAACCAAACATTCGATCTTTTGAGGTAAAACCGCTGATAGATAAAATTCTTCATTTGGAAGAAAAATGTATCAACGAAAAGAATATTCAGGTAGAACTGCGGGAAACCGGCGAGCACACCGAATGGTTGGCCGACGAAAAACTGATAACGCAAGTGCTGGTAAATCTGGTAAAAAATGCTGTGGAGGCTATTCCTGACACCGAACCCAAAAAGATACGCATAAGCATAAGTCGTCAGGCTGACGGGAAGGTACAGGTGGAAGTGAGTAACACCGGCAACCCAATTCCGAAGGAAGTGCTTCCGCATATTTTTATCCCGTTTTTCACCACCAAAGATGCTGGAACCGGCATCGGTCTGAGTATCTCACGCTATATTATGCGTTTGCATGGTGGTAAGTTAACTCATGCCACTTCAGCCGAAGGATGGACGGTGTTTACCGTGATAAGTTGAGAGTTATCAACATCATGGGATCTAAAGAAGATGCAGATGTTTTTTCTGCATGTGCAGGATTTCCAAGTGTTGATTCAGAATGTTTTCCTGCATATGCAGAACTTTCTTGTGTTGATGCAGGATATTCTTCTGCACATGCATAATTTCCAAGTGTTGATACAGAATATTCTCCTGCACATGCAGAGTTTCGTTATGCATGTGCAGAACATTCTTCTGCATATGCAGAGTTTTCTTATGCATGTGCAGAATATTCTTATGCATGTGCAGAACATTTTTAGTTTGCAACCTTTTTTCCTTAGGTTGCAAACTTTCCCCAATAGTTCACTAACTTTTCTCAATAGGTTGCAAACTTTTCTCAATAGGTTGCAACCTTTTTTCCTTAGGTTGCAAACTTTCCCCAATAGTTCACTAACTTTTCTCAATAGGTTGCAAACTTTTCTCAATAGGTTGCAACCTTTTTTCCTTAGGTTGCAAACTTTCCCCAATAGTTCACTAACTTTTCTCAATAGGTTGCAACCTTTTTTCCTTAGGTTACTAACTTTTCTCAATAGTTCACTAACTTTTCTCAATAGGTTGCAACCTTTTTTTCTTAGGTTGCTA
>DAIQOQ010000152.1:3885-6923 GCA_036787795.1 Paludibacter sp. | reverse complement strand
CCCCCAGTAAGCGAAGCGCAACTGGGGGATGAAGTGAACAAATGACCCAACATTTGATTTTTAGTTCGACTAGTCGAACTAAAAATCAAATGATTATAAAAACAGATGGGTGGTGAGTCATTACACGAATAATGATCTGAGAAGTATTAATAATAAAGGATGAATAATCTATTACCTTATAGTATCTTATGGATATAAAAAAGCTTTTGTTCAGTCTGGCACTTTGCCCTTTTGCGTTGGCAGCTCAAACTACTGTTTGGCCTGAGGTGAATGTGGAAATGCGCCCTGCCACGCGGTGGTGGTGGTTAGGCAGTGCCGTTGATAAGGTTAATCTGACCTACAACCTGGATGAATATGCCCGGGCCGGCATGGGAACGGTGGAAATTACCCCCATTTACGGTGTTCAGAAAAATGAAGCTAACGATATTCAGTTTCTGTCTCCCCAGTGGATGGCTATGCTTCAGCATACCCTAGCCGAAACTAACCGAAACGGAATGCAAACCGATATGAACACGGGCACCGGATGGCCGTTTGGCGGCCCCGATGTGAGCATTGACGATGCTGCGTCGAAACTACTAACCAGCACCTACAGGCTGCACGGACGACAGCTTTTCTCCGGTCTTATTACCCCCGAAGACAAAGATCAGTTAGGTAAAGCTAAATTGCTTAAAGTAATGGCATTCGGAGCAAAAGGCGAATCTGTAGATTTAAGCTCAAAAGTAGATCGGACAGGGAAGTTGGTGTGGCAGTGCCCCAACGGCGAGTGGACAATTATTGCTGCATTTTGCGGCAAAACGGGGCAAAAAGTAAAACGTGCTGCACCGGGTGGCGAAGGCTATGTGATGGATCATTTCTCAAAACGGGCTGTGAACAATTACCTGAGTCGATTTGAAACAGCATTTACCGAAAGCCGGACAGCCTATCCGCACAATTTCTTTAATGATTCGTACGAGGTATATGGTGCCGACTGGACGGAGGATTTCTTCGAACAGTTCTATAACCGTCGTGGCTATAAACTGGAAGAGCATCTGCCGGCTTTTTTATCGGATCAGCGTACCGACGAAACTGCACGACTGGTTTCGGATTATCGCGAGACTTTATCGGAGCTTCTGCTCGAAAACTTTACAAAGCAATGGACCGACTGGGCGCACTCTCACGGCAGCAAAACCCGCAATCAGGCACATGGTTCTCCGGGCAATCTGATTGATTTGTATGCCACGGTCGATGTGCCCGAATGTGAAGGTTTCGGACTTTCGGATTTTGGCATTAAAGGTTTGCGTAAAGATTCGCTTACCATCAAAAATTTCTCCGACATATCCATGCTTAAGTATGCATCTTCGGCGGCGCATATTGCGGGCAAACCCTATACTTCGTCCGAAACGTTTACCTGGCTCACCGAGCATTTTCGCACATCGCTGTCGCAATGCAAGCCTGATCTGGATTTAATGTTCGTCTCGGGAGTGAATCACAGCTATTTTCAGGGAACACCCTATTCGCCCAAAAATGCAGCATGGCCGGGCTGGAAGTTTTATGCTTCGGTGGATATGTCGCCTACAAACACTGTCTGGCGCGATGCTCCGGCCATGTTTTCGTACATTACCCGTTGCCAGTCCTTTCTTCAAATGGGTAAGCCGGACAATGATTTCCTGATTTATCTGCCGCTTTACGATGTGTGGAACGATCAGAGCGGACGATTGTTGCAGTTTGATATTCACAAAATGGATGTGCGTATGCCGGAGTTTATTCACACCGTTCAGTCTATTTACAAAAGTGGTTACGACCTGGACTATATTTCCGATCAGTTTATTCGTTCTACAAAATGTGTGGATGGCAAGCTGGTTACTGCCGGCGGAAGCAGCTACGAAGCATTGATTCTTCCGGCCGTTCATAAAATGCCGGTAGATGTGCTTGCTCACCTTATTTCGTTAGCAGAGCAAGGAGCCAGGGTGGTTTTTCTGAATAATTATCCCGATGATGTGCCCGGACTGAATCAACTAAAATCGAGAAGAAACGAACTTAAAAGCCTGCTTAAAAAGCTGGATGTGAAAACCGATTTCGGCAAAACTACAGTGAAAGTTTTAAAGGCCGGTGCAATTATTACCGGGTCCGATTTGGAGAATACACTGAAAGCGATAGGGAAAGAGCCGGAAGAAATGAAAACCGGATATGGTCTGAGCGCCATTCGTCGTTCCAATGCTGATGGGTACCATTATTTTATCAGCTGTTTGCAAAACAAAGATGTAGACAGCTGGGTAACGCTTACCGTTCCGGCAAAATCGGCTATGATTTTTGATCCGCTTACGGGCGAGAGTGGCAAAGCTAAAGTAAGAACCGATCGCGGACATACGCAGGTATATCTGCAACTTCAATCCGGACAGTCCTTGATTTTGAAAACCTTTAGCCAAACAGATGTACAGGTGTCCGACTGGAACTATTTGCGACCCGCCGGTCAAATAGTGGAACTGAAAAATAACTGGAAACTTCACTTCGCACAAAGTGAGCCCAATATAGATAGTGTTTTTCAATTAAGTCAATTAGGTTCATGGACCGAATTGAATATCCCCGATGCCAAAATAAACCGTGGCACAGGCATTTATCAAACCACGTTCGGTCTGGACCATTCAGCGCCTGACGAATGTGTATTAGACTTAGGCGATGTACGCGAAAGCGCCCGTGTGATAGTGAACGGACAGCCAGTCGCAACTCTTTGGTCGGTTCCTTTCGAATGTAAGATTGGTCGGTTTCTGAAAAAAGGACAGAACTCCATCCAGATAGAAGTGACCAATCTGCCGGCCAATGCCATTGCCGATTTGGATCGGCGTAAAGTGCCATGGCGCATGTTCAAAGAAATAAATATGGTAGATAGAAATTACAAAAAGAGTGATTACAGTTCGTGGAAGCCTGTACCAAGCGGCTTGCTCGGACCTGTAAGAATAAAAATTCAACAGCCTTTGTTCTAAAGGCACTCCAGTGATAAATATAGGATTGACTCAGTGAAAAATAATGATATGAATTTGAATCAATATTCCAATATAAGT
>DAIQOQ010000152.1:1814-3785 GCA_036787795.1 Paludibacter sp. | reverse complement strand
TTAAGTTTAAAGGCAATAGTGCGTTCTGAAAAAGGACAAATCTTTAATGTGCTTAAATATGGAGCTGTTGGCGATGGTAAAACCGTGGACACTAAAGCCATTCAGAAAGCCATAGACGAAGCTTCCAAAGCCCCCAATCAGGCCAGGGTGCTGATTCCTTCCGGTCATAAATTTTTAATCGGAACTTTGTACCTGAAAAGCAATATTGATTTTTGTTTGGAAGGTAATTCCGAATTGCTGGTGAGTACCAATCAGAGCGACTATACCGGCGAAGCAGCTGTGATGGCAGAGGGTGCTGATAATCTGAAAATATCGGGTACGGGCAGTATCAATGGGCGTGCGTTAGAGTTTATGTCGCATTTCGAAACCGAAAATGGCTGGTGGATCCCCAAAGAATGGCGCCCGAAACTGTTCATTCTCACTTCATGCAACAAGTTAGACATTCGCGATATAACCATTGAAAAAGCACCGCTCTGGAGTTTACATATGCTGGGTTGCGAGCACGTTTTGATAGATAACATTAAAATAAAGAACAACCTCGATGTACCCAATTGCGACGGCATTGACCCCGATCATTGCCGGAACGTAGAAATACGCAACTGTTCCATCCTTTGCGGCGACGATGCAATAGTAGTTAAAACAACTCGTCAAGAGAAAGATTACGGACCTTCTTCCAATATTTGGGTTCATAACTGCACACTCGAAACTCAGGACTCAGGCTTGAAAGTTGGTACCGAAACTACGCAGGATATTTTCAATGTTGTTTTCGAAAAATGCACTATCAAAACCAGTTGCCGTGGACTAACCATTCAGTTGCGCGACGAAGGCAATGTGTTTAATGTCCTGTTTAAAGATATCACGTTTGTTTCTCAATATTATTCCAATCCGTGGTGGGGACGGGGAGAAGCTATCTCTTTTACGGCCATTCCCCGAAATTCGGGTTCTCAGTTAGGAACCATTCATGACATTCAGGTGCAAAATGTTCAGGGTTTATCCGAAAACAGTGTCCGCATCAACGGAACAAAAGAAAGCCGGATAAACAATGTAAGTTTCAGCAAGGTGAATATAACGATGAACCGTTCTACTTCTTTTGCGGGTGGGCTTTTCGACAATCGGCCTACCAAAGCTTATGACGGAATAGAGAAACATGGTAATCCGGGTTATTATGTTCGCTTTGCCGATAATATTAGTCTTAACGACTGTAGCATTCACTGGGGACAAAACATCCCCGACTACTTTACGCATGCCATAGAAGCTCATGACGTTACCGGATTAAAGATTGAACGGTTTGAAGGAAAAGCTGCTCATCCCGAAAGAGATCAGGCTATAGTTATTCCCTGACTTTTCAGATTAAAAATTAATTTTACCTAAACAAGTATACATCATGAAAGCTCTCAAATTTATTTTCTGCTGTACTGTATTGCTTACAATGATTCAACCGCAAGCGCAATGTCAGGATAAACGGCAGTTTAAAGTCTTTCAGTTTCCACCCAATATGATTCCCCGTATTGATGGGGATAGTACCGACTGGAACATGGTACCGGCTGATTATGTCGTGGGGATGGATCAGTTGCGCGACGATACAGGCAAACACAGCAAGGTTGACCCTCAAAATCTGAATGTTCAGGTAAAAGTGGGCTGGGTCAAAGGTCTAAACCGACTTTACTTTTTGTATGTGGCTTATGACAATTACTGGGATTTCTCCATGTCCGATTTGCATAATGACACATTTGAGTTGATTGTAGACGGCGACCAGTCGGGCGGACCGTTTATCGACCGCTTTCATCCGAATAAGGAGCTGTCGCCCATGGATGCTTTCTTTTCTTTTCATGGGGTGCATGCTCAGAACTACCATATTTTTACACCGGCTGTGGGTAAAGACTGGGCGTTGGAGTGGGGTAGCCAGCCCTGGATTAAGGATCTGCCTTATGCCAATGCGGCTTATCACTATGATTTTAAACCGGGAGGAGC
>DAIQOQ010000152.1:0-1714 GCA_036787795.1 Paludibacter sp. | reverse complement strand
CACTGGACTTTTAAAGTTGTTGACATGAACAGAAGGTTAGTTGCTTTTACCGACGAATCAACAGGTCAGATCAATTCATGGAAATGGGATTTTGGTGATGGCAGTACGTCAACCGAACAGTATCCAATTCATCAGTACCAGCATCCCGGAAAATATGTTGTTGTTTTGTGGGTTGAAGGCCCCAAAGGCAAGTCTCGTTTTTCACGGGTTTGGGATGTAGCTGTGAAATAATAATTAAATTCCATTCTTCAATGAAAATAAACAAAGTATCAAATTTAGTAATAAAGCTATCATTTAAAACATCAATATTTCCAACCAATAACTTATATCGGATGAAAAAAATATCGTTATTTATAATTGCACTAATTCTGATTGCTCCGCATGCAATTCAAGCCAGCCAAGCCGATGTCCCAAACTTCAAATGGATGAAAGATGTTGGTGCACAAACTTTTCCTAAATCAATTAAAACTTATTATGCCAACGATTATGGTGCCGTTGGAGACGCTATGTTTGATTGCACAGAATCTATTCAGAAGGTTATAGATCAATGTGCCGCTGACGGAGGTGGCACGGTCACTTTTCATCCGGGCATTTATTTAACCGGTTCCATTTTTATTAAAAGTAATGTCATTTTTAATATACCAAAGGGAACCATGTTGTTGGGTAGTCAAAATATTTCGGATTACAAGCAAATCCCTACCCGTGTAGCCGGAATAGAGATGACTTGGCCTGCAGCTTTAGTCAATGTTATTGGCCAACAAAATGCTGCCATTACAGGTGAAGGTGTTATCAACGGGAAAGGAAAAGTTTTTTGGGATAAATACCATAGCATGCGAAAGGACTATGATTCCAAAGGCTTACGTTGGATTGTGGATTATGACTGTGAACGTCCGAGAGGAATTCTTATTTCTGATTGTAAGAATGTGACCATAAAAGATATTGTGATATATCAACCCGGGTTTTGGTCGTTGCATATCCTTTATTCAAATCACGTTACGGTAGATAATATTATTATAAGCAATAATATAGAAGGTCAGGGACCCAGCACCGATGGCATTGATATAGACTCTTCGAGCAAAATATTAGTTCAGAATTGCAATATCAACTGCAATGATGATAATTTTTGCCTGAAATCCGGACGCGATGCTGATGGCTTACGTGTCAATCGTCCTTGCGAATACGTTGTAATCCGAAACTGTGTAGCCGGATATGGAGATGGCCTTTTTACTTGTGGAAGTGAAACTTCGGGTGGAATTCACGATATTGTTGCTTATAACCTGAAAGGAATAGGAACTAAAACCGGCTTGCGTTTTAAATCTACGATTCAACGTGGTGGCACGATTGAAAACATATACCTGACAAATATTGAAATGATTGGGGTTAAGTATCCGCTCATTGTTGATTTGAACTGGAATCCGGCTTATAGTACTTCTAAACTTCCGGCAGGCTATAATCAGGACAGTATTCCGGAGTATTGGAAAAAAATGCTTCTACCTGTTGATCCTAAAATAGGTACACCTAAATTTCGCAATGTTTACTTTAATAATATAAAGGCTACTCAGGCGCTCACCTGCATAAAGGTGATAGGGGTTGAAACGGAAACTATCGATAATTTTCAATTCAAGGATGCATATTTTGAGGGGAAAGAAGCTGGAAATATTAGCTGGGCAAACGATTGGGCGCTGGATAATTTTACTGTCAAAGCAGAAAATAA
>DAIQOQ010000355.1:0-2224 GCA_036787795.1 Paludibacter sp. | reverse complement strand
AATTTAATTTATAAATCTTTAAAACAATAATTACATGAACAATTTTGAGTTTAGAAACCCGACAAAGATTATTTTTGGAAAAGATAAAATAGCTAATCTGGCAACGGAGATTCCTGCAAATGCAAAAATTCTTATGTTGTACGGAGGTGGAAGCATTAAGAGTAACGGCATTTACGATCAGGTTAAACAAGCTCTTGCTGCTTTTGAAGTCATTGAGTTCGGAGGTATCCCTGCAAATCCTGAATATGCCGTGCTGATGAATGCATTGGAACAGATAAAAACGCAAAAGATTACTTTTTTGCTGGCTGTAGGCGGTGGTTCGGTGATCGATGGAACCAAGTTCTTATCGGCAGCTGCTGAATATGATGGTGAAACTCCCTGGGATATACTTACGGGCAGAAAGCCCATATTGAAAGGTATGCCCTTCGGAACTGTATTGACTTTACCGGCTACCGGTTCGGAAATGAATTCCGGATTTGTGCTTACACGGAAGGAAACAAAAGAAAAACTGGCATCGGGTGGACCTGCTTTGTATCCGCAGTTTTCTATTCTCGATCCGCAAGTGGTGCGTTCCATCCCTCAAAAACAGATTGCAAACGGATTGGCAGATGCATTTACCCATGTGTTGGAACAATATATGACTTACCCGAATCATGCTTTGTTGCAGGATAGGTTTGCCGAAAGTATTCTTCAAACGTTGGTTGAGGTTGCTCCTGCTATGCTGAAAGATCCTTCGGATTATGATGCAGCATCTAACTTTATGTGGAGTTGCACTATGGCTCTTAATGGCTTAATCGGAGAAGGAGTTCCTCAGGATTGGGCTGTACATATGATGGGTCATGAACTGACA
The DNA here is from genome assembly GCA_036787795.1 of Paludibacter sp. Classification (GTDB taxonomy): domain Bacteria; phylum Bacteroidota; class Bacteroidia; order Bacteroidales; family Paludibacteraceae; genus Paludibacter. The sequence continues at coordinate 1,374 of DAIQOQ010000355.1, read as the reverse complement.
GCTTTGTTTAGTATCGATCATGCCCGTACACTGGCCATCATTGCTCCTAGTCATTACCGCTATAACCTGGACAGTAAAAAAGAAAAATTAGCTCAGTATGCAGAGCGTATCTGGAATGTAAAGAGCGGAACTCTGGAAGAAAAGGCAAAAGCCGGCATCGACAAAACGGAAGAATTTTTCCATTCGTTGGGTATCAAAACCCGGTTGTCGGAATATACCGAAGACTATTCGGGTACTGCCGAAATGGTATCGAAACGTTTTACCGAACGTGGTTGGCTAGGGCTGGGTGAAAACCATAATGTAACTCCTACTGATGTGGCTAAAATAATAGAAATGAGTTATTAAATAAACAAAAGAATAAAATGAACACGATTCTAAAAGTATTAATAGTATTGACATCGCATAGCGATTTGGGCAATACCGGACACAAAACCGGATTTTGGATTGAGGAATTTGTCGCTCCTTATTACGTATTGGCTGATGCCGGAGTAGAAATCACATTGGCATCGCCTCTGGGTGGTCAACCTCCTATCGATCCGAAGAGTGCATTGCCGGAATCACAGACGGCTGCAACACACCGGTTTGATGGTGATGCTGCATTGCAAGAAAAGCTGGCGCATACAGCAAAGCTGGTCGATGTAAAGGTAGAAGATTACGATGCCGTATTTTATCCCGGCGGACACGGTCCACTGTGGGATTTGGCCAATGACGCTAACTCCATTGCTTTGATAGAAAACTTCTACAAGCAACAAAAACCGATTGCTTTTGTGTGTCACGCCCCCGGAGTTTTGATTAAAACCAAGTTGCCAAACGGAGAACCGTTGGTAAAAGGCAAAAATGTTACCGGATTCTCGGACTCCGAAGAAGAAGCTGTTCAACTGACTAAGGTAGTGCCTTTTTTATTGGAAGATGAATTTAAAAAGCTGGGTGCTAACTACAGTAAAGGTCCGGATTGGGGATCGTACGTAAAAGTGGATGGCTTGTTGATTACCGGACAAAACCCGGGATCTTCCGAAGCTGCAGCAAAAGAGCTGATAAAAATGTTGAAGTAAACTAATTATACCCGATAGTCTACAGACTGACCGTCGGGCATAATTCAGTATCAACTAAGAATACCAGATACACTGAAAATTAGTACAGGTGAGTGACGACAATTGCGTTAAACTATCAATAAAACAGAACAATGAAAACTACCACTTTAATTCAAAATATTTTTCGCATACTACTGGGTGCTTTTCTTGCATTTGCAGGTTTTAGTCACCTTACATTTAATCGGGCCGAGTTTCTGGCTCAGGTTCCTCAATGGGTTCCTCTCAATCCGGATCTGGTGGTAATCCTTTCCGGAATAGTAGAAATAAGCATGGGACTATCTCT
>DAIQOQ010000026.1:14987-20215 GCA_036787795.1 Paludibacter sp. | reverse complement strand
AAATAATACATTAATTATATGTAAGTTGTCTTATTAAAATAAGATTACAAAAACACCTTCATGTCTTTTTTGTTCTGCTCTTTGTCCTATTTGTGCTTCATTCCGGCACTTCTATTTATCTATATTTGTAATGTTGAAAGCGCAACCGGAGCAATCGTATATAAGGTTACCGGTATTCTTTCATACATACCAAACAAAACACAAAAAAATCATGAGAAAAAACACTTATTTAAGACTTCTGAGTCATTTTCGAATGGCAATAATGATGGTAGTAATGCTGTACGCTCCCAATATTGTTGGAGTAGCAGACCTCTCGGCACAGCAGCCATCAAATCAAAAAAAGATTAGCGGTACGGTAAAAGACGAAACTGGAATGACCCTGCCCGGTGTCAGCGTTTCGGTACCCGGAACAAACGCTGCAAGTATTACCGATGTGGATGGAAAATATTCGATTCTACTTCCTGCCGGAAAAACAGCACTGGTATTCTCATACATCGGTTACGAAACTCAAACAGTACCTGCAGCAGCCAAAAACGTTATCAACCTGCAATTAAAACCAGCTTCTACCAATATGGAAGAAGTAGTGGTGGTAGGTTATGGTACACGAAAGACCAAAGATTTAACCGGTAATATATCTTCCGTTAGTTCTAAGGATTTCCAAAAAGGTCCAAGCACCAACGCTGAAGGTTTAATAGCCAGTAAAATCCCCGGTGTCCAGGTATTACCATCCAGTGGCAAACCAGGAGCCGGAAGCTCATTCCTGATTCAGGGTGGTGCATCCTTATCAGCAAGCAACGACCCCTTGATCGTGATTGACAATGTACCGGTTGAAGGATGGAATGGCGGACCTGGTATGCTTAGCCAACTCAACCCCAACGACATCGAAAACTTTACGGTTCTAAAAGATGCATCTGCAACAGCTATTTACGGTTCCAGAGCTTCTAACGGTGTAATCCTTATTACTACTAAAAAAGGACACAAAGGAAAAATGCAGATTGACTTCTCTTCGAATGTAAGAGTTTCAACGTTACAAAAAGAAACCTCTGTACTATCAGGCGATCAATATCGTGCACTTGTGAGCCAACTAGGCAGCAGTACTACAGCTCCCGGAACAGCCAACACCGATTGGCAAAAAGAGATTTTTCAGACTGCATTGGCACACGACTATAATTTAAGTGTCAGCGGAGCCTACAAATCACTTCCATATCGCATTTCAGGTAGTTACCTGGATCAGGATGGTATTCTGAAAACCGGAAATTACAAAAGAGCTACGGTTGCTTTGAGTTTGAACCCTACTTATTTCAATAACCACTTGAAAGTAAATGTAAATGTAAAAGGATCGTACGAAAACGAACGTGTAGCTGACGAAAAGGCTATTTGGGTTGCAACCTATTTTGATCCCACTCAACCGGTACATGTAGACGATCAGACATTTGGTGGATATTACCAGTATACCCAGTACAAATCCAACCCAAGTCTTACCATTACTAATCCGGTAAGTATGCTCGAACAAGTAGAAAACAGAAATAAAACATACAGAAGCGTAGGAAACATACAACTTGATTATAGTTTACACTTCTTACCCGACTTACATATTAATGTAAATGCCGGATATGATGTATCGAAAAAAACAAATAGCTACAGTTCTCCAGCCAATTATTTTGCTACGAATGTAGCCGGAGGATCTATCTACACTGCTGATCCATTGCAGAAAGTAAATAATAAGCTGTTCGAATCTTATTTGTTCTATTCAAAAGAACTGCCGTCGGCTAAAAGTAAGTTTGACGTTACAGCCGGATATTCATACAATGATTATACAACATCCGATTATTTGTACGCATCTTACAATGCAGCCGGAGTAAAAATTGCAAACAGCGACCCGGCTTTTCCCGTTAACAAGCCCAGTCATTCCATTGTATCTTTTTACGGAAGAGCAAATTATATTTTCAATGAAAAGTACTTACTGACAGCCACTGTACGCGATGATGCTTCTTCACGTTTTGGCTCGAACAACCGCTGGGGTCTATTTCCATCGGTAGCACTTGCCTGGAAAATAAAGGACGAAGGCTTCTTGAAAGACAATAAAGTGATTTCCGACTTGAAATTACGTGGTGGATATGGACTCACCGGACAACAAGATCTTATCGTTGATGGTACTGCATTAAACTACTATAGCTTACCTTTATATAAAACTGCTGCCGACGTGTACAAATACACAATAGGAAACACTTCGTATAGTACTATTTTACCGACAGTTTATAATCCCAACCTGAAATGGGAACAAACAGCAACAACAAACATTGGTTTGGATTATGGTTTTCTGGATCATCGTATTACCGGTAGTGTAAACTTTTACAAGAAAAATACAAAAGACTTATTGAACAGCATCACGATTCCACTTGGTCTAAACTATGACGGAACTATGTTGATGAATATTGGTAGTATGGAAAATAAGGGAGTTGAGTTTGATGTAAAAGCAATTGCTCTTCAAACCAAAAACTTGTCGTGGGATGTCAGTTTCAATGCTACCTACAACCAAAACAAAATTACCAAGATAAGTGTGAACTCCGGAAGTGGTATAGGTCTTTTTAGCGACAAAACGTTGGTAAATACAGTAGGTTATAGTCGTAATACCTTCTATCTATATCATCAGGTTTACGACAAAAACGGAAACCCGATTGAAGACCAGATGGTGGACGTAAATAATGACGGTTTGATTAATGCTTCCGACCGATATATAAGCAACAAATCATCTATACCTAAATATATGCTCGGATTCAGCACCAACCTGCAATACAAAAAGTGGAGCATAGGTACATCGCTTCACGCCAACCTGGGTAATTATATTTTCTATAAACCAGTTGACAATACACAAGCAATCACTATATGGGGAACTTCGGAAAATGTAAGTACAGCGTACTACAATTCGAAATTCAGTAATGCCAATCAGTACGAAGACTACAGTGACTACTACTTGCAAAACGCATCGTTCCTGAAAATGGATAATGCCTATATCGGATATACTTTTGATAAATTGTTTCCTCGTAGTAATGCTGTACTGAAAATAAATGCATCGGTTCAAAATGTATTTACGATCACTAAGTTTACCGGTCTGGATCCCGAAACAAACACCGGAACCCAAAATGCTTACCCGGTTCCACGCACTTTTGCTATCGGATTGAACCTTAATTTCTAACCTTTCAACAAAAAAGAAAATGAAAAGCAATATATTTAAGAACACTATAAAGTTCTGTACCATGATTACTGTACTGGCAGTAGGTGCCAGTTCGTGTACCGGTGATTTAGATAAATTACCAACGAATGATATTAATAATAATGCACTGTACAGCTCAGTGACCGGCTACAAACAAAGTCTTGTATCCATTTACTCCACACTTGCCTACGGAACCACCCTCGGAACCTCCTACGTAACCTTTTTACGAAACTACTGGAGCATGCAGGAATACACTACCGACGAAGCCGTAAACACCTGGAATGCTGATGGCGAAGGAGTATATCACCAATTGGCATGGAGTGCAGATGCTGTAGCTATAAAAAACGTTTACACCACAGCATTAAAAAGCATCACTTATTGCAATAACTTCATCAACGAGTCGAGTGATGATAAAATTGCGGCAAGAGGGTTTACCAGTGCCGATGCCACTACCATCAAACAGTTTCGTGCAGAAGCCAGATATTTACGTGCTTATTACTATTGGGTACTGATGGATTTGTATGGCAATCCTCCATTCCCTACTGAAAAAACAATCATCACCGCAGCTCCAGAACAAATTCAACGCAAAGACTTATTTGTTTATATTGAAAAAGAACTAAAAGATATCGAAGCTGATTTGGCTGCACCTAAAACCAATGAATGGGGAAGAGCCGATAAAGCGGCTGATTGGTCGTTGTTGGCAAGAATGTATCTGAACGCGAAAGTCTATACCGGAACCGATCGTTATACCGATGCAATAACCTACAGTAGTAAAGTCATCAGTTCTGGGTATTCGTTGGAATCTCATTACAGCTGGTTGATGCTTGGCGACAACAATTTAAATACTAACGAATTTATTTTCACCATTAATTATAACAATAGTAATGAAAACTGGGGCGGAACCAACTTTATAGCTCTTGGCGCAGCCGGAGTTCCTGCTGCAGTCAATGGCTTGTCCGAGAGCTGGAATAACTTCAGATTTACACAACAAATACCTGCTCTTTTCCCTACAGCAGATACTACTGTTGATAAACGGGCTATGTTTTACACCACCGGACAGAATCTGGAAGTTACAAGTATGTCAGCTAAAACCGATGGATACTCGGGTTACAAATACAGAAACCTGAAAAGAGATGGTAGCACCATTGTTCGTACCAGCAACAAGTACAATAACTTGTCCGATATTGATTTCCCTGTATTCCGCTTAGGTGAAATATACCTGATTTATGCCGAAGCTGTATTGAGAGGTGGAACCGGTGGAGACATCACAACCGCTTTGAAATATATCAATCAACTGAGAGGACGTGCTTATGCAGATGATCCTAGCAGTACATTGGGTAACATTGCTCAGTCGCAACTAACGCTAAACTTTATACTGGACGAAAGAGCAAGAGAACTTTACTGGGAAGCACAACGCAGAACCGATTTAGTACGATACAATAGACTTACTACTGCCGACTATTTATGGGCATGGAAAGGAAATGCACTTGCAGGCAAAGCGGTGGATAGCAAATACAATTTGTTCCCTATCCCAACCTCCGATTTGTTGGCTAATCCGAATTTGAAGCAGATTGATAATTTCTAAAATCGTAAAACAAACATCGTTTATACACGGTATTTAAACAATATAAAGATGAATACAAAAAATATATATTATTGGATGTCTGCACTTATATTAAGTGTCACATGCTTATATTCATGCAGCGACAAGGAAACATTAGCTGTCGCCACCAGCCCTACTGAAGATGCATTTGCATTTAAAGCCAGTGCTTCCGATATTACATTAAGCGAAACAAATGCAAGTACACACCAAGCTATAACACTTCAATGGGATTCTTTGGCTTACGGCATTAGCACCCCGGTTACGTTTACTGTCCAGATGGATAGTTTGAATGGTGATTTTTCGAAACCGATAGAAGATGAAGTTGCTACTAACAAGTTTGCGACTTCTTATACCGATTCAGTTCTTAATCTCAAAGCATTGAAGTTGAAACTGACGCCTAACGTAGCAGGT
>DAIQOQ010000026.1:12661-14887 GCA_036787795.1 Paludibacter sp. | reverse complement strand
CTTTTGCCAAAGGAGCTGATATAAGTTGGTTACCTCAGATGGAAGCCGGCGGATATAAGTTTTACAACGACCGTGGAGTAGAGGAAGATTGTTTCAAAATACTGAAAGAGCGGGGAATTAATTCCATTCGTTTACGCACTTGGGTAAATCCATCAGACAATCCGGCAATCGGACATTGCAGCAAAGAAGAAACGGTGGCCATGGCCGTAAGGGCTAAGAAAAACGGTATGCGTGTGATGATCGACTTTCATTACAGTGACAGTTGGGCTGATCCGTCCAAACAGGTAAAACCCAAAGCATGGGAAGGACTAAACTTCGAACAGCTCAAACAAGCTTTGTACGATTATACTTTTGATGTAATGACCGCGCTTAAAACCGCCGGCGTAACACCCGAATGGGTTCAGGTAGGGAATGAAACTCCATCGGGTATGATTTACCCCGAAGGAAGCACTGATAACTGGCCGCAGCTGGTACAACTCATCAATAAAGGATACGATGCCATTAAAGCTGTAAGCCCTGCAAGCAAAGTTATTCTGCATGTCGATCAGGGAAACAACAACGGGCGGTTTCGTTGGTGGTTTGACGCAGCAAAAGCACATGGCGCGAAGTATGATATTATCGGAATGTCCTATTATCCGTTTTGGTTGGATGGCAATCCCGATTATACTTTATCCATAAATGATTTGGGAAACAACCTTAATGATATGGCAAAACGTTACGGCAAAGAAGTGATGGTAGTAGAAGTAGGTGGCGAAGATACCAAAGTACAAAACACCTACGACATGCTGAAAGCTGTTATCAAAAAGGTAAAAGAGGTTCCCGAAAATAAAGGCTTAGGTGTTTTCTACTGGGAACCCGAAGGAGCCCGAAGCTGGAGCCATTACGCTTTAAGCGCGTGGGGCGAAGACGGAAAACCAAGCAAGGCATTGGATGCATTTAAATAAGCAGATAAAAACAACGAACAAACAATTTCCATGAAAGCAACTATTATAAAAACACTTGGTGCCCTGTTGGGATTTACCGTACTCATTTCGGTCGCAGGCTGTAAAGAGAGCAATCCGGCAAGCAGCACTACCGATACAACAAAAACGGATACCGTTTTTGCCAAAGGAGCCGACCTGAGTTGGATTACCGAAATGGAAAAAAGCAACATCAAGTTCTACAACGCATCCGGCAGTGCCATGGAAGCCACGGCACTGATGAAAAGTTTAGGCATGAACTCCATCCGTTTGCGTGTTTGGGTAAACCCTAGCGATGGCTGGTGTAACACACAGGATCTGTTGGTAAAAGCATTGCGTGCCAAAAATCTGGGCATGCGCATCATGATCGATTTTCACTACAGCGACACCTGGGCCGATCCGTCTAACCAGACAAAACCTGCCGCATGGACATCGTTGAGTTTTGCCGATCTGAAAACAGCTGTTACCACCCACACCACTGAGGTTTTAAACGTATTAAAGACAAATAATATAACACCTACATGGGTACAGGTGGGTAACGAAACAAGCGATGGAATGCTATGGGAAGATGGTAGAGCTTCTACAAATATGGCAAATTATGCAGCACTGACTACCACAGGTTATAATGCAGTAAAAGCAGTTTTTCCGAATGCAAAAGTGATTGTACATATTAATAATGGTCAGGATAATTCTCTATTCAGATGGATATTTGACGGACTAACAAAATATGGGGCCAAATGGGATGTCATCGGAATGTCGCTCTACCCAAGTACGACTAACTGGAGTACTTACAACACACAATGCCTGACCAACATGAATGACATGGTAAGTCGGTACGGCAAAGAAGTAATGATTTGCGAAGTAGGTATGAGTTGGGACTCCCCGGCAATTGCCAAAAGCTTCCTGACCGATCTGATAGCCAAAACAAAAACAGTAACCGGCAACAAAGGGCTTGGCGTATTTTACTGGGAACCGGAAGCATACGGCAACTGGAAAAACTATACATTGGGAGCTTTTGATAGCACAGGAAAGCCAACAGTGGCCATGGATGCCTTCAAATAAGGAAATAAATCAGGTATTAAACAAAGAAGAAATAATTTGTTGTCTCGCAAATTAGCTTTTTAAATAGGTATAAAAAAGAAAGATGAGACTGAACGTTCTAAAGATCCGGCAGAGACTCTCTAAAGGATCTGCAGAACGTTCTTAATACCAAACAAAGAGTTTTATTGATTTAGCTAAGCGATCTGAGGAGTTCGCAAACACATCT
>DAIQOQ010000026.1:0-12561 GCA_036787795.1 Paludibacter sp. | reverse complement strand
AAAACAATTACCGAGAAAATATAATTCAAAATTCATATTTTAGAATGGAACAAACACATCGAACGAATAAAATAAAGATTGCACTGCCAATTCTTTTATTTGTTTTTATTACTTCGCCTATCTTTGCGCAGGGTAATCGACAAAAAATAAACTTTAACTCCAACTGGCAGTTTAAGAATCAGGAAGATTTCGGAGCAAATCAACCTACACTGCCTACAGAAGCTAACTTTGCATTCGACAACTGGCAAACGGTATCGCTGCCTCACACAGCTAAAGTAGAACCATTGGCAGTTATTGAACCCTGGGTTGGAGTAAGCTGGTATAAAAAAGACTTTAGCCCCAAAGCTGAATGGAAAAACAGAAAGGTATTTGTCGAATTTGAAGCCGTGATGCAACAGGCTCAGGTATGGATGAATGGCAAACTGCTTGCGACCCATACGGGCGGCTATCTCCCCTTCTCCATCGACATCAGCAACGAAATTATTTACGGAAAGCAAAACCGCATTGTGGTAAAAGCCGACAATCAGGATAATGCGGATGTTCCTCCCGGAAAACCGATCAAGAGTCTGGACTTTTGCTATTTCAGCGGTATTTACCGCAATGTTTCATTGGTTGTTTCGGACAATTTGTATATTACCGATCCGGTAAAAGCAAACTCGGTGGCATCGGGAGGCGTACATGTATGGTACCCCGAAGTGTCTGGCAAGTTAGCAAAGGTAGCCGTTTCCACGCAGGTGCGTAATGACTACAATGAACCGAAAAGCTTCCAACTGAGCTATGTAATTTTCGATAAAACAGGCTCAACCGTAGAATTAAAATCATCGGAAACCATTACGCTTGAAGCCAAATCGGAAAAAACAATAACAGAAAACTTGCAAGTGCAAATGCCCGATCTCTGGAGTCCTGCTCACCCGAGTTTGTATACCCTGAAGGTAGGCATTGAAGAAAACAAGCAGTTGAAAGACATTGTGAGCACCAAAATAGGGATTCGCAAATTTGAAATTGTAAACGAACGGTTTATGATCAACGGCGAGCCTTTGTTATTGGTAGGTACTAACCGTCATCAGGAATATCCTTACGTGGGCAATGCCATTTCGGACAATGCACAGTATCGTGATGCCGTGAAAATAAAAGAAGCCGGATTTAATATCGTGCGTCTCTCCCACTACCCGCAATCAAATGCCTTTATGGATGCTTGCGACGAACTGGGGATTCTGACTATTGCCGCCATTCCCGGATGGCAATTTGTAGGAGGCGATGCATTTAAACAACATTCGTATCAGGATGCCCGCGAGCTAATACGCCGCGACCGCAACCATGCCAGTGTGGCCATGTGGGAACTTTCATTAAACGAATCGCCCATGCCCGACGACTTTATGCAACAAATGGTGGCTATTGCCAAAGAAGAATCGCCGGCATCTAAACTAATCACCTGTGGTTGGATTGATAAATATTACGATGTATTTATTCCGGCCCGTCAACATGCCAAATATCCCGATTACTGGAAAAAATACAGCAGCAAATCGGCTTTGTTTACCGGCGAATATGGCGATTGGGAATACTTTGCACAAGATGCGGGACTCAATCAGGCCGGATATGCCGGACTAAAAAGCGACGAACGCACCAGCCGGCAATTGCGCGGTGATGGCGAACGCAGATTGTTACAACAAGCCACTAACTTTCAGGAAGCACACAACGATAACCTGAACAATCCCCATCTGGGCGATGCAAACTGGTTGATGTTCGATTATAATCGCGGATACTCTCCCGACATAGAATCATCAGGCGTGATGGATATTTTCCGCCTGCCAAAGTTCTCCTATTACCTTTACCAAACACAGGCAAGCAAGGAACCGGTGGTAAAAATTGCCTCTTATTGGAATGCAGCTTCCGATTTTCATAACCTGAAAGTATATTCGAATTGTGAAGAAATAGCCTTATACCTCAACGGTAAATTACTGGAACGAAAAACAGCTGCCCGGGATAAAATATCCGATCAACTGCCTTGTCCTCCTTTCACGTTCAACTTAAAAGCATTTGAACCCGGTCAGCTTAAAGCCGTGGGTTATATCAAAAACAGTATGGTTACTGAAGACATCGTAGCTACTGCCGGAGAGCAAACCCACCTGAAACTGACTTACGACCAAAGTGGAAAACAGTTGAAAGCCGATGGTTCTGACCTGGTATTTGTTCATGCTACGGTATGCGACTCTAAAGGAAATCCGGTTCAGCAATCAACGTCCTCCATTCAGTTCAGCATAAAAGGGAATGCTAAACTTATCGGACAAAATCCGATAAAAGCAGAAGCCGGAACCGCTACCATCCTTTTGCAATCCGGAAGTTCAACAGGTGGCATTGTTATTTCGGCAAGTGCCAACGAATTGAAATCCGATAAAATTACAATTTCGGGGGTTAAGTAACCCTATTCATATTAGTATTCTAATTTATTCCCGATTAATGGAGTTTTTTCATCAAAACTTCATTAATCGGGAATTGTTTTTATTACAAATTAAAAATTATAATAAAAATCGGGAAAACTCTGTGGAAAATAAAATATCTTTGTGCTTCTCCAGTTATTACTCAAAATTGAAAAAAGAGTAGTGACTCAGATTAAATAAAACATAAGTACAATTATCCCATTTTTATGAAGAAACTGAATGATATATTATTTTCGATGCTTACAACGGTTGTCCTGTTGATTATTTTCGGAGCAAGCATCGGCTACGCCACCTTTGCCGAAAACAGTTCAGGTACTGAATATGCAAGAGAAATTGTTTATAACGCCAAATGGTTCGAAATACTATTGGTACTGCTTATTGTCAATATGGTGGGCAGTGCAATTCGTTATAAAATGACCAACAAGCGCAAGTTCAGTGTGCTTCTTTTCCATTTATCTTTTATTCTAATTCTTATAGGTGCAGGCATTACCCGGTATTTTGGCTCAGAAGGAATCATGCATTTGCGTGAGGGAGAAACCAGCAACGAAATAAGCTCCGACAAAAGTTCGGTGCACATTGTTGCCGAATATAAAGGTGAAAAAGTGGAAAAAACAATTGCAGCCAGTTTTTCGGAGACTGGTTCCAATGATTTTAGCCAATCATTGGAAATTGGCGGAAAAACACTGACAATAGAAAATGAACTTTATATTCCCAACTCCATTGAAACGCTGGAAGCCGACGACAAAGGCGAACCAGCGTTTAATCTTTTTGTGATGAATCAGAACAGCCAGGGACAAGATATTATTCTCGCAGCCGGCGAAAGCAACGAAAGCAACGGCGTCCGCTTTGCCTTTGCCGATACCACCGTCAAAGCTGACATCCATTTTACCATGGATGGCGATCAACTTTTTATGCAAAGCAATTCTCCTGTTTCAAAAATGGGCATGATGGAAAGCAGCGAAGCCGTGATTCCGGCCAACACGCTTATTCCGGCACAAGAACGAACCATTTACAAAACAGACAAGCTTGTTTTTGTGATGAAAAAATACCTGACAAAAGCCAAAAAGAGTTTGACTCAGTTCAGCCCCGACATGACCAAAACAGGGGTTATGGTAAAACCTAAAAATGCAATTGTTTTCAACGTGAGCGACGGCAATGCTTCGAAAAAGATAAATGTGCTGACAGCCGAAAACGAAGTTTCAACTCCGGGAACGGGCCTGCTAAACGATGTAAAAGTAAGCATCACCTATGGCAATCTGCCGCAGAAACTACCATTCAGCATCACCTTACACAAGTTCCAGCTCGACCGCTATCCCGGGTCTAACAGTCCGTCATCCTACGCCAGCGAAATTACAGTGACTGACAAAGAAATGAAAACAGAACTTCCTTTCCGCATTTACATGAACAATATTTTAAATTACCGGGGTTACCGTTTCTTTCAGTCGTCATACGATACGGATGAAAAAGGAACCATCTTATCTGTAAACCACGACTACTGGGGAACGCTGGTTACGTATGTAGGATACTTCTTTATGTTGATAGGGATGATTCTTACCTTGTTCAACAAAAACAGCCGTTTCTATACAGTTATCAAATTAAGCAACAATCTGCAACAAAAACGCAAAACAGCCAAAATGCTTTTACTAGCAGGACTGTTAGTTGCTTCTGGTTCTATGTTTGCTGCAAAAACTCCGAACAATAAAAAAGCACACCTGAAAGCGCTAAGCAGTTTACTTATTCAGGACGAAGGACAGGGCCGGGTAGAACCATTAAGCACCTATGCATCGGAACTGGTACGCAAAATTGCGAAGAAAACAAGTTACAAAAACCAATCGTCACTGGAAGTGGTGCTGGGCATGTGTACCAACCCCACTAAATGGCAAAACGAACCGATTATTAAAGTAGCCCACGAGGAACTTGCCAAAGAGCTTGGAGCTGCAAAAGACTACGTGAGCTTTAATCAACTTTTTGATGCAAAAAATGGCGGTCAGTATAAAATTTCGGACAAAGTAGAAAAAGCTTATCAGAAAGATCCTTCGGAACGCAATCAGTACGAAAAGGAACTGATTAATGTTGACGAACGTGTAAACATTATCAACAGTATTTTCACCGGAAGTATTCTGACCATCTTCCCTACAGTCGGACACGATACTGAGAAATGGAAAGCGGTAACAAACTTTGGAACTCAGACAGCGGCAAATCAAACCACGAGTAGTGCAACCGGTGGCGTTTGCCCTATGACCGGAAAAACAGGAATGACAGATCTTCCTGCCAGTGGCCAATCAATGGGTGGAGGAATGACAGCAAGTTCAGGAGATAAATGCCCGGTTACCGGAAAAACCGGGAAAGCCGGAAAGCTGGATGAATCGATGGACGGAATGACAACCGGAAAATCAGATAGCGTTTGTCCCATGAGCGGTACTATGCAAAATATGCCGATGAATGCCACAAGCAATGAAATGGGCATGGGTTCAATGAATACCAATAAAGCCTCTGAAACCGAACAATTACTCAGCTCCTATCTCTCTGCAGTACTTCATGGAGAAGAAACCGGAGACTGGAGCTTTGCAAACAGCGCTTTGCTGAGTCTGAAAAACTATCAACTTCTAAACGGTGGAGCGCAGCTTCCGTCTAAAAACAAAGTAAAAGCTGAAATTCTGTATAACGATCTGAGCATCTTCCTCACATTGGCCATTCTGTATGGTTTGCTCGGAATCTTATTGGTTTCTCTCCACATTATCAATATTTTGAAATACAATCCAAAGATCGAAAAGTATTTGAATAAAAGTATTTACCCACTTGCCTTTATGTTTTTATTATATACCGGAGGATTAATTATGCGTTGGTATATTTCAGGGCATGCACCCTGGAGTGATGGGTACGAAGCAATGATTTTTGTCGGTTGGGGAGCTGCTTTGTCCGGATTGGTATTTGCAAACAGATCACCGATAACACTTGCCATCACCTCTTTGTTATCAGCCATTGCATTGTCGGTAGCAGGCATGAGCTGGATGAATCCGGAAATCACCAACCTGGTTCCGGTGCTGAAATCATATTGGTTGGTAATTCATGTGGCAGTGATCACATCCAGTTACGGGTTCTTTGCCATGGCAGCCATGCTCGGCTTATTCAACCTGTGCCTGATGGTTGCCCGTACGGAGAAAAACAAACTGCGGTTGAATGAAAGTATTCTGGAATTCAGTTATATTATAGAACTGGCACTGACCATAGGCCTTTTCATGCTGACGGTAGGCACATTTCTGGGAGGTATCTGGGCCAACGAATCGTGGGGACGCTACTGGGGCTGGGATTCGAAAGAAACCTGGGCATTGGTAAGTGTTTTGGTATATTCAGTCATTCTTCACCTGCGCAACATTCCAAAGACAAACAATCTACTTGTGTTTAATACGGTTTCGGTGATTGGTTTTGGTTCTGTGATTATGACATTTGTGGGAGTGAATTATTACTTATCAGGAATGCATTCGTACGGACAAGGTACACCTCCTCCTATTCCTGTTGCAGTTTATCTAGTCCTGATAGTTATCATCGGGCTCATTATAGGTGCTTCAAAGTCTGAAAAAAAGTACAGTCCCAAATCATCGGACTAAGGGTTTAGATGCATGAACCGACAACTAGCATTCAGTTATTTACAGAATGAAATTGATCGCATCGTAAACCGATCTAATTCATAGTCAATATAAATAGAGGGCATTAACAAGTTATAGAGTAATAGTTACATTGTTTTATAGTTATATTTGACGAGAATTACCAGCATTTCAAATCTATATGAATTCTAATTTCGAGAATAATTTCGCTTAAGGTTTTCAAAAAGAACTATTGATTTCAAAAGAACTTAATGATACGATTTTTTCATAGATTATCCATATTCCTTTATTGCGCTATAGTGATAGCCACAACGGCCATACTATTGTATATAGGGTCGTCCTATTACAAATTATCGATTGAAGCCCGCTACTTTCATCCATATCATCAGATGCTCGACTCCGGCGGATTGGTAGGACACGGATTAGGAATCATTGGAACCTTATTTATCCTTATAGGCTTATTTTCATACATGGCGCGTAAGCGGTTAAAGACTTTTTCGCGTGTAGGCGAACTTAAGTACTGGCTCGAATTTCATATATTCCTGTGCACGGAGGGTGCTGTTATGGTAGCATTCCACACCACATTCAAATTTGGCGGAATCGTATCCATAGGCTTTTGGAGTTTAGCCATCGTGTGGATAAGCGGAGTTATCGGTCGGTTTATTTATGTCCAAATTCCACGCACTATTGAAGGACGTGAACTTAGTCTGCAGGAAGTAAAAGATCTGCGGGATGAAATGGACATAGTACTGAAAAATAAATATGGAATCAACAGTGCTAAAATAAACACGGTAAGCAGATTTCATTTAGGAACTGAATTAAAAGCACAAAATATTACACGAAAAGAGTTTTATCATGTGAAACGTATGGTTTTAAACGAGCGTGCATTAAACTTCCGGATAAAACGTCTGACTAACATGCAAAGCTTATTTAAATACTGGCATGTTATTCATTTACCATTTGCTCTTATCATGTTAATCATAATGGTCATACATGTGGCAACGGTACTTTTCTTCGGTTATAAATGGATATTCTGAATCGATGGACAAATTAATAGAAATAGCTTCATACGCTTTTATAGTACTAATCATCCTGATTGTTTTGTACATCTACGTTCGGAAGCAAAAACGGGAATCCAAGCAAGTAATCCGAAAAATTGCGCAAGCCAAAGTAGACGGATTGTATGAACCGGTGGCTATCCATCCGGTTATCGATCAAAACAGATGCATCAAGAGTGGTGCCTGTATAACTGCTTGCCCCGAAGAAGATATTATCGGCATCCGTAACGGAAAAGCAACCGTTATTAATGCTTCGATGTGTATTGGTCATGGTGCTTGTTTCAAAGCTTGTCCGGTCGAAGCAATTACATTGTGCATTGGCACTAAAAAAAGAGGCGTTGACATACCCGAATTAAACGAGAGTTTCGAAACAAATGTTGCAGGTATTTTTGTTGCCGGAGAGTTAGGCGGCATGGGCTTAATTAAAAATGCTGTTACACAGGGAAAGCAAGCTGTTGACAGTATTACACGGTCGTTAAAGAAAGACATTCCGGCCGATTATGATTTAATTATTATAGGTGCAGGTCCGGCCGGCATTTCGGCAGCATTAGCAGCCAAAAAGCAAAATTTAAAAACAGTTATATTAGATCAAAGTAGTTTGGGAGGAGCAATTTCCACTTTTCCCCGTAAAAAAATAGTAATGACATCACCCATGGATTTACCTATTTACGGAAAAGTAAAATTGATAGAGACTTCTAAGACTGAATTGCTGCAATTATGGAACACTGTTCTCAGTAAAAATAAAATCACGATACAAGAAAACAGAAAGGTCGAAGCTATTACTGCGAAAAACAACAGTTTCAAAGTGGAGACGTCGGGTGGCGAAAGCTATAGTACCAGAAATGTTTTACTGGCAATAGGTCGGCGTGGTACGCCACGGAAACTGAATATTCCGGGCGAAGAGACAGAGAAAGTATCTTATCAGCTCACGGAAGATGAAGAAATAACGGGACAAGATGTTCTGATCGTTGGTGGTGGCGATTCAGCCATAGAAGCGGCATTATTATTAGCCGCTTTGAATAAAATCACTATTTCGTACAGAGGAGAAAAGTTTAATAGGCTAAAAGTAAAGAATATTGAGAGAATAAACGAGGCTATTGCAAACAAAAGCATCCAGGTTCTTTATAACACAAATGTAGTCTCAATAGAAGAAAACAGCATTCAATACAAGCTGAATAACAGCGACGAAATAAAAAGACTGGAAAATGATTTGGTATACATCTTTGCCGGAGGTGAATTACCAACTCAGTTTCTCAAAAAAGCAGGAATACGCATTACCACTAAACACGGTGATACTATTCTTAAACATCGATAGAACCTAAAACCTTCATCAAATTAAGACATTTGAAAAAGATGAAACTAAAAAGATTATTGTTCCTTCTTACATGCTGTATACTTTGTATATACCATGCGTCTGCCCAGATTTCTCCGGGTGAGCTGAGCAAAGCGCATGCAAGTTTAGAAGGTATAAGTAATTGTACCAAATGCCATGATGTCGGAAATAAAGTAACGCGACAAAAATGTCTGGAATGTCACAAAGAAATAAAAGCCAATATCATCGCCCGAAAAGGTTATCATGGTTCGGCCGAAGTGCGGAATAAAGACTGTGCAGGTTGTCACAGCGAACATCACGGTCGCGACTTTCAACTGATACGCTTCAACAAAAAGACATTCGATCATTCAAAAACCGGATTTGCATTAAAGGGCGAACATGCCAAACAGGAATGTAATGCTTGCCATAAACCGGCTTTTATTAAAGATCCTGCGATCCGGAAAAAAGCGGGTACTTATCTTGGTTTAAGTCAACAGTGCCTGAGCTGTCACGATGATTTTCATCAGGGAAAAATGTCGTCGAGATGTACGGATTGTCATGGGTTTAATTCGTTCAAAAATGCGAAACCCTTTGATCACAGTAAAACCCGCTACCCGTTGCTTGGTAAACATAAAGATGTGGCCTGCAAAGAATGTCACAAACCTGAAATTGTCAATGGAAAAACCCGGGAAGGATTTAAAAACCTGGCTTTTGCTAATTGTAACAGTTGCCATAAAGATCCGCACGAGAATAAGTTCGGACAAAATTGCAAACAGTGCCATACCGAAGAGTCGTTTCATATTATCAAGGGTATAAAAACCTTCGATCATGATAAAACAGGATTTAAACTGATAGGAAAACATCAAACGGTAGAATGCAAAGCATGTCATAAAACAGGGAATATGACTGATCCGATCAAACACGATCGTTGTTCCGACTGTCATGCCGATTATCACAAAAAAGAATTCGCCGTAAACGGTGTTTCGCCCGATTGCAATAAGTGCCATACCAATAATGGATTTACGCCAAGTACCTTCACGATTGAAAAGCATAATATGACTAAATTCAAGCTGGAAGGAGCACATATGGCAACAGCCTGTACAGCCTGTCATAAAAAACAAAAAGACTGGACATTCAGAAATATGGGTAGTCGCTGTGTAGATTGTCATACCAATGTGCACAAAGGTTTTATTCCCGATCGTTTTTTCCCGAATGAAGACTGTACAGCCTGTCATAATGTAAAAAACTGGAAAGAGGTCACCTTCGATCATAACAAAACCGGATTTAAACTGGAAGGCGAACATGCTAAGATAGCTTGTGCCGAATGCCACTATCGGAAAAATGCAAACGGAGTACGAGTGCAGCAATTCAAGCGGCTTTCGCGCGAATGTTCCAGCTGTCATAAAGATTCGCACGCCGGACAGTTTGCTGTAAATGGCAAAACCGATTGTACGCGTTGCCACGGTTTTGATAAATGGGAAAATTCAAAATTTGATCATAACAACTCACGATTTAAACTGGACGGTGCACACGCTACAGTGAAATGTGAAGCCTGTCACAAGCAGGTAACCAATGAAAAAGGAACGTACATAGAATATAAGTTCGACAATATAACATGTGCCCGGTGTCACTCTTAATTGCTGTATTAATTTATGAACACTAAATTTATGAACTACAAATTAATATTGCTCACGGTTTTTATGTTTTGGGGGACACACGCATTTGCCGTATCACCAAAATCTCCGCACGGCGCCAACTTTAAAGTTGAATGTACCACCTGCCATACCACCGACGACTGGCTTAAAATAAAGCCAAACGGTTTTAATCATAACAAAACGCATTTTCCTTTAACGGGGCAACATAAAATGATTAGTTGCAAGAAATGCCATACCTCGCTTGAATTTTCAAAAGCGCCGACTCAATGTTCTGCATGTCACACCGACATTCATCAGGGAACGGTAGGCAAAGACTGCGAACGCTGTCATAATACCAGTTCATGGATTGTTACCAATGTAAAACGTATTCACCGTGAAGCAGGATTCGTACTTGCTGGAGCACACGCCACAGCAGATTGTAATCGCTGCCATACTTCGGCATCATCCCTTCGGTTCGATAACATTCGTTCGGACTGTTATGCCTGTCATAAAGATAAATATGATGCTACCACCAGTCCGAATCACCGTGCAGCCGGATTTGATACCGATTGCGCCCGCTGTCACAGCATGGTTGGACGTAATTGGTTAAGCAACGGCCGTGGTTTTGATCATGGAGCATTTCCATTAACCGGCGGACACAAATTAGATTGTATAGCCTGTCACCTCAATAATGATTATTCAAAAAAACTGTCTACCGACTGTAGTACCTGCCATAGTTTAACCGGTGCACAGAATGCGAAATATCCTGCACATGCTACTAAGTTTGCAGCATTTGATTGTTCGGCATGTCACAGCATTCAGGCCTGGGATGCAGGTATTAAGTTCAAACAGCACGACAGCAATTTCGGAAAAATATATTCCGGTAAGCACAAAGGGAAATGGTCGTCATGTACCGATTGTCATACAAACGATGCTAACTATACAGCCAAGTGTACTAAATGTCACTCATTCAGCACCGGCAGTTTGCCCTAAAAACTGATTTACAGGTTTCACGAATCGTAAAAACATGAAGTATCTATTAATTATAGCGTTTATTTTTCTTGGCACAAGTTTGTTCGGGCAAAATACTACTGAACAGATAAAAGGAAAAGTGTCCTATATCAGTTCTCAAAACACCTATGTGCAATTTGTAAGCACGGACGGGATTCATGTGGGAGATACTTTATACCAATCGCAGAACAATACCCTGCAAGCAGTACTGATAGTAAAACAACTATCTTCCATTTCGTGTGTATGCTCTACCTTAAACAACATTCAATTAACTACTTCGACTGAGATTATAGCCAGAAGAAAATTGGAAACCAAATCGATGGATGTAGTTACTCAAAAGTCAAAAGATGCCATTGCGGTAAATGATGTATTAATAGCCGATGCTACAAATAAAAAAGAATCTGCAGAATCAAAAGCACATATCGATGGACGGTTATCGGTTTCGTCCTATTCGGGTTTCTCTAATTATTCTTCCTCCTCGCAACGGTTCAGGTATAACCTCGCACTGAATGCAGAGCACATCAACAATTCTAAATTATCGTTCAGCAGTTATATATCTTTTACACATAAGCTGAATGATTCCATTAAACTGAGCGATGCGTTGAAAGTATATAATCTATCGCTCAAATACGACTTTAGCAAAACGGCAAATCTAACCTTCGGGCGAAGTATCAATACCAATATGGCCAATGTGGGAGCTGTGGATGGATTTCAGTTTGAGAGCAGAAGCACGAATTTTGATTATGGAGCAGTGCTGGGTTCCCGTCCCGATTCTGTATACGGCGTTTCACCTAAACTATTACAGTTCGGAGCTTTTATGAGTTATCATCTGAAAAACAATAATGGAAATTTCCAGACTTCATTGGCACTGTTTAATCAAATGAATAGTTTTAAAACCGATAGACGGTTTGCCTATATCCAACATAGCAATAGTCTGCTGAAAAATCTGGATTTATTCTGTTCATTCGAAATAGATTTATACAGTAAAACGGATAGTGTTGCCAAAAACACCCTCAATCTGACCGGTACCTATATTTCGTTGCGTTATCGGCCGCTTCATAATCTGTCGCTGTCCATGTCGTACGATGCCCGCAAGAATATCTATTATTACGAAACCTATAAAAACAGACTGGATAGTCTTATGGACAAAGCCACCCGACAAGGATACAGGTTTCAGTTCAATTATCGTCCGTTCAAAAAAATAATCTGGAGCGGAAATGCCGGCTACAGACTGCAAACCCCAAGCTCTACGTCATCCACCAATTATTCCACTTATCTAACGTACACACAAGTACCGTTTATCAATACCAGTGCATCCATTTTTGTAACATCATTTAATGCCAATTACAGTAACGGAACGGAATACGGAATAAATCTGTCGCACGATTTTCTGGACGGAAGGATAAATGCCGAAGTAGAATACAGAAAAGGAAGTTACGAGCTGAAAAACAATGTTTCCACGTCGGAACAAAATGTAGCACTCACCAATCTGAAACAACAAAC
>DAIQOQ010000354.1:0-2226 GCA_036787795.1 Paludibacter sp. | reverse complement strand
TCATTGTTCTTGCTTTTCAAAACGAATTATATTGTTCTGTCGTTTATCATTTTAACTGTATCACTGGGGCTTTTTATTCTGTTCGTCGTTAAGCACAACAAGCTAGAAGATACAATCACTTTACTGTCAGCCAAGATTCAACTCAACAAGGATGAGTTGCTTTATCTCGACCATAAGTATACCGAACGAAATGCCGGGGAAAAGTATGCAACGATCAACACCTCTCTTTCCAATGATTTTGATCTGTTTGGAAGAGGTTCTTTATTCCAGTACATCAATCGCTGCAACACACAAAAAGGAAGAGATACATTGGCTCAGAGCCTCTGCTTCCCAGATAAAAGCCCGGAATTAATCCGACAGAAGCAGGGTGCCATAAATGAATTGTGTGATAACAATGCTTTTATTCAGGATTTTCAGTCAATCACCAAATTTATTCGGGGTAACGGAACAGAATCTGTGTTGCAGAACTGGATGAATGAAGCCCAAAAAGATTTCAGCTCAATCAGAATCATAGCCATCGTATTAGGACTGATAAATATTGTTTGTGCACTTTTGTCGGCATTTAGCATATTGCCCTGGCAGGTATTGACTTCGACGCTCACCATTTCGCTCATTTTTGTCAACATCCACAACAAGAAAATTTTAAAAACCCATTCGCAATTAATAAGTATTGCTACTGATTTAGAAAATTATATTGCAGCTTTTCGGCTTATTGAAGAAACTCCGTTTCAATCAGAACATCTGCTGGCTCTTAAAAAATCATTAGCGCTAAATGATACCGCAACAAGCAAAATTTTAGGTTCCTTACATAAGATTCTTTCTGTTTTTGAGATTCGAGAAAATAGACTTCTATCTTTTTTGCTCAACGCATTCATTTTGCTGGACATCCATATTTTCTATTCTTTTTCGCGTTGGAAGCTTACGTACAACAGTAATACATCAGTGTGGTTTACGGCATTTAATGAAATGGAAACCCTGATTAGCTTTGCTACGTTTGCCTTTAATAATGCTGAAGAGGTTGTTTATCCTACTGTTTCCGACGAAGGCTTTAGCGTACAGGCACAAGAAATGGGTCATCCATTAATAAACCCCACTGTAAGGGTCAATAATAGTTTCAGCATTTCGGGTATGCCATCGGTGCTTATCATTACCGGAGCTAATATGGCTGGCAAAAGTACTTTTTTACGAACTGTGGGAGTCAATTTATTATTGGCCATGAATGGAGCTCCAGTTATTGCTAGGTCATTTACTTTTACACCCTGCGATATATTTCCTTGCATCAAAATCCAGGATTCGCTTATCAACAATGAGTCTTATTTTTACGCGGAGCTTTTGCGCTTAAAAGAGATTATTGAACAAGCTAAAAAACAACCGAAAACGTTCGTGATTTTAGATGAGATATTACGCGGGACTAATACAAAAGACAAGCAAACCGGCTCATTAGGGTTTATCGAAAAATTAATACAGCTTAAGGTTCCGGTAATTGTTGCCACGCACGATTTGATTATTGGGGAGTTAGAGCAGAAATACGCAGGAGTTGCAATTAATCAGTGCTTTGAAGTAGAACTAATAGACGATCAATTATATTTTGATTATAAACTAAAAAAAGGGATCAGTCAAAAGCTGAACGCGTCTTTCCTATTGAGAAAAATGGAGATTATTGATTAACCAACATAATGGCGGCATATGAATTTACATTGCTGGTACTGAAAACTATTTCCTCACCTTCAACATCTCAGGATTCTCGGCAATAAACTTTGTGGCTGCACTATATCCATGCTGGTAGATAGTTTGATAAGCATCAAAGCTAAATTCATGAAACTCCTCTACGGCATTAGGCTCTATAACAAACCGACAAAGCTTACGTCCTTCCTGCGAGTTTTGATGTTGCATGGCCCGGACAGCACAAACAAGAGTATCCATAGGTTTCTTTAGTTGCGTGGAAACTTTATTCGGCAAAACATCCACACCAATGATGGTGGAACAAAACGGCACAAGGCTTTGAGACGGCAGGTTATTCAGCAAACCTCCATCTACATAATAAACATCATTGTCTTTTACCGCCTCAAAAACTCCGGGAATGCTCGACGAAGCAGCCACCCATTTATCCAGTTCAGCTCCCGAGTCCACAATTTCCCATTCGGCATCATTCAGATTAGCAACGCAGATATACAGTTTCTTTTTCAGTTGTTCAAAGCTGTTGTGCGGAATCAACTCCAGAATAAG
>DAIQOQ010000025.1:12074-20290 GCA_036787795.1 Paludibacter sp. | reverse complement strand
GGTTATGCCGAAGAAATTTTCCGCTATCTGGCATTAAAAAGTAATCCGGTAGCAACATCAAACGGGGCAATCAGAGAAATCCGGTCTTTTTGGAAAGAAAAACAACTGCCAATCAACCAACTTTTCATGTATGATGGTTGTGGTTTATCACCACTGGATGCAGTTTCATCCAATTTCTTTGTGGAGCTGCTCACCTATATGAAAACTAAGAGTTCCAGCAGTGAAGCGTTCTTCAATTCGTTACCTATATCCGGCAAGACCGGAACGTTAACCCACTTCCTTAGCAAGACACCTTTACAAGGAAAAGTGCATGCTAAGAGTGGTACAATTTCAGGTGTGAAATGTTATGCGGGTTATATCGAGCTGAATAATAAAACCTATGTTTTTTCCATATTACTAAATCATTTCAATGGAACATCGAAAGCCGTAACCAAGAAAATGGAAGAATTTCTGTTGCAAATATCGAACACTGCTAAATAATTATTCCTAACTATTAAACACCGGCTGTACACATTATTCCACATGAAAAATACGCTGTCTATAAGTGAAACCAATTCCACCAATGCATTGCTATGGGAAATGGTTCGAAAGAATAAACTACCCGAAGGGTTTACACTGCAAGCCGACTTTCAAACGGCCGGAAAGGGACAAATCGGAAATTCATGGGAATCAGCAGCAGATAAGAATCTCCTTTTTAGTATGGTGCTTTATCCTGTACACATTGCCCCTGACGAACAATTTCTCGTATCTCAACTGGTAAGCATTGGAATTAAAAGGGTATTGGACGAGTACGCTAAGTACATTACGGTAAAATGGCCCAATGATATTTATTGGAATGACAAAAAGATAGCCGGAATCCTCATCGAAAACTCGTTGCAAGGTAACAAAATAAAAGCTGTGGTAATTGGTATCGGGCTCAATGTAAATCAGAGAGAGTTTGTCAGCAATGCCCCGAACCCGGTTTCTTTATTACAAATCATCGGGAAAAGGCAAAACAGAACACAACTGTTGGAAAAGATTAGCAAGAGTATCCTCAGTCTCTATGAAGAGTTAGATGCAGATAAGATTCGTTCGGAATATGCCAAATCATTGTATCGTAAAGATGGATTTTATACTTTTAGTACCGATACTGAATCTTTTCAAGCAAGAATCGAAACTGTTTGTCCGGATGGACAATTAGTATTGGAAACAGACAAAGGTGACCGGAAAGAATTTTACTTCAAAGAAGTGAAATTCGTAATTTGAAAATCATTTTATTTCTTCGTAATCAACATACTCACCTTCATTTTTATCGAAAATTTTAGATTTGGATGATGCCTCTTCGAAATCTTCCGATTCAGAGCTTTGTGCTTGATTATTTCGTTTTCCAAAACTGAAAATAGAACGTATAAATCCCAGAACGGTTGAAATGATTATTAAACCGATAACTAAAATAAAAATAACTATAAAGAAAAGAAAACCTAACATCGTAATAAAAAATTAGAATACTGTTTGAGCCACTCGTTTCACACTTTGAGTAGCCATCATACTATAAAAATGAATACTTGGCACGCCGTATGCTTTAAGCTCGTTAGCTTGCTTTGTACACCATTGTACACCGACTTCCACTGCTTCAGCATCAGTCTTGCATTTACGTAATTCAGTCGAAAACTCATCTGGTAAATCGAGATGGAAGATTTTAGGCAAAGCCGTTAGCTGATTTTTTAGAGTAATTGGCTTGATACCCGGGATAATTGGTACATTGATGCCATTTGATCTACATTTCTCAACAAAGTCATAATACTTTTGATTGTCGAAAAACATCTGCGTTACCAGATATTCTGCACCTGCATCTACTTTTTGTTTGGCATAGAATAGGTCTGAATCCATGTTAGGTGCTTCTTCATGTTTTTCGGGATAACATGCCATTCCATATGAAAAAGGAACAACCGGCGACTTCATTTTTGATTTATCTAAAAACAGACCTTGATTGAAATTGTTTATCTGAACTTGTAATTCAGTCGCATTTTTATGACCTGTTGGTGAAAATTCACGTTCATGCTTGCCTTTATCACCTCGAAGCAGAAGTAAATCGGTAATTCCGAGAAACTGCAAATCAATTAGTGCATATTCGGTTTCTTCGCGGGTAAATCCACTGCAAATAATATGTGGCACTACCGGAATTTTGTATTTGTTCTGGATGGCTGCTGCAATAGCAACAGTTCCGGGGCGATGGCGCTCGGCAACCTGCTCAAAAAGTCCCTGAGCATTTTCTTTAAAAACCAATTCGCTGCGGTGCGTAGTAATATTGATATATTTCGGATCGAATTCGCGTAAGGTGTCGATGGTTTTATACACAGTTTCAATACCGTTCCCTTTTAACGGAGGCAATAACTCGAACGAAAATGCTGTTGTCTTAGCACTTTTAATTTTTTCTACAACACTCATGAACAATAAACAGTTGATTTAAATACTTAAACAGGATACAAAAGTACAATTTTTTTTTCAAATGAGGAGTCAGATGAATTTGATTGTTAACAAACAAACAGATCTGATTGTATCGATTTAAATAATGATTAGAATTGGACGAAATAGGCTGCTATTCCTAACAGAATAAGAATAATTCCGGTAATTCTTTTTGAGTGATGTTCCAAAAAACTCAGATTCAGTTTGTTTACCCCTTTTAATCCCAGATAAACTAAAGCAAACATAAATAGCAAGGTCATAACTAAATATACTGCCGACACAACGAATATTCCGGCCCAACCAAAGTTTGCCGCCTGGAAGTAATAGGCTTCAATCTCAATGCAGGGGGTTAGAAACATAGCGATACTTAACGAAGTCAGAATCGCAGTTTTAGATTTCTTATTTATTATAGCTTCATCGTTTACATCAAAGTGATGCTTATGATGATGAGCTGAACGAAGATCAAGTATTAAATAGATAGTTCCAATAACAAGCAAGATTGTAGGCGCCACGATACTGGTTATTGAACTATAACTTTCGGATAATTTAATACCCACAAAACCCACAATAATTCCAATAACAACGGTGCTTACCATGTGTGAAAGCCCGGTGACGAATGTGGCGAAAATAGACTCTCTGGTTGTCCAATGTTCTGTTTTAGAAATGGCAATAATCGGAATCCAATGGTGAGGAATTAATGCATGAATTAAACTCAAAAGTAAACTGCCCAGAAATATTTGCCACATTGTTTTATTGTTTTATTATTGAGATACCTGGTTTCGCTGATTAACTTAGACCTACTAATAACGTTGTTGATGAAATTTTGTTTTCAGGAGTCTAAACAGACAGGCTAGACCTGACGAACTCTGGAGTCGGCAGTAAGAGTCTTATTAATTAAATCAATCTTTTCCCAAAGCAATAATCCGGTACGACGACCTTTCTTTAAATCGGGCCCTAGTCCAAGTACGAGAGCCGGATAATAAACGCAGGAGGCTATTAAATCAACTATAGAAATTGCCGGATTAATTTGTGCCAGATTTGTCAGTTTCGGATTAATTTCGGCTATTGAATTTGTTCCAAAATCCAGCAATAAAGGCTTATCATTGTTGTTGCATTCAAAAGCAAATACCTGTTCCGAAAGATCATGATAACGATACTTATGCGTAAGCTTTGCTATGTCCCGAGAACCGCAATTTAGTTTCAGCGAAATGATCTCAGTTGAAATAATTCCATCGAAAAACGAGGTTTGAGCAGACTCAACCGAATTGTCGTCAAGACAATAAAAATCAGTAATAAGATTTTGTTCATCTCTCTCCACTACCATTCTCCGCAAAATTTTTTGAGGCGAACAGAACGTTAGCTGACTTCCAATGCGTACTATCATTGCGGATGTGACAACTTCCTGTCTCTGATATTCATAGGCAACTGCTTCCCCTGAATAACTGGCACATGGTTTGGTTTTGGCTGTAAGTTGTATTCTTTTGGGTCAGCTTTCTGCACCATTTTACGAAGACTATCCTGAAGTATCGGGTTAAACTTACGAAATAAGACAATGCTGTCGACAGTGGCGTTTAATTTACCTCTGTAAGCAGAGCTACCCAGTAACTGACCGGAGATAGATTTAATTTTCAACTTACGAATTGCCGGGAAACGGAATGTATAACGGCGCAATAAACTATCGTGATAAGCCGTTTTGTAAACACTATCTACCTTTCCGTTGGCATAGTTTATTCGCAAAATAACCCGTTGCCTTACAGAAGAATCTTCAGGAGCAATACGCAGAAGGAATTTCAAAATATAAGTATCGCCATACATAAAACCCTGGTTTGGAAAGTCGAAATTAAGATGTGTTCGTGCAGAGTCTTTTGTCAGAATGTACTTTGTGCGTTGCATCCAAATGTTCACTTTGATTTTTGCCAGTTCAAGTGTATCAACAGCATGATACTTTCCTCCTTTAATTTCTTTCTGGAATTTAGTTAGCTGAGCAGTTACATCATCATAAATTCTTCCAAACTTTTTGGGATTTTTGGTATACCACACCAGGGATGAATCAAATTGAGCCTGCGTGATTCCGTATTTTTTGAGAACAAAATTATAGTAAGGGGCTTTAGATGAATAACGACTATAGCTCAGCCCTCTTTCTGATAATATTGCTTCGGTCTTATGCATATCAATCAGAATTTTAGTCATGTCTTTTTGATCTAAAACGCCTCTTGGTCGTCCATCGCAGGCCGATAAAAGCAGAAAGAATCCAAGGATTAAAACGATCTGAAAGCTATTTTTATTCGGTTGGTTGAACATCATTGTCTTTTTTTGATTCAAGGCTGTTGTTTAATTCTTTCCGATAAAAGAGAAGAATTATTCCAACAGCTACACTGATAGCAGAATCAGCTATATTAAATACGGGACTAAAGAAAATGGTTTCGCCGGCAGCATTATGGATTAACGGGAAATAAAGCATATCGACTACTTTTCCATAAAATAAGGATGCGTAACCACCGCCGTCGGGTAGAAAAGAAGCTACATGACCGTAGCTATCATCAAAGATTAAACCATAAAAGAGTGAATCGATGATGTTGCCGGCAGCACCGGCAAGTACCAGCGAAATAGTTAATATGTAACCGGTCTTGGCTTGCTTCTTTATCAGGTTGTGAATGTAATAGGCCAGAGCTCCAACAGCAATAATCCGGAAAAGAGTGAGGAATAGTTTTCCAATAAGCTCCATGCCAAATGCCATCCCGTTATTTTCGATAAAAAAGATCTGAAACCAACTACCGAATACATTGACGTGCTCACCCAATGCAAAATGTAGTTTGATATAGATTTTTAATGCCTGATCGACAAATAAAACGAGAAATATAAGTAGAATTGATTTTTTAATTATTGACATGAAGAGACTAATTCGTAATTATTTATTTACAATTTATGCTAAGCATCAGGAACTAACAGACCTGTAACTTTTGAAAATAGAAATTCGACAACAGACAATTGTCTCGTTGCCGAATTTTGTACGGTTGAATGTCTTATCTCTTTTCGTTCTTGGCTTCAATGCTCAACGTAGCATGAGGAACGGCGCGTAAGCGTTCTTTCGGAATTAACTTACCGGTTTCGCGGCAAATTCCATATGTTTTATTCTGAACACGCACCAAGGCCAACTGCAAGTGTTGAATAAATTTCATTTGACGTTGAGCCAAACGTCCTGCTTCTTCTTTAGAGAGCGTTGCAGCACCTTCTTCCAATACTTTAAAGGTAGGAGAAGTGTCCATTACATCATTTCCATCTAAATTAGAGATGGCATTGCGCAATTCTTCATATTCTTTTTGCGCTTTTTCAAGTTTTTCGGTAATTAATACGCGAAATTCTTCCAATTCAGAATCTGAGTATCTTGTTTTTTCAGCCATATTCATAACAATTTAAATAGTTTTAAGAAGAACTGTAAACCCTAATATTATCCATTTTTGATAATTGCCTGCGAAAATAGGAAATAAGTTCGGGTTTGACAATTATTTTCGTATTTAATTTTGTATAAGTTTTACTGCACTTTTATTACTGACACTTTTACATTGTATTCGTCAAATTCCAGTTCAACAGCATCGCTTAATGCGGGTACTAACACAACTGAGTTGGCCAATGTTTGCGAAGCAATATAATTGGCATATTCTTTTACGGCAGCATTTATCTCGTCGCGACTTTCTATTTCCACGATAATCTTATCCACAATTTCATAACCATTCGATTTACGAATGTTCTGAATACGGTTGACCAGTTCGCGGGCAATGCCTTCGCGCAACAAATCGTCGGTTACCGTAATGTCGAGTGCCACGGTAAGCTTGCCTTCGTTGGCAACCAGCCAGCCCGGCATATCTTCGGTGGCAATTTCAACGTCTTCCAGTTCCAGTTTCACGTCGCCGGTTGGCAATACCAGATTGTAGCTACCGTTTCGTTCTATTTCGCTGATTTCATGTTTGCCGAAAGCAGTCATGGCTTGTGCAATTTCTTTCATTTGCTTGCCATACTTTTTACCTAAGGTTTTAAAGTTTGGCTTGATCTTTTTGATCAGATTTTCCATGTCGGCATCGGGCGGAATTACTTCCAGTTCCTTGATGTTGACTTCAGCTTTTATCAGATCGGCAATGTATACCATTTGTTGATACGAAGTGGCATCCTGAGCTGGAACAACAGCTTTAGACAAAGGCTGACGTACCTTTTTATCGGCCTTGCGACGCAATGCCAATATCATGGACGAAGTTTGTTGTGCCAGTTGCATACATGCTTCCAGATTATTGTCGATCAATGCCTCGCTGTAAGATGGAAAATCGGCCAAATGGACAGATTCTGTCTGATCTTTTCCGGTTACAGCATTCAAATCGAGGAATAAACGATCGGCAAAGAAAGGTGCAATAGGAGCCATCAGGCGCGACACAGTTTCCAGACATGTATAAAGTGTCTGATAAGCTGAAATCTTATCTTCGTCGTACTCACCGCCCCAGTAACGCTTCCTGTTCAGACGTACATACCAGTTGCTGAGGTTTTCACCTACAAAGTCTGAGATAGCACGTCCGGCACGGGTAGGCTCGTAAGTTTCGTAATATTCGGTTACGTCTTTCACCAATGTATTCAGCAATGAAATAATCCAACGGTCGATTTCTGGTCGGTTTTCCATTGGCACCTCAGCTTCAGCATAAGTGAATTTGTCCACGTTAGCATATAGCGAGAAGAACGAATACGTATTGTATAATGTCCCGAAGAATTTACGACGTACTTCATCGATACCTTCGGTGTCGAATTTCAGATTATCCCAAGGCGACGCATTGGTCATCATGTACCAACGAAGCGGATCGGAACCGTATTTTTCAATTGCAATAAACGGATCAACACCGTTGCCCAAACGTTTCGACATCTTATTGCCGTTTTTGTCTAAAACAAGCCCGTTAGAAATAACACTTTTGAAAGCAACCGAACCACGAACCATGGTACTTATGGCGTGGAGAGTGAAAAACCATCCTCTGGTTTGGTCAACTCCCTCACTTATGAAATCGGCTGGGAAATTGCTCCCACTATCAATCAGCTCCTTGTTTTCGAACGGATAATGCAACTGCGCGTAAGGCATGGCACCCGAATCGAACCAAACATCAATCAGATCGAGCTCACGTTTCATTGGTTTGCCACTTGCCGAAACAAGTACGATACCATCCACATACGGGCGGTGTAAATCTATATTTTTCACCGCGTAATTATCGGCAGTATATTCTCCTACTTTAAAGTTTTTGTATGGATTTTCGGCCATAAATCCGGCTGCAATGGATTTTTCAATTTCCACAATCAGCTCTTCGACCGAACCGATACAAATTTCTTCAGTTCCATCTTCGCTGCGCCAGATAGGAAGCGGAGTTCCCCAGTAACGACTACGACTCAGATTCCAGTCTTGCAGGTTTTCCAGCCATTTACCAAAACGACCGGTTCCGGTTGATTGTGGCTTCCAGTTGATGGTCTCGTTCAGCGACATCATTTCTTCGCGACAAGCTGTAGTTTTGATAAACCAGCTGTCCAACGGATAGTATAACACCGGTTTGTCAGTACGCCAGCAGTGCGGGTAACTATGTGTATGTTTTTCTATTTTAAATGCCAGTCCCTGTTGTTTAAGCATCACACAGATGTCAACATCGAGGGTGGCATCGTTTTCTGTCAGACTTTCGTCGTAGGCATTTTTTACAAAGCGTCCGGCATATTCGGCATACAATTCTTTGTTCATATTTGAAGCCACAAAGTCG
>DAIQOQ010000025.1:10745-11974 GCA_036787795.1 Paludibacter sp. | reverse complement strand
TAAGGCTGAATGGTGTAGCCTTTGTATAATAAGTTTTTGTTGTAAAGTTGTTTGAGCAACCACCAAAGTGTTTCGATATACCGGTTGTCGTAGGTGATGTACGGATCGTTCATATCCACCCAGTAACCCATTTTGGTTGTCAGGTCTTCCCATTCTTTGGTGTATTTGAGCACGTCTTTGCGGCAGGCGGCGTTATAGTCGTCTACTGAAATCTTTTTCCCAATGTCTTCTTTGGTAATGCCCAATGCCTTTTCTACAGCCAGTTCCACGGGTAGTCCGTGTGTATCCCAGCCGGCTTTACGTTTCACCTGAAAACCCTGCATGGTTTTATACCGGCAAAAAACATCTTTAATGGTACGCCCCATTACGTGGTGAATACCAGGTAGTCCGTTAGCCGAAGGAGGTCCTTCATAAAATACGAATGACGGTTTTCCCTCGCGGGTTTCTATACTTTTATGGAAAATATCCTTGTCGCTCCACTGCGATAGCATTTCCTTGTTGATGTCCGATAAATTCAGATTGGAATATTCTTTAAACTTTTTCATTAGAAAACATGCATTAACCAATTAATAGATTGCCGGATTAAACAGCAACCATTTCAGGGCTGCAAAATTACAAAAAATAACTGGAAAGAGAAAGATCTGATTGCTATTGAATTTGAATGAATAAGGATGTGAATTAATTGTTGGTAAGTAGTCACAGTTCACTTTCTTTTTGCTCGTCCGAAAGTTTTGAAGTCAGCTCCTTGAGTTGCTTGTAGGGCATGTCGCGGAGCGTAGTTGCCGAAGCGTTCCGGGTATCTCTCAGGTTATAGAGCGGATGACTGGCAGCAAGGGGGTTGTTATCGTCCGGTGTCCAAAGCAGTAAGTCGTTGGGTTCACAGTTGAGTTTTTCGCAGAGAATCTCCAGATGCTGTAGTTTTACGACCTTTAGATGACTGTTTACGATAACATGTGCAGAATGTGCCGTGAATCCGGCTCTTACTAAAAAGGCATGAGGTCTATCGATGCCCCGGGCTTTAAAAATAGGTTGCAAATTAAGTCTTAGCATATAAAATCAATTTAAAGTTTTGTAAATACGCAAATATATAAATAATCCTCGTAATTAAAAAAAAATGGAAACACCGTTGAGTAACATCAATTCGCAAACGCGTACCGGTTATACCCCTATAAACAAGCAAAACTATTAATTACACGAAACAAACAGGTAAAAGCATGAAACAAATAATC
>DAIQOQ010000025.1:8563-10645 GCA_036787795.1 Paludibacter sp. | reverse complement strand
GGATATAGTCTGTTTATACTCGCAAAAATACTATTTTTGCCTATTCAAATTCTCAGCACCTTTTTTGAAATTTGGTTGAATTTAGTTTATGTCAAAAGCACGTTCGAAATATTTCATTCTAACACTTGCTCTTTTTCTGGTTTCTGTAGCTAATGCCCAGCCTTATACTTTTCGGGCATTGACTATGGATAATGGATTGTCTAATTTTGTTGTCAACTGTTTCTATAAAGATTCCATAGGATTTGTTTGGATTGGAACCGACAATTGTCTTGACCGATACGATGGTGTTTCCGTTCGCCATTATCCATTTACAATTGGTGATATCAATAAAAAACGGGTCATGGCAATCACTGAGTCTTCCGCTGGGCAGTTGTTTGTGGGAAATGGCGTTGGACTCTGGAAGTTGGCTAAAACAAGCGGACTTTTGGAATTGGTAAAGCCGGAAGTGATTGACTGCGGTGTAAACGCATTGCAGTGGAATGCCAAACGTCATGAATTATATATCGGAACAGTAAAGGGACTATTTATTTTAGACCAAAACAACCGGATTCAGCACATTGCACCTCATAACAATATGCTTTCGCCAAGTAACCAGATTACGGGAATTACGATAGCAGATGATGGAATTGTATGGATGGCAACTAATAAAGGACTTTGTTCTTTTGATCCGCGGAATAAGCGAACAGCAATCCATGAGTTTAAGTCGACTTCTTCTGATTTAAATGTATTTCACAAAATAACCCGTATCGGACAGTTTTTGTACATGGGTACTCCCAATGCAGGAATTGTGTGTTATGATATCTCTACATCCCGATTTTCTTCATTTACAGATGTAGGTTCGGATATAATAACGGATATTTCGAGCGATGGGAAAGACCGGATTTATGTGGCTACAGATGGCAATGGAGTTCATTTTCTTTCGCATAAGAGTAAGGCTATTATTCAGTCCATACGCTACTCTCCTAATCAGAAAACAGGTATTCGTTCCAATTCGGTATATTCCCTGTTGGTCGATCGGAATGGAATTATTTGGATCGGCTTTTATCAGGCCGGACTAGATTACAGCTTATTCCAAAATAAATTATTTTATACCTATAGTTTTCCACCTTATTTCGATTCAAAAGACCTGCCTGTACGCACTTTTCTGATCAGAGAAAAAGAAAAACTGATAGGAACCCGCGAAGGCTTGTTTTATATTCAGGAAGATAAGCATGCTGTGCATAGCTTTACGAAAAAGGAGCTTCGTTCTAATCTTATTTTATCATTATGCTATTATAAAGGGGAGTACTATATCGGGACATACGGAGGTGGGGCTTCCGTGCTCAATCCACAAACCATGCATATTCGTCCTTTAGGCGGTGATAACACATTGCTAAAAGGTCATGTTTTTCATTTTGAAGAAGACGCGCAGGGAGTATTGTGGATTGCCACTTCCGGAGGACTGTTTTCGTATGATAAAGCCAATAATGAACTGAAGGCGTTTACCACAGCTAATTCTCAATTATTGTCCGGGAATGTTTATTATGTTTTTTTCGACAGTACAAAAAAAGGCTGGATTGCTACCGAGAGTGGTCTCTGCATTTATGATCCCTATACGAAGAGCATTCAATCCAATGTTTTTCCAAAAAACTTTTTCAATAATCAAGTAATCAAAGTTATTCACGAAGATTCCAATCATAAGCTTTTCTTTTGTCCTGATAAAGGAAATATATTTGTTTCGGACCTAAATATGAAGTCATTTTCGCCGTTAGAAATAACCAAACGCTTTCAGGGCAGGATCTTCTTATCGGTATTGGAGGATAAGAATCGTCATTATTGGTTTGGTAGTGAGAATGGGCTACTCTCCATGACCGGCAAAGATGATTCCTATTATAGTTTAGGGTTTACCGATGGTATTCCTGATCCGGTATTTAATACCAATGCAGCATTTATGGATCCGGCAGGCAAGCTGTGGTTTGGAAATGCAAAAGGGCTCTTATCGGTCGACCCGGCACAAATAAAGCTTTCCAGACAGAATCGTTTTCCTGTTATCTTCACTGATTTTCAGATTAACGGAGCTAAACTTAATGTTGATCAGCAAAC
>DAIQOQ010000025.1:0-8463 GCA_036787795.1 Paludibacter sp. | reverse complement strand
TTATCTTCACTGATTTTCAGATTAACGGAGCTAAACTTAATGTTGATCAGCAAACCGAATTTGATGCTCATCAAAAAATTGATCTGCGGCATGATGAAAATAATCTGAATATCCGGTTTGTCAGTTTGTTGTATACCAATCCGGCTACGGTAGTTTATGAGTATAAGTTGGAGGGTAAAGATGACGACTGGCAAATATTGCCGAGTGGAAAAAATGAGGTGTCATATTCTAATTTATCCTCTGGAAATTATGTACTAAGGGTTCGTTTGCAAGGAAATAATGAATCGGAAACACAACTGAAGTTTCGTATACATTCTTATTTTACCTGGACTTTCTGGCTGATTGCCCTATTAATTGCGGCTATCGTTTATTTTTTCGCAAATAAATATGTTCATGTGTACAACCGATTTCTGACTTATAGGAATGGAAACGGCAATAAAGAAAATCTTATTGCTGAAACAGACAAAGAAAAACCGGAAGAGAAATATAAATTCACGAAACTGGCTGATGAAGAGTGTAAACAAGCTTGTGAACGGTTGTATGCCTACTTTGAAACGGACAAACCATATACAAAGCCGGATTTGAAAATAGTTCACTTGGCAGAGGCTATTCACATCTCCTCTCATACACTATCCTATATCTTCAATCAATATCTGACTAAGAACTATTACGATTTCATCAATGAATATCGGATCAGGGAATTTCAGCGACTTGTATCCGATGTTGAGTGTTCTAAGTATACACTCACCGCACTGGCCGAACAATGCGGATTTAGTTCTCGCGCATCATTTTTCCGTTCATTTAAAAAATTAACCGGAATTACACCCAATGAATACATCCGGAGCATTGGCAGGAACGTTAAAGATATGGAATCCGAGACCGAAGAATAAGCTGTTTTGACTTCAACTATCTTATATAATTATTTGAGACTCTGATTTAGTATCTGCACACATTCTGAAAATCAGCTGTCTAATTATTTATTGTCTACTAAAATGGTTTGAGATTAAACGGCTCTGAATTTAAGCATTAGTAACTATTCTATAATCTATATTTGCACAATCGAATTTTATTGTTTGAGCAAATATTATGAAAAGCACATCCACCAATGCCTTCGGTGCCCAGCCATCGAAATGTTTAATAACCCGGTCTTATGACGAGTTATATCCATTTATTTTAAACTACATCGCTTATAAGATCAATAACCGCTACGAAGCGGAAGATCTTGCCCAGGATGTATTTATCCGCGTACTTGATTATAAACAAATGTTGAGAGAAGAGACTATAAAATCATTTCTTTTCACCATTGCGCGCAATATTGTCACGGACTATCTCCGCCGCCATTATAAGAGACAAGAAGTCTCCGCCAATATGGTTGATTTTCTGGAAGAATCGGCTAATGATACCGAAACTAAACTAAATGCAAAAGAGATTCTCCGTCTTGAATTGAATAAGCTTCGCACTTTTTCGCCGCAGCGTAAAATGGTATATGCTTTATGCCGGTATGAAGAATTGTCAGTTAGTGAAGTCTCCGATACACTGAAAATTAGTCGACGCACTGTTGAAAATCATCTATTGACAAGTCGAAAGATGATGAGGGAGTATCTTAGGCAGTGTATATAAAAATATAAAAAAGTATTTTTATAGTAAGTGTTGGAACCTTGTAATACGTATACATAGCATAATTCAATAAATCTATTCAGTATGTTTAATTCTTATTTATTTACAAATCAATTATCTGTATTCATCTTAAGATACAGAGTTCAGGATATAATTTTATTTACTAACTTTTAATTCTAATTTTATTATGATGAGATCAAAGTTTCGATTAGAAAAAGAAAAAATCTTTTCTTTCAAAAAGAACCTGATGCTTTTATTCTTTCTGGGGATTACGTTTGGAGCTTTTGCTCAAACCTCATTTAAAGGAAAAGTAACAGATGAAAAAGGAGAGCCCGTTATTGGGGCTAGCATTAAAGTGAAAGGCACATCTTTAGGTACTATCACAGATTTTTCGGGAGCATTTAATCTGAATGTAACAGGCAGGGAAACCTTAGTGATTTCCTATATCGGTTATGCTTCGCAGGAAATTAGTGTAAGTGGTAAAAAGAGCATTTCCATCCAGCTAAA
Organism: Paludibacter sp.; assembly: GCA_036787795.1. Taxonomy (GTDB): domain Bacteria; phylum Bacteroidota; class Bacteroidia; order Bacteroidales; family Paludibacteraceae; genus Paludibacter. The sequence goes on along the minus strand of DAIQOQ010000025.1, from coordinate 6,339 downwards.
AGAAGATCAAAAAGCACTCGACGAAGTGGTTGTTGTGGGTTATGGCTCGGCTAAGAAATCCACATTAACAGGATCTTTAGATCAGGTAAGTGCTAAGGCCTTTGAAGGAAGGGCTGTTACCAACCCATTGGTTGCATTACAGGGTGAAGCTCCAGGTTTAGTAGTAACTAGGTCGTCCTCACGTCCGGGTCATGAAAATATTGCTATGCAGATACGTGGTGCCACTTCTGTCAATGGAGTCTCTCCGTTGATAGTTATTGATGGGGTGCCCATTATAGATAATAAGGATAAAGACAATAACAGTATTTCAAATTCTTTGAGTACAATGAATCCGGATGACATAGAATCTGTTACTATATTAAAAGATGGTATGGCGGCTATTTATGGCTCTAGAGCTGCCGGGGGTGTTATTCTTGTTACAACAAAGAGAGGTACTGCCAGCAGCAAAATGAAAATTGATTATGGTGTAAATCTTCGTGTTAATACAACTGGTATCAGAACACCTTCAGCAAACATGCAGCAATATGCTACCATGTGGTTGGATGCCAATGCACAAGAAACAACACCTCTTTGGTGGTTTGCAGCACAGGATCAAATGCTAAAGATGCAAAAAGGCATCGAAGGTATTTATCCAACGACACATTGGGGTAATATATTTATTGGACAAGGCGATAGATACAAAGAGTTATTTCAATCTCGTGTTTCTCAACAACACACCCTAAGCCTTTCGGGAGGAACTGATAAAACAACCTATCGTGTTTCGGCAGGATATGCCAATAACCAGGGAAACCTGGCTACTGCTTATGATGGGCAAAAACAATACAACTTAAAGTTAAATTATGATTTTAAAGTAACAGATAAGATAAAGTTAATAACTAATATTACGTATCAAAAAGATGTAACATCTTCCCCATCAGGTGGTTTAGATTGGTCTATGACTTCTGAAGATCCTCCATTTTTTCCAGCTAAAAATCCTTATGGACAATGGAATTCTAATTTCGGAAATGCAGGAAACAGAAATGCAACAGCGCAAACTACGGATGGAGGAAGAGATAATAAGGAAAATAATCTAACAAGAATTGATTTAGGAACTAATATTGAACTACTAAAGAATCTTATATTTGAAGGTACTGCTTCTTTCCAGTCAAATAGTTACAGACGCGATGTTTATAATCTTACTGTTCCTCTTTATACATGGGATGGGCAACCAGCAGCCGGTTCTTTAAATTCAACCTCTAATATCTCTGCTACAACTGAAAATACTTTTTATCAAAATTACAACGCTTTATTACGTTACACTAAATTAATTGGTAACCATCGGTTTTCGGCAATGGCAGGTGTCACTGCAGAAAAGAATCAATGGAAAGGATTGTCAGCCTACCGTACATTGATACCTAGTAATGGCGTATACGATCTAAATGTTGCACCATATAGTACAGCTGCAACAAATAGCGGTGGTCAGAACCAATGGGGGTTATATTCCTATTATAGCAGATTAAATTATACTTATAAAGACAAATACCTGTTAGAAGTGCTCGGCCGTAGTGATGGCTCTTCCAAATTTGCAATCGGTTCCAAAACGTCTAATTTCGGTAACGTTTCTGGTGGCTGGGTATTGACTGAAGAAGATTTTATAAAGAACCTGAAGTTAGAAGCACTAAATTATCTGAAGTTTAAAGGTAGTATTGGCGTGACTGGCTTACAGTCAGGCATAGGATTGTATGATTACTATTCCACCATAGGAACAGGTACGGCTGTCTTGGGTACTCCAGCAGCTACCCAACCTTCTTCGTCAGTGAATGGAAACGGGTTAAGCATGAGTAGTACCACTACATGGGAACGTGTTACTCAGGCAAACGTAGGTGTTGAAATGCATTTTTTTAAAAATCGCTTATCTGGTGAATTTAATTATTACAAAAAACGAAACGACGGTATGTTAATTAAAGTAGCGTATCCTTCAGTATTGGGAGGAACAGCTCCTTACTCAAATAGTGGCGTTTTAGATACAAAAGGCTGGGAAGCTGTGCTAAGTTGGAAAGACAAAATTGGACGGTTCACTTATAATGTAGGCTTCAATATCAGTGACAGCCGCAATAAACTTGTATCATTACAAGGAGCTACTACATATACAGCCGGATTAAATAATACAATAGTTGGTCGTCCGCTTGGCTCATGGATGATGTATCAGACGGCTGGTTTATTCCAGAGTCAGGCCGAGGTGGATGCTTACTATGCAAAATATGGCGGAAAGGGTGATATGACTGCTTTGAGCTCAACAGATCCTACTGCAGCATTGCGTCCAGGAGATGTCAAGAAAGTAGATTTGGATGGTAATGGTTATATCAGTGCTTTGGGCAATGCAACGACCGATAAAGGTGATTTGAAATATATGGGTGACAATGCCCCTCATTTTATATTTGGGTTAAATCTGGGTGGATCCTGGAACGGCTTTGACTTTAGCGCTTTCTTTCAGGGAGTAGGTCAACAATATATTCAACGTTCAGATTATTTAGCATATCCTTTTGTGGCAATATGGACTAACCAAAATGCCAGTTTTATAGGTAAAACATGGACAACTGATAATACGGGTGCTGCTTTTCCAAGGATGACTGTATATTCAGGACGTAATAACTATAATTATGCAAATAATGATTTCATGCTGCAGAATAACCGTTACATCCGCTTAAAATCTTTAATTGTGGGTTATACTTTGCCTAAAGCATGGCTTAGCAAAGTAAAAATAGAACGATTGAGGGTTTATTTCTCGGGCAACGACTTATGGGAAAGCACATCTATCAAAGATGGATATGATCCAGAACAAGGTACAAGTTCTAATAATGCAGGATATCCATTTATGAGGACATGGGCTTTAGGTCTCAATATTGGTTTTTAAACTTTTCATTATTTAATCAGTAAAAAATAAATATCTTATGAAGAAATTATTAATTTATATAGTTCTGGGCGGTGCGCTACTGATAAGTTCGTGTAGAGAAGACTTCCTGAATCTGGCTCCACAGGACCAGCTAACAGAAGCAGCTTATTTTACAACGCCAGATCAGTTTAAAGCTTCCACAGCTTCGTTTTATGGAAAATTGCTAAGCTGGGCTTCGCAAGACAAAATGGGTAATATCTTTTCTTTTATGGATTTTGGTTCAGATCTTTCATCTAACGTAAAAGATGTTGGAGAAGCAGGGCAAACAGGCTATGGACTTGGTTCTATCACTATACCATCTGTCGATTATTATTGGGATAATACATATTCATATATCCGTAGTGTAAACCTTCTGCTAAAAAAGGCAGATGCATATACAGGTAACAAAACTGATATAAAACAGTATGTTGCAGAAGCTAAATTTTTTAGAGCATGGCATCATTTCTTTCTGCTAAAACGGTATGGAGGCGTTCCGGTTGTAACAACGGTGTTGGATCTTAATTCTCCTGAATTAACGGGACCTCGCAATAGCCGTTATGAAGTAGTAACTCAGATTTTATCAGATTTATCCGAGGCCATTCCAAACCTACCCACAGAGCAAGCTATTTCTGCTGCTGATAAAGGTCGCATCAGTAAATGGGCTGCTGAAGCTTTTAAGGCTCGTGTAGACCTTTATGAAGCTACCTGGCGTAAATATACCGGTGTAACTACAGACTTTAAGGGATCTGCCGGTCCTACTAAAGATGAAGTGGCAACATTCTTAGCTGATGCCATCGCTTTGACAAAAGATGTAATGGACAATGGTGGATATGCATTATGGAATTACAATACGACTTTAAACAATAGGAGCAATTATTTTCTTTATAATATTGATGGAACAGGTTCTAACCCGCTAGGATTGGATAAAAACAGTAATAATGAATTTATTCTCCAAAGTGTATATGATTACACTTTACGTAAAAGTGGCTCTCAAATAACCCGTAACGCATGGCTTTTGACGCCCAGTCGCAAACTGATGGATATGTATTTGTGTACGGATGGATTGCCAGTTGATAAATCACCCTTGTTTCAGGGATATTCCACGGTAAATAAAGAATTCCAGAATAGAGATTACCGCATGCTGTCAAATGTACTGGGAGCAGGAACGTTGCCGGCAGCAGGATCTGTTTCATTAACAGATGGGGTTAATTATGGTTTTGGTAATGCAAAGTTTAATAGTTGGAACTTTACTGTTACTTCCTACCGCTCTGATAATACGGAATCTCAGAATTATCCTCAGATACGTCTTGCTGAAGTTTACCTGATTTATGCCGAGGCATTGATGGAGTTGAATGGTAGTATTAGTGATGCTGACCTGAATCTTTCGATAAATTTAATTAGGGCTAGAGCTGGTGTTGCGCCATTGACCAATGCATTGGTTACCGCTAATGGGCTAAATATGCTAAATGAAATAAGACGTGAAAGGGCATTGGAAATGTACTGTGAAAATACTCGTTTCGACGACTTGAAGCGTTGGGGTATTGCGGAAACAGAATTAAACAAAGATGTTTGTGGCATGGTAGTAGGTGGGGCTTCTTATCCTACAGATTTTAAAGACGCAACAGGAGCTCCGACCAGTAAGTATGTTCCAACTAAATATGGCTATGGTGAGGCTGCAGTAGCAACCGGTAAGGGCACCTTAAATTGTCTTGTGGTAATGCCAGGGGTCAATCATAATTTCAAAAGAGATAATTACTTGTTCCCATTGCCAACAGCGCAATTACAGTTAAATTCTAAATTGGTGCAAAATAATGGTTATTAATGACAAATAACTTTGGGCGTGACCAAACTTGTTTGTTATTAAATGTTTAATCTTTTAAATAATAAAAATATTATGAAATACTTCATTAAAAATATCCGAATTCTATTGGTGCTGCTGGGCATGACAGCTATTTTTAGCGGCTGTAACAAAGACCCGGAAATAAGGATATATACCTATCCGGCACCTGTCCCTACAGGGATGACGCCCACATCTGGTTACCCGGGGACATATATGTATATTAATGGTTCAAGCTTTGGAACTTATACAAATGCTGTAAGCGTATCTTTCGGTGGTGTAAAGGCCGATTCGATAATTTCTTGCACAGATACGCAAATTAAAGTGAAAGTACCTGCCACAGCCATTACCGGAAAAGTAACTTTAAAAATATGGACACACACTATTGATTCCATTGGTTTGTATACAGTTATTCCTTCACCTGTAATTACATCGGTAAGTTCTGATGCTGGTACCCCTGGTGATATAATTAAAATTCAAGGCACTGGCTTTGGTACTGATTTGACAAATATAGATGTCAAATTCAATGGTACTAGTGGTACTGTAAAATCTTTAATTAATGGTACCATTGAGGTAATAGTGCCTGCAGCTTTCACATCAGGCGTAATTGTAGTGTCTGTCGGTGGTTATCCTGTAAATGGTCCGAATTTCGCATTCCTGACTGCGGTTCCAAATCCGGTTTACCAGTTGGATTTTGAAGGAAATCTAAATGCTGCTATCGGATCTGCAGCTACTTATACACAGGGTTTAGGCTCGCCATTGAAGTATATTACAGGAGTGAGTGGACAAGCAGTTTCACTTGCCGGCTATGCGAACGCTACTGGTGGACCTCAGAATGGAATTTATAATCAAATAATAGCACTTCCGACAAATGTCGCCCAATATAATGAACTAACCATTTCTTGTTGGGTAAGCTGTTCCTCGTTGACCGACTGGACACCTATTTTTGATTTTGGAGCAACCAGAGGAAATCGTTTGTGTCTTTTGGAGAGGGCATCCAGTGGTTGGAATGGAGCGGGTAATAATTTAGTAGGACGTGCTATTTTCGAAAAGGTAACCGGTTTTGCCGGTTATACGGAAACTAATGCTATTAGTTCTTCTTCAATACCTACTGACAGTAAGTGGCATCATGTAGTAATGACAGCATCAAAAGCAAACCTTATGATGAAGATTTATTTGGATGGTGTGCTAATATGCACGAAAGCTCTTCCTGCAGCTTATGCTCTAACTGTATTTGCGCAAAATCATGCATACATAGGTGCCAATTCTTATGGGACAGCAAATGAACCAGCCTTTGCTGGAGGAATCGACAAATTTCAGATTTACAATTCTGAGTTGTCAGCCAATCAGGTGTATACTCTATTTTATAAAAAATAGAAGTTGTAATTGTTGTTGATGTATCCGGAGTTTTAGGTGAACTCCGGATATTGTCACTTCTTTGTGAGTGAAATTTTGGTAATAGCTTTTTAAATTTAATTAATATGAGACGACTTGATTTTTATATAGTACTAGTGGCTTTAAATGGTTTGATGTTGATATCCTGTAAAACAAATGAAAGTATTTCAGAACCATCAACAGTGGATACTACTAA
>DAIQOQ010000151.1:0-6990 GCA_036787795.1 Paludibacter sp. | reverse complement strand
GCACCAATGATATACCATGGTTCGCCTTTACCAAACAAGTAATCTTCACTGTTGGCACCCTTTTGCAACCGTTTATCTTTTTGTACCGTACGCCATACAGCCCATGATACTGCACATATTCCGACCGCGAGAATAACCCAGTCGAGCCAAATAAATTCATGTGAACTCCAATTCATTTTTTGTGTGTATTATTGTTTTTGATTTAAGAGAATAATTCTTTTTCAGTGAACTTGCCCAGTTTCAGGTAGTCCTTATACAATTCGCGGTATACAGCAACATTTTCTTTGTTTGGATAGAATTCCGAAGCAAAGCCCATACCCATTGCTTTTTGCGCATCTTCTACTTTATCGTAAACACCTGCTACTACAGCGGCAAACATAGAAGCACCAAATGCACAGGCTTGTTCTGCCTTAGCCACTTTGATAGGCATGTCCAACACGTCGGCTAATGTTTGCATTACAAACGGAGATTTCAATGCAATACCACCGATACCGATAATTTCTTTAATTTCCACACCATTCTGGATGAAACGATCAACAATAGCTTTTGAACCATAAGCAGTAGCTTCCACCAAAGCACGGAAAATAAGCGGTGCAGAGCTTGCCAGATTTAAACCGGTGATAGAACCTTTAACCAGTTGACTGGCATCCGGCGTGCGGCGACCATTCATCCAATCGGTAGCCAAAATACTTGATTCCGAAACCGGAACTTTAGCTGCTTCAACAGACAAGACCGGGATAATCTGATCCAAGGTTTCGTCAATTAGTTTTTGTTTCGTATCGGCATCAATCAGGGTTGATTTAGCCACAATGTTTTCGATTGGCCAGGCCAGTACCCGTTTAAACCATGCGTAGATATCACCAAAGCCCGATTGTCCGGCTTCCAGTCCTATCATGCCGGGAATAACCGAACCGTCAACTTGTCCACAGATACCCGGAATAAGTTTATGCTCCATTTCTTTGTAGCTTGCTACCATGATGTCGCAGGTAGAAGTACCGATAACACGTACCAAAGCTCCCGGAGTAACTTCAGCTCCAACAGCTCCCATGTGACAATCAAAAGCTCCAACGGCAACAGCTACTTTGGTAGTCAATCCTAAACGGGTAGCCCATTCTTCAGTTAGTACACCCACTTTCTGGTCACTCGGATAAGTGTCGGCATATAAGCGATCCCGGTATCCTGCCAAAAGAGGATCGAGTGCAGTGAGAAACTGTTCTGAAGGTAACCCTCCCCATTTTTCCAACCACATAGCTTTATGTCCCGAAGCGCAACGACTACGATACATAGTAGCCGGATTAGTTGTTCCGGTAATCAATGCAGGTAACCAATCGCAATGTTCAACGATAGAATAAGCCGCATTGCGTACTTTTTCATCGGCACGAAGCACATGTAATGCCTTTGCCCAAAACCATTCGGAAGAATAGATACCTCCTTCGTACGAAGAATAGTCAATATCCCATTTGGCACACAGATCATTTATTTCTTTTGCTTCTTTGATAGCTGTGTGATCTTTCCACAACACAAACATGGCGTTGGGATTTTCGGCAAATTCGGGTAATAATGAAAGTGGAGTACCGTTTTTGTCGGTAAACACGGGAGTGCTTCCGGTAGTATCAAAAGCAATACCCACCACATTTTCAGCTGTTCCGGCAGGACATTTTGCCAAAGCTGTTTTCACCGTGTATTCCAGTCCTTCAACATAATCAAGCGGGTGCTGACGATATTGATTGGCAGTGGGCACACAATATTTTTCTTCAGCCCAGCGTGAGTAATATTTTACAGCAGAAGCTATTTCTTCTCCGGTATTGGCATTTACCACTACCGCCCGACAGGAATCGCTTCCGTAGTCTAAACCTATGACGTATTTCATTTTATTAGTATGTAAGCGGTAAGCGGTAAGCGGTAAGCTTTTACTGCTTACTGCTTACAGCTTGCTGCTGATTAATTATCTAAGAGCTTTATTCAACATGTAATACACTTCGTTGTTACGAATGTCTTGTTTGAAAGTGCGGATATTGGTATCTTTGTCGATAGTCAATAATTCGAGGTCTGCAATTTCAGCATAGTCTTCCAACATCTCGGTAGTGACGGAGAAAGAGAAGCTTGAGTGGTGGGTACCACCGGCAGTGATCCATGCACCTGCACCTACTTCGAGGTTTGGTTGTGGAATCCACAATGCACAGGCAACAGGAAGTTTAGGCAATGCTTTAGGTTCGATTACTTTCACTTCGTTTACAATCATACGGAAACGGTTACCCATATCCACGATAGTAGCAGCAATACCTTCGCCTTCGTGACCCTGGAATACCAGACGGGCACAAACGCCAGCGTCACCAATGCCTAAGAAATGCACTTCGATACGTGGTTTTGCTTTGGCAATATCAGGATTAATTTCCAACATGTGCGATTGCAGAATGGCGCTGTTAGCTCCATTGAAATTCAATACATAATCTTCGAGGAATGATTGTCCACCGGCAAGGCCCTGACCCATTACCCACATGGTGCGAACCAGTGCAGCTGTTTTCCAGTCGCCTTCAGCACCAAATCCGTAACCTTCGGACATCAAACGTTGAGAAGCAAAGCCCATCAATTGAGTCATACCTTCCAGTTCGTTGAAGCTGGTAGTGAAAGCAGTTGCATTATTATCTTCGAGGAAGCGGCGTAAACCGATTTCCTGAGCAGCAGCCTGACGTACGGAGATATGTTTTTCAGCTCCTTTTTTACAATCAGCAGCGAAATCGTATAGTTTTTCGTATTCTGCAACCAATGCATCAATTTCAGCTTCAGTCACTGAATTTACGTAAGGCACCAGTTTAGCGATAGGCGCATTGTCTACGTGATAACCCAAACGAATTTCAGCTTCTACTTTGTCACCGTCGGTTACAGCCACATTGTTCATGTTGTCACCAAAACGAATGATTTGCATCGATTGAGCATCTGCCCATCCGGCACATACACGCATCCATCCTGAGATTTTATCGTGTGTTGATTTGTCTTTCCAGTAACCTACCACAACTTTGCGTGGTTTGCGCAAACGGCTGGTGATAAATCCGAACTCGCGGTCGCCATGAGCCGATTGGTTCAGGTTCATGTAGTCCATATCAATTTCCGACCAGGGAATTTGTTCGTTGAATTGGGTGTGAAGATGGAGCAATGGTTTTTTATAATCCATCAAACCATGAATCCACATTTTGGCTGGAGAGAAAGTGTGCATCCAGGTAATCATACCAATACATTTGGTATCACCATTGGCTGCACGCATAATTTCAGAAATTTCAGTCGAGGAATTAGCCGTTCCTTTGTAAACGACTTTAACAGGAAGGTTACCTGATTCGTTCAGACCTTTAACCATTGCATTTGAGTGTGCATCTACACTCACTACTGCGTCACCACCGTAAAGCAACTGTGCTCCGGTAATAAACCACACTTCATAATTTTCAAATTTGAATTCCATAATTTCTAATGTTATTTGTAAGTTGTTGTTTTGTTTAAATATTTAATTGATCAGAACTAACTGATATTATTTTTTGTAAGCTGACTTTTCATGCAGACCTCCGGCAAAAGACAGAGGCTGTTGAATAACCGACAATCTGATATAATCCTTGTTACTTAAACCGAAATCACCCGCTTGTGATCTCTGAGTAATTCCTCGTAACTCTGCTTAAAGTACCTCCAACGCAACAATTGCTTTGGCCGGAATAGTTACGGTCAAACCGGTTTTGCTTGTTTTGGCATCTTTAAACGGAGCCGGAGCCACCACGTTAGGATTGTCGAAAGTGTTATAAGCATCTATTGTTTTTGCAGTCAGAATGGTGCCTGAAACCTTCGTTACCTTCAGATTTGGCAGGTCAATCGTGATTTTTTGTTCTTTATCCGGATTGACATTAGCCAGTGTGATGTGAATTAATCCTTTTGCATCTTTCGAAGCCGAAGCACTTACCGAAGCAAACTTCTTATCATTCGACGACAAAGAGTCGCATTGAATGTCCAACGGAAGGTTGGTGGCACCCATGTGCACTTTGTACATGTTAAACACGTGATAAGTAGGAGTAAGCACCATTTTAGAATCATTCGTCAAAATCATAGCCTGAAGCACGTTCACCACCTGAGCAATGTTGCTCATTTTTACACGCTCTGTATATTTATTGAATATATTAAGGGTAAGAGCAGCCACAAAAGCATCGCGCATGGAATTTTGTTGGAACAGGGCCGACTTAACTCCCGGTTCCTGATCCCACCATGTACCCCATTCATCCACCATCAGACCCACTTTGTGTTGCGGATCATGTTGATCCATGATGGCAATGTGTTTTTTTACTACATCTTCAATTTCCAGACACTTATGCATGGTCCACATGTATTCGTCTTTATTAAATTTGGTGGCTGAACCTTTGCTGCCATTCCAACCTTTGCAGGTATAATAATGTAATGAAACACCTTGCATACGATCTCCTACATTATTCATCAACGTTTCTGTCCATTTATAATCGTAATCGCTGGCACCACTGGCAATTTTGAATAACTTGTTGCCATCGTATTCACGACAATAGGTTGAGTAACGACGATACAAATCGGAATAGTATTCGGGTGTCATATTTCCACCGCATCCCCAGCTTTCGTTACCCACGCCCAGGTACTTTAGCTTCCAGGCTTTGTCGCGCCCGTTTTGGCGACGTAAGCGAGCCATCGGACTGTCGCCTTCGGAGGTGATATATTCCACCCATTTAGCCAGTTCTTCTACGCTGCCGCTACCTACGTTGCCACTCAGGTAAGGTTCGCAACCCAACATTTCGCAGAGGTTGAAAAATTCGTTAGTACCAAAACTATTGTCTTCTATTACACCGCCCCAGTTGTTGTTTACCATTTTCGGACGTTTCTCGCGTGGTCCGATACCGTCTGTCCAGTGATATTCGTCGGCAAAACAGCCGCCCGGCCAACGTAGTACCGGTATGTGAAGCTCTTTAAGAGCATTAAACACATCGTTACGGTATCCCTTGGTGTTGGGGATCGGAGAATTTTCACCTACCCAGATACCTCCATAAATGCAAGAGCCCAGGTGTTCGGCAAATTGTCCGTAGATTTCTTTATTGATTACATTTTTTCCCTGATCGGCATGAACCGTAATCTTCGAAGTGCCGGTTTGCGCCAACAGACTCACGGAACCTATTAAGAAGATTGATAAAAGTGTTTTTTTCATTGGAATGTTGTGTTTGTTTTATGGTATTGACTAAAATATCTGTTATTTCTATTTTGCATTTAGTTTCGTAACCGGCAATCATTAATCACTAATCGCTGATCACTAATCACTGATTATTGTCCGTAATATGCTCCCGGCCCGTGTTTGCGGTAAAAATGCTTTTTGATCAGTTGCGGATTCATGGTCAGATTCGGATTTACGCCGTAAGCAATATAAGCCATCTTGGCCACTTGCTCCATCACCACTGCATTGTGTACTGCGTCGTGAGCATCTTTTCCCCACGAAAAAGGTCCGTGGTTTTTGACCAATACTCCCGGAATAAAATCAGGATTGAGCCCCTTAAACCGTTCTACTACTACATTTCCGGTTTCGAGTTCATATTCACCTTCCACTTCGGCAGGCGTCATGTCGCGGGTACAGGGAATGGCATCGCTGAAATAATCGGCATGCGTGGTGCCAATGTTCGGAATGTCGCATCCGGCCTGAGCCCAAGCAGTAGCATAGGTAGAGTGCGTATGAACCACACCTTTAATATTGGGAAATGCTTTGTAAAATACCAGATGTGTGGCTGTGTCCGACGAAGGTTTGAGTTTTCCTTCCAATACCTTTCCGTTCAAATCCACTACCACCATATCTTCCGCCTTCATATCGTCGTACGACACGCCCGAAGGTTTGATAACCACTGCGCCCGTTTCGCGATCTATGCCGCTCACGTTGCCCCAGGTGAAAATGACCAGTCCGTGTTTTACCAAATCCAGATTGGCTTTGAATACTTCTTCTTTTAATTTTTCTAACATAGTTTCTCTTTGTATTTTGTATAACAATATGTGTTAGTTTTACACTTAATGAATCAAAAAAAATTAAAGCGAGAAATGCATTCCCTGTTCAATGAGCTGGTCGTATTTCTCTTTGTTGAATTGATAATAAAATGCTCCTCTTTTCGACGAGCTTTTGTCTTTTTCGTCCAGTTTTTCCAGAATATCCATGGTCAACAGTTTTTTTCTGAAATTCCGCTTGTCGATGGTTTCCTGATAAATCGATTCGTATAAACTTTGCAAGGTCGGCAATGTAAACTGTTCGCCCAGCAAATTAAACCCTATAGGCTTAATAGCTGCTTTCCGTTGCAATATGTGAATGGTGTCTTTCACCATTTTGTTATGGTCGAAAATAAGTTCGGGCAGCCTGGTAATACGTATCCACTGAGCGTCGTATTTTTTTGCCAGCAATGTGTCAAACTGCTCAATATCCACGAGGGCATAATATGCCACCGAGATAACCCGGTCGGCTAAGTCGCGGTTAAGCTCCCCATAGGCCCCAACCTGTTCCATAAATATATCTTCTATGCCGGTAAATTCGCCTACTACCCGCTTTGCTGCCTCGTCGATACTTTCGGGGGCATTCACAAAGCCTCCCATAAGCGACCACCCTCCTTTCAGGGGCTCTATCTGACGACGGGTAATGAGTATATGCAATTCATTATCCCGAAATCCCATGATAATACAGTCAACTGCAACCAGAAAACTGTCTTTATTTTCGTAAAAAGTAGATGTCATTCAAATACTAATGGTCTGAGTAAATACTAATATTTTTGTAAGTAGCTAATAATAAATTAAATGGTGCTTATTAGTGCATCTGCTTTTTGTTTATCTATAACAAGTGTAAAGAAAACACTTGTTTCTGAGAAAACATATACCGAAAATTATGTTTTACAACACGAATTCGCAGAAATGCAAGGAAATTGCGTCTGTTTTGGTATAAAAATGCTTAAAATGGAATTTAGCACTAAAGTTGAG
>DAIQOQ010000150.1:4386-7000 GCA_036787795.1 Paludibacter sp. | reverse complement strand
TCATAAAGAAAAGAATTATACCATCTATATTTATCTTTAATTGTCCAGAAAAACTGTATTTATTACTGGATAACTTCAGTCGATTTTTTCTCCGCAGAGCTTCCATTAGGCCCCGATTACTGATTTTTGAACCTATTTTTGAACGAAAATCAATAAAAAACAAAAATAATGCACTGAAAATTTGGCTCGTACCTACATGTTTTTGTTATTTTGCACCCGATTTGTACCATCGTACACATAATTAAAAGAAAGTATGTCCAAAAATCTTGTCATTGTAGAGTCACCGGCTAAAGCCAAAACGATAGAAAAATTCCTCGGATCCGATTATCATGTTATGTCCAGCTTCGGACATATTCGGGATCTGGCAGAGAAAGGAATCGGTATAGATTTCGAAAATAACTACGAACCGCAATACGTGGTTTCTACCGATAAGAAAAAGCTGGTCTCGGAACTTAAAAAAGCAAGTAAGGAAGCCGAAACGGTTTGGCTTGCTTCCGATGAGGACCGCGAGGGAGAAGCTATCGCCTGGCATCTATACGAAGAACTGAAACTTAAGAAGGATAATACCCGTCGGATTGTTTTTCATGAGATTACCAAAGACGCTATCCTTCATGCCATAGAAACTCCTCGTGATATTGATATAAATCTGGTAGATGCCCAACAGGCTCGTCGGGTGCTGGATCGCATTGTGGGTTTCGAGCTTTCACCTATTTTGTGGCGCAAAGTTCGTCCATCTCTTTCTGCGGGTCGCGTGCAGTCGGTAGCTGTACGTCTGATTGTAGAACGTGAGCGGGAAATCAATCAGTTTGTTCCTGAAGCATCTTATCGTGTTAACGCTTTATTTTCTTCGATAGACAGCGCCGGAAAAGCAGTGGAACTTAAGGCTGAATTACCTCAACGTTTTGCAACTAAAGCGGAAGCATTGGCTTTCCTTGAAACTTGCAAAAATGCGGAGTTTAGTGTTGATAATATAGTAACGAAACCTGCAAAGAAATCGCCGGCACCTCCTTTTACTACTTCCACGTTGCAACAGGAAGCTGCCCGTAAGCTTGGTTTCTCAGTAGCTCAAACGATGCAGGTAGCACAGCGTCTGTACGAGGCAGGAAAAATAACCTATATGCGTACCGATTCGGTGAATCTGTCCGATTTAGCATTAGGAACTTCGAAAGCTGAAATTATCAGTATGGCTGGGCAGAAATATGTACATACTCGTCAGTTTAATACTAAAACCAAAGGGGCTCAGGAAGCTCATGAGGCTATTCGACCTACTTATATGAACGCTCATACGGTGGAGGGATCGTCGCAGGAAAAACGCTTGTACGAATTGATTTGGAAACGTACCATTGCTTCTCAAATGTCGGATGCCGAGTTGGAGAAAACCTCAATCTATATAAGTGTTTCAGGTAGTTCTCTTCAGTTAGTTGCTTCAGGTGAAGTTATTGTATTCGACGGTTTTCTGAAAGTGTATATGGAATCGAACGACGATGAAGCCGATGTTGAAAACGAATCATTATTGCCGGCTATGAAAAACGGCGAAAAGCTCACCTCTATCGAAATTGTTGCTCAGGAACGTTTCTCACAGAAACCTCCACGCTATGGTGAAGCCAGTTTGGTACGTAAAATGGAAGAACTGGGCATTGGTCGCCCGTCTACTTATGCACCTACAATATCGACCATTCAAAATCGTTCGTACGTTGAGAAAGGCGATCGTCCGGCTGATAAACGCGATAGTAATGTACTGAAATTAAAAGATGGAAAGATTACTGATCAGATTAAGAGCGAAAATACCGGTGCCGAAAAATCAAAACTGTTCCCTACTGACATAGGTACGGTGGTAAATGATTTCTTAACTGGATATTTTCCGGATATTCTGAACTATAATTTCACTGCGGATGTTGAACAGGAATTCGATAGTATTGCTGATGGAAAAATAAAATGGACAAAATCTATTGATAAATTCTACAAAAAATTTCATCCGATTGTAGAAGATACGATGAAAAATTCCGAACGTCAGGTTGGCGAACGAATTTTGGGCGCCGATCCGAAAAGCGGGCGACAACTTTCGGTGAAAATCGGAAAATACGGACCATTAGCTCAAATCGGAACCGTGGAAGAGGAAGAAAAACCTGTTTTTGCTTCTTTACGTCGGGATCAGTCCATAGAAAGTATTACGTTTGAAGAGGCATTGGAACTGTTTAAGTTGCCTCGTCAACTTGGTGAATATGAAGATAAGGTAATGACTGTGGCTATCGGCCGTTTCGGACCCTATATTCGTCACGACGGATCTTTTTATTCGTTACCAAAAACGGACGATCCAATGGATGTCTCAACGGAACGTGCCATTGAAATTATTGAGGAAAAACGTGAAGTTGAGAGAAATAAAGTGATTCAGACTTTGGGCGAAAATGGGGAAATACAAGTGCTGAATGGACGTTTTGGACCCTATTTCACGTTTGAAAAAGTGAATTATAAGATTTTCCCGAAAGGAACAGATCCTGCTACATTGACTCTTGAAAGATGTCAAGAGTTGATCGCCGCTCAACCGGAAGCAGCGAATAAAAAGAAACCTTTCGGACGAAAAGCAACTGCTGCCAAGACTGAAAAAAAAGCGAAA
>DAIQOQ010000150.1:0-4286 GCA_036787795.1 Paludibacter sp. | reverse complement strand
CCAAAAGCCAAGGCACCAACAAAAAAATAATGTTAGCTTCGTGTTGTTAGTTATACGATATTAGTTCTTCAGGCGTTATTAGTCTTTGAAACTATCTGTATAATGTTAATACCTTGTGAATGATAACTTAGTCAGTACAGTTTGCTGTAAATGACTATTAATAATAAAAACATAATGAAAAAGCTATTTCTATTATCAGCATTGCTTGTAATTAGTCTGATGGCTAAAGCTCAAGCACCAATCAATCTTTCTGAAGGTGAGTCCACCCTAGTATATTCATTGCCTAAAACGGTGTTTTGCATTGAGGTAGAAACTGAAAAAGTAACTCAGAGACCTGGTGTGTTCTATCGCTACTCCGAACGTTATCTGGCTACAAATAAAGTAATAACTGAAGAAAAAACAAATTACAGAGTAAAAAGTATTCAAGTCAAAACCCGCGCTATTCCCGATCCAGCACGTACTTATGCCTTTGTTCCCGGAAGCGGTAAGGCCGGTAAACTTTCAGTGAATTTTCAGGGAATTCTGTGTGGTGTGAATGTCCCCAGTGAAGCTGAAAAGTCTTCGTCGCAAGTTGCCAATTCTATTCTGGCAGATAACCAGCAAACCAATGCTTTGTTGCCTTTAGGCGAAGAGTATATGATGGCAGGTTCTCAGGCTAAACTGGCAGAAGGAGCTGCAAAGCAGATTTATCGGATTCGTGAAAGCCGCTTGGGTTTGTTGACGGCTGATGTTGACAAACTTCCTGCAGATGGTGATTCTTTTAAATCTATGTTGAACGGGCTAAATAAAATGGAAGCAGAGCTTACAGAGCTTTTTGTGGGAAAAACAATTACTGAAACGCAAACGCAAACTTTATATTTAACGCCGTCTGCTGTGGTTTCCAATGAAGTTTTGTTTCGCTTATCGGCATTGAAAGGACTTGTTCCTGCAGACGATTTGAGTGGTGCTCCTTATTATATTAGCGTGGTTCCGGCAACTGTTGGTATGGGTGCAAAGTCAAAATCAGATAAAAACGAATTGTATTACGTTTTGCCAGCTTCTACTCAACTGTCAATCGGCGATGGAGTAAATACAATTTATAGTAATCAGTATTTTGTTCCGCAATTTGGTAAGATTGTGGCTATTCCAGAGAACACGTTTAAACAAGCTAACGTTAAAGTTCAGATTGACAGCCAAACCGGACGTCTGTTAAGCGTTGAATAAATCGATTACTTGATCTTGATATGTAAAAAGAGAGAGCATTCCTGATATATGGGATGCTCTCTCTTCTCTTATACTAAACTTTTAGAAGCGTTTCTTTACCAATACTTTTAATCCGTCAGCTATTGTTTTTACCTCTATTTCTTTACCTTCTTCGTAAGGTTCACCATCATAATGAAATGGACCTGCCTCTTCGCGCTTGAGCGATATAGAGTCGGCGCGCAGAGTGGTTACGAACAGATCTTTGTCAATGGTTTTTGCAAAAAGCTGTAATGCCAGAGTTGGAATAGCAATGATGGGAAAATTGCTCATAATAGATATGTCAATCTTTCCATCCTGTACACTTGCTTGTGGGGCAATATAAGCGTTGTTTCCCCATTGCGAAGCATTGGCAAACGTCAGTACAAAAGCTTTTGCTTTCAGATCTATGCCATCACCTTTTAAGTAATAATTTTGTGATTTATAGCTGAAATATCCGGTGATAATTTTCTCAATATAGCTCATGATACCTCTTTTTTTGCCTTTCGCGAATTCAGTGCTTACATAGGCATCGAAGCCAGTGCCACAAGTACAAAAAAAAGGGCGCCCATTTACGAGTCCGTAATCCATAAAGATAGGCTCGGAATGGTTAAGCTGTTGAATGGCCTTTTTTACATTCATAGGAATGCCCAGATGTCGAGCCAAGCCATTACCTGAACCAATGGGAACAATCCCCAGTGAGGCATTGGTGTGTACAAGTGAGCGTGCAATTTCATTCACGGTTCCATCTCCACCTACAGCCACAACGATATCAAAGTCTTTTTCTACGAAACTTTTGGCTAATTCGGTTCCGTGCCCCCTGTATTTTGTTTCCACAATTTCAGGGTCAAACAACCTTGCGTCTAATCCTTTTTTTATTATGGCTGACAAATCTCCCTTTTTGCCTATTCCAGAAAATGGGTTGATTATAAAGGCTATTTTCTTTTTCATGGTGTTCTTTAGTCCTGTAAAAAATTAGTTTGCGAAATTACAACTAATTTATCAATTCTCAAAAAGTAAGTGCTAAGTACTATTGTTTTAGATATTCGGCTTTCCTATGATAATAGATTTTTAAAAATCTGTTGTTTTATATACCAAAAGAACTATCCATCTTAACGCTTTGTTGTATATTTGCATAAAAGTTATTCATAACAAAGAATTTTAGATCACTTAAACTTTTGGGTAATGTCAAAGAAAAAGAAAACCACAGCATCCAGTACACGAATTAATAAAAAAGAGCTTGTACGAAACATCATAAATGTTTTCAACGAAAATACGGAAAAGACATTTAATTACAAACAGATATCAACCCTACTTAATATAAAATCTGAATCGCAACGGGTTTTTATTAACCAGTTGCTGTATGAATTATTGGATGAAGATTTTCTGGTTGAGATATCGAAAGGTAAGTTTAAGGTTAATTCTCGTGGAGGTTATATCGAAGGTACAATTGACCGTCAGGGTGTGAAAACTTTTTTGATTCCCGATGACGGCGGTGAACTTGTCTTTATTCCTGAGCGAAAAACAAATCATGCTTTGCTAAATGACAAGGTAAAAGTTTTTCTGTACGCGCATCGTAAAGGGCAGCAACCCGAAGGCGAAGTGGTTGAGGTGATCAAAAGAGCTCGTGAAACTTTTGTTGGTATTTTGGATGTTTCGGATAGCTATGCTTTCCTGATCCTGGACAATAGAGTAATGGTGAATGATATATTTATCCCTAAAAATAAATTGAAGGGTGGTAAGTCCGGGCAAAAAGCTGTAGTGAAACTGCTTGGCTGGGAACCAAATGCTAAGAATCCTGTTGGTGAGGTGATAGATATTCTCGGAGATAAAGGTGATAATACGGCTGAAATGCATGCTATTCTGGCTGAATTTGGGCTGCCATATAAGTATCCTGAAGAAGTGGAAGCTGCTGCAGAAAAAATTGATGCCGGAATTACTCCGGAAGAAATTGCTAAACGTATTGATATGCGTAAGGTGACTACTTTTACAGTTGATCCACGCGATGCTAAGGATTTTGATGATGCTCTGTCTCTTCGAAAGCTTGATAATGGGCTTTGGGAAGTAGGCGTTCATATTGCTGATGTGACTCATTATGTTCGCCCTGACAGTATCATTGAACAGGAAGGTCAACAACGTGCTACGTCTGTCTATTTGGTTGATCGGACTATCCCTATGCTGCCGGAGCACTTATCGAATTGTATTTGCTCTCTTCGACCCAATGAGGATAAGCTTACTTATTCCGTTATCTTTAAAATAAATGATAAAGCCGAGATTCAGCATTACGAAATAGCCAAAACGGTAACCTGTAGTGACCGTCGTTTTACTTACGAGGAAGCGCAAGCAGTTATTGAAACAGGAGAAGGCGATTATAAAGAGGAAATCCTGACGCTTGATAGATTAGCAAAGATTCTTAGACAAAAACGTTTTGAAAATGGAGCCATTGCATTTGATCGGGTAGAGGTTCGCTTTGAAATAGATGAAAAGGGAAAACCCACTTCGGTATTTTTCAAAGAACAAAAAGACGCTAATAAGATGATTGAAGAGTTTATGTTGCTGGCTAATAAAACTGTTGCAACGCACATTGGTCGACCGGGGCGTGGACAAAAGGCAAAAACCTTTGTCTATCGTATTCACGATGTACCCAATCCTGATAAATTGAATAATTTTGCTGTCTTCATTAAACGTTTTGGCTATAATCTGAAAACATCGGGAAAACAAACTGCTATTTCAAGCTCTATCAATCATCTATTAGACGAAGTTCAAGGCAAAAAAGAGCAAAATCTCATAGAGACCCTGGCAATTCGCTCTATGGCCAAAGCCATTTATTCCACTGCCAATATGGGACATTATGGATTGGCATTTGAGTTCTATACACACTTCACTTCTCCAATTCGCCGGTATCCTGATATGATGGTGCATCGATTGTTGGAAAAATATGCCACCGGTGGTCGTAGCGTTAGCGCTTCGGAATATGAAGAGTATTGCCAGCATAGTTCGGATATGGAACAATTGGCCTCGAATGCCGAGCGTGCTTCTATTAAGTATAAACAAGTGGAATTTATGTC
>DAIQOQ010000024.1:0-20581 GCA_036787795.1 Paludibacter sp. | reverse complement strand
TTGTGCTTTCGGAAGCCGACATGCAATCCATCGAAGATTTATTGCTGCGCTATCCCAATATTGGAGTTCGCTACCCCGAAAGTATGGCGAAGATGGCTGGGAAATAACAGATAGTTTAGCTGCAATCTCAATTATCTTACGTCAAAGATTATAAGATATAAATATTTTAATTTCAAGATTATGGCAACAATTTTAAGGTCAGAACAGCGGGAATTTAAAGAAGCTGCAGATAAGATTGACAATTTCAGAATTCTCTCTGACATTTCAAGGCTCAAAAATGGCGTTAATCCTCAGTATTTAAACTTTGACTTGAAACAATTAAATCCTGAACAGTATTCAGCACCCTATCATTTCCATAGATATGCAGAAGAGCTATTTATGATCGTCTCAGGTTCAGCAACTCTAAGAACAACAAAAGGGTTGGATGTTGTAAAGAGTGGGGATTTGTTGTTTTTTGAGATAGGTGAGACGGGCGCTCATCAACTATACAATCACACAACCGAACCTTGTGTTTACTTGGATATAAGGACATGTATTGGATACGACTTATGTGAATATCCTGATTCAAACAAAATATTTCTTGCTCCTTCTAACGACGTTTTCAATAAAGATACGAAGGTAGACTATTTTGAAGGAGAGGAAAATATTCGGGAGAAGTGGAAACAAATCGAAAATAAAAAGGAGTAAATGTGGCTTTACAACAGCAAACAAAAAAACGATTGATACTAAAAAGCAAATGATAGGCATGACAATTTACAGATAAACAACCTTATAAAATAGAATATATACATTGAGTATGAACAAAATTGGAATTATTGGGACCGGGAATATGGGGCGAGTGATTGGGTTAGCTCTTGCTCAAAAGGGATATTCCATTTTTTTTGGAGCCCGTGATTTATCAAAAGCAAAATTTGCAGCGGGTTTTAATCAAACCACACAATATGGGACTAATCAGCAGGCCGCTGAATTTGGTGACATTCTTTATTTCTCACCAAGAGATATTCATCCTAAAGATATCCTTCAGGATATTTCGGTGTTGGACAATAAGATTATTATTGAATCTAATAATTGGAATATCTCTGATAGCTTGGATGCAGACCAAATAGCAACTTCAAAAAGTCAGATTCTGCAACAGCAAATTCCCAACGCTAAAGTGGTAAAGGCTTTTAATACCATCACGCAAGAGCTCTTTGAACACAGCAAGGAAGAATTAGAAGCCCATCAGGTTGCTTGTTTCATTGCTTCGGATTATCAGGATGCCACCCGTGCAGTTATAGACTTAAGCAATGATTTGGGTTTTACCGGTATAGATTGTGGTTTATTAAAGCAAGCAGTGTTGCTTGAAAATGCAGGCAGCCTGATCCGTATATTGATGAGAATTCAAAAGACTCCCTGGATCTCATTTTCTATTACCGAGCTTCCCGTTATAAAAGAGTTGAAACTTGGAGGAAGAACACCCTCTTCACTGCATACTCAACTGTCATATTTAAAAGAAAAATGATTTACTTGCAGGTGCAAGCCTGCAATGTTTGAAGCAAACAAAGTAGAAAGAAAAAGTAACTAAAAACAAACAAAGATGAAATACAATTTATTAGGAAATACAGGACTTAAAGTATCCGAACTCTGCCTGGGCACCATGACCTTTGGCGGACAGGGAATGTGGACAGCCATCGGTGCTCTGCCACAGGATGAAGCCAACGAATTAGTAAAACAATCGGTAGATGCCGGCATCAACTTTATCGATACGGCTAATGTGTACAGCGAAGGACTTAGCGAAAAGATGACCGGACAGGCCATCCGCGACCTGGGACTGAAACGCGACGATCTGGTGATTGCCACC
Source organism: Paludibacter sp. (assembly GCA_036787795.1). Classification (GTDB taxonomy): domain Bacteria; phylum Bacteroidota; class Bacteroidia; order Bacteroidales; family Paludibacteraceae; genus Paludibacter. The sequence continues at coordinate 18,741 of DAIQOQ010000024.1, read as the reverse complement.
AAAGTGCGTGGCACCATAGGTACCGGTATCAACAATTCGGGATTGACCCGCAAACACATTTTGCAACAAGCCAACGAAAGTCTGACCCGTCTGAATATGGATTATATTGATTTGTATCAGATTCATGGTTTCGACCCTTTGACTCCGATTGAAGAGACACTGGAGGCGTTGGACTCACTGGTAAAAAGCGGCAAAGTGCGTTACATCGGTTGCTCCAACCTGGCGGCCTGGCAAATTATGAAAGCCCTGGGCGTTTCGGCTCAACAGCATTTGGCTAAATTCGTATCGTTGCAGGCCTATTACACCATTGCCGGTCGCGATCTGGAACGTGAAGTGGTACCTATGTTGCTCGACCAAAAGGTAGGGTTGATGGTATGGAGCCCGTTGGCAGGTGGTTTTCTGAGTGGAAAATATACCCGCGAGGCCAATGCCGAAGAAGGTCGCCGCGTAAACTTCGACTTTCCACCCGTGAATAAAGACAAAGCTTTCGACATTATTGATGTGATGCAGGAAATTGCCGTAGCCAAAGATGTAACCGTACCTCAGATTGCTTTGGGCTGGTTACTTCACCAACCGGTGGTTACTTCGGTCATTATCGGGGCCAAAAGACCGGAACAACTGCAGGATAACCTGAAAGCGGTAGATCTGAAACTTACGGTCGACGAATTAGCTCAGCTCGAAGCGGTAAGCAAACTATCGCCCGAATATCCGGGCTGGATGATCGAACGCCAGACTGCCGACCGTAAAGCATAAATCATCGTTACTTTATTTTATTTATCCGACCTTATTGCTTTTGGGCAGTGAGGTCGGTTTTTATTTTATTCTTGGTTGCGTAGTTTACGCAACTAAGAAATAAATTTAATTTGACCTTGCGTAACTTACGCAAGTAAGAAATAAAATAAGTTTGACCTTGCGTAAGTTACGCAAACAAGAAATAAATCTGATTTGCCTTTGCGTAAGTTATGCAAGTAAGAAATAAATTTGATTTGCCATTGCGTAAGTTGCGCAAGTAAGAAATAAAATGAATTTGCTTTTGCGTATCTTACGCAAGCTCGAAATAAAAAATCTATTGCGTAGCTTACGCAAATACGAAATAAATTCAAATTTAGTTTATACAAGCTATATTTCATAAAACGCGAGCGACAGTAAATTTGCCGCTCGCGTTTTTTATTCAATTTTCAGCTATTTGGTGAACTTACTACAGCTTTGCCAGATACTACAAACCTCTTTCTACTTACTACCAACTATTATCCTCTTTGCCTTTCCAGCAAAATCATCATCATAAGCCCAAGTAGCAAACGTTCTTCCTCGCCTTTTTCGAATTCTTCCAGTTTCTCAATAACAAACCGTCGCCCAAAAAACGAAGCCACTTTGCGCAGTCTGGCCACAATGGTTCCGTCGGGGCGAGCCACCGAATACGAAGGATGGAAGAAATAACCTGTCAGCAGGTTTAGTCCGGGCACTTCATACAGCAAAGAATCAAAGACTTTCGACCATGGATTTTCTTCTCTTACGTGCAAATCCTTCATTTGCAATTCATCAAAAATATCGTAGTTTGCCTTCCATAGCGAAGCCCAACCTTTACGCGCAACGCGCCCCAGGTCTTTTCCGTTCCTGTCGGTAAATGCATACGATGCCGAGAAATCGAGCCATTGATTAGCTTTAATCGTGTAGTTGAGTTCCGATCGGTCTTCGTTGCCGAATACCTGAACTTCGTCAATCAGTTTTAGCATTTTTTGGCGCACATAAGCCACCGTTTGCCCGTTAGCATCTTTGGCCACAAAGTCGTTGCTGAGTGTGCCGATCTTAAATGTAAGATCAAGTGGAAATTGGAGTGAATTCATATTTAATTATTGGTTAGTGATTAGTAATTTAGTGCGCATTCAATCATTACAGGGAAATGATCCGAAGGATAGGTTTTATCTGAAAACCTGTCGGAAATAACCCGGTAACTGAACACCTTGAATTTTTTACAGAAAATATAATCTATACGCTCCGAAACAGGCAGCAGTATTTTCGAAACATCATAATTGTTGAATGTACCCACCGAGCCAATAGCCGGTTTTGCTGCAATCTCGCGCGAATCGTCAAAAGCCGCATGCAGTATTTTATACATGTCGGTTTCATCGGGTGCCGTATTCAAATCGCCCAGAAAAAGTACCGGTTTGCCGGCTACTATCTTTTTTACCCGTTGCTCTATCAATCGGGCACTTTCCACGCGTGCCTTCACTCCCATATGATCGAAGTGCGAACAGAACACATAAAATTCTGCCTTGGTTTTAGAATCCTGAAATCTGATCCAAACGCACATTCTTCGGTAAGCAGCATCCCATCCTTTGCTCATAACTTCGGGAGTTTCGGACAGAAAAAAGAAACCCTTATCTTTTGCGCTAAATCTTTTCGTTTTGTAAAATAACCCTATCTGTTCACCTTCGGTTCCGGCCTGGTTATCGCGTCCCTTGCCAAAGTAAGTGTAATCAGGAATCAATGCCTTCAAATCAGCTTCCTGATTTTTATTGCCCACTTCTTCAACCCCAAAAATATCAAAATCATATTTCTTGATAACGCGAGCCACATCGGCTTTTCTGTTTACCCACGAGCGGGCACCCGAATCTGCCGGAGTTTGTAAGCGGATATTATAAGTGGCAATGGTAAGCTTGTCCGGATTGCCACCTGCCAATAAATGGCTCCAACACATAGCGACAACTAAAATCAAAACATTTCTTTTTGTCATAATTTAATTTATTTAATCTGTTATAATAAAGTTCTTAGTTCAATGTTTCTGTCTAAATTATTGGTTTTACAACTTTTTTATAAAGAATACTGTTGTAATAAAACCGAAAAGCTGACAATAATAATGGTGTTCCCATGGCAACATAAAAGCAGGATAGATATTGAAGAGGAACCAGACCGGTTTTACGTAAAGTGATACCCATGCCTATCATTACTGTCATCATAATGTAACTTCGAAGATTAAAAAACGAAAATACACATGGACGTTCGATGGGCATATTAATAATACGTTGCGTATGCTTGAGCGATATTTTTGAGAATAGGAAGACAAAGAAAAGAATTCCACTGCAGAGGCTCAGTATTATTTTTAGCCAGCGTAGCCGAGGTGAAATAAGCAATATGGAAAAGCCTCTGAACAAAAGCATACTACCTGCCAATGTCCACACAATGGCGGCAGTCATTAATAGATAACGTTTAGGAACAGCAGGTTTATAAAGAATAAAAAAAGAAGTTTTTGTACTCATAAAAATAAGAAATGTCTGTAAAAATACAACTTTTTTATCGAACCGAAAAAGCGATGGTCAGTTAAACGCCTAAAAAAGGAGAAGATATCTCTTTATAGCGCATTTGATATTATTTTGTGCAGGTCGTATTTTTTTGCTACTTTTGTGGAAAATTTCAACTATGGCATTTGACATCGTAATAATAGGCTATTTTGCCGGGATTTGTACAGCAATTGCACAATTTCCACAAGCGATGAAAGTGATCAAGACGGGCGACACCAAAAGTATTTCGTTCGGTATGTATTTCATAATGACCCTTGGAATTGCGTTATGGCTTTTATATGGGGTTCTTTTGAATAACTGGCCAATGATTCTGTCCAATGGAATTTGTCTAATCCCATCGGCTTACATAATGTCCATTACAATTCGGAATACGATTAAATCCAAAAAGTTACCTTTATGAAACGAATTCAGATTATCAACGGACCAAACCTAAACTTATTAGGAAAACGTGAACCTACGGTGTATGGTAATCAAACTTTCGAAGCATATTTTCAGGAACTAAAACTGCTCTTCCCCGAAACGCAGTTAGACTATTTTCAATCAAATACCGAGGGTGTAATTATTGACAAACTGCACGAAACCGGGTTTACATACGATGGCATCATTCTCAATGCAGGTGCTTACACACACACATCCATAGCCATAGCTGATGCCATTCGCTCTATCACTGCTCCTGTAATTGAAGTTCATATTTCTAACGTGTTCAAACGCGAGGAATATCGTCATCACTCATTTCTTTCAGAAGCATGTAAAGGCTGCATTGTTGGTTTTGGAATGGATTCGTATCGATTGGCTGTCAATGCAATATTAAATTTCTAATAAATTTTCAACGGAAAGTTTGTTCGGAGTATTAAAATAAGAATTAGTTTTTAAAGTATTTATAATTTAAAATTTTTATGTCTAAATCAACCAAAATTGTTGCTACTATCAGCGACTTACGATGCGATGTGGATTTTCTCCAATCGCTTTACGACGAAGGAATGAATGTTGTGCGTATGAATTCTGCTCACATTAAACCAGAAGGGTTTATGAGAATCATCAATAACGTTCGTGCAGTGAGTTCTCAAATTGCGATCCTTATGGATACTAAAGGTCCGGAAATTCGTACTACTATCGTAGAAAACGATAATCTGGCACTTCGCACTGGTGATGCAGTGAAAATCATTGGCAATCCCGATTTACTTTCTACACGCGAATGCATTGGAGTAAACTATCCTTATTTTGTCCGTGACCTGAATGTTGGCGATGACATTCTTTTCGATGATGGTGAAATTGAACTGATTGTAGAATCAAAAGATGACACTTATTTATATTGTCGGGTTCAGAATGATGGTGATCTGGGAAGCCGCAAGAGCGTAAACATTCCGGGTGTTCGCATCAATCTTCCTTCGCTGACTGAAAAAGACCGTGGCAACATTTTATTAGCCATCGAAAACAACCTTGACTTTATTGCTCACTCTTTTGTGCGTAACAAAGAAGATTTGTTAGAAATTCAACAAATTTTGGACGAACATAATAGCCCGATCAAAATTATTTCAAAAATAGAAAATCAGGAAGGTGTTGACAATATCGACGAAATTCTTGAATATACTTACGGTGTAATGATTGCCCGTGGTGATTTAGGTATCGAAGTTGCTCAGGAAAAAATTCCAGGAATCCAACGTCGTTTGATCCGCAAATGTGTTATGGCCCGCAAACCGGTTATCGTAGCTACTCAGATGTTGCACACTATGATCAAAAATCCACGTCCAACACGTGCTGAAATTACCGATATTGCAAATGCAATTTATTACCGCACCGATGCTTTAATGTTGAGCGGCGAAACAGCTTACGGAAAATATCCGGTTGAAGCAGTTCGCACTATGGCCAAAGTTGCTGAAGAAGCTGAACTTACAAAATTAGCTGAAAACGATATACCTGTAAAAATAAGTACCAAAGATATCACTTCTTTCTTAGCCAATGCTGCTAACGAAGCAAGTATTCAGATTGGAACAAAGGCAATGATTACTGATACTTATACCGGAAAAACAGCCCTTAATTTATCAGCTTATCGTAGCACAAACCCAATTTTAGCTTTATGCTACCACGAACGTTCAACCCGTCAGTTGGCTTTATCCTACGGTGTCTTCCCAATTTACAAAGCTGACAATGGAAATACTCAAAAGTACTTCATCGAAGGATTGCAAGAATTTATTAAAAGAGGAATACTTCAACCGGAAGATTATGTAAGCTACATGAGCGGAAGTTTTGGTTCTGGTTTTGGAACTTCATTCCTGGAAGTGAATCAAGTAAGCAAGATTCTAGAATCACGTGGCAAATACTTGCTACCTAATTTCTAATTTATTTGAATCTACAAAAAAGGCGTTTAACAACGCCTTTTTTTATTTTATTAACCGTATTCGTCGAATAACGAATTAAACTTTAGAAGCCTGCGTTGGTCTAATCCATCGTTAAACGAAATGATCGTTTACTCTCAACAACTTTAAAAGTATAGTTTTTAGGTATGAAAAAGATTGTTTTAATTTTTCTTGTTTCTGTTTTTACTCTTCCTATCATGGCCTCTGGAGGCATTAAAGGTACCATCGTAGATGCAGACGATCAGTCTCCACTGGATTATGTAAATGTAGCTTTATTTAAGCAAGGTTCCAAAACGATGGTTACAGGCGTTACAACCGACGACAAAGGCGTATTCACTATTCCATCTGTTGCTAATGGAAAATATAGCTTACGTATCAGCTACGTTGGATACAACACAATAAATCAAACATTGGAAGTAACCGGTAAACCGATAAATCTTGGGATTATAAAAATAACCGAAGATAGTAAAAAGCTGGGTGAAGTAGAAGTAGTAGGACAAAATTCTCAAATGCGTTTCGGAATTGACAAAAAGGTTTTTAGTGTCGATCAGAATATTGCCGCAGCAGGAGGTTCTGCATCCGACGTTTTAAAAAATATTCCATCTGTTACAGTTGATAATGACGGAAATGTTTCGTTAAGAAAAGATGGTAACGTAGAAGTATGGATTAATGGTAAAGCTTCAGGATTAACAGCTGACAACCGCGCTCAGGTTTTACAACAAATGCCGGCCGAAAGTATTGAATCAGTTGAAATCATGACAAACCCCTCTGCTAAATTCAGCCCTGAAGGATCTGCCGGCATTATTAATATTGTAATGAAGGAGCAGCACAAAGCGGGGTATTATGGAAGTGTTTCCGGAGGACTGACAATGCCAGATAATGGGAAATTAGGAAAAAACTTAGGGGCCAGCGTTAATTACAGCAGTAGCAAATTTGATAGTTATATAAATTTGGGTTATCGGGCTATGTCATTTAATGGCGGTGGTACCACTGACCGAAACAATTGGACAGGAAGTGATATTACCATGTTAAACCAAAACAATAGCATGAATACTTCATTCTCTGGTTTATTTATGCGTGCCGGAGTTGATTATCGGTTTGATTCGAAAAACTCAATTGGACTTTCCGGTTTTGGAATGGCCGGAAGCGGAGACCAAAGTTCCAATACTCAGTATCGGCTGACCGATATCACCGCTACTCCAGCTTCTCTTTTACGTAATTATAGTCAAATAAACAGCGGACACGGAACTCGCCCCAGTTTAAATATGAATCTGGATTATAAGCACAACTTTGATAAAAAAGGATCAAATATAATAGGAAGCGTATCATACTCAAATCACAACCGGGGAGGAGATAATAATTATCTTCAAGAGAATTCCGCTGGCACTCCAACATCAAATATTACTCAAAGTACCGACAGCAAGAATACCGAATGGGATATCAAAGTGGATTACACGGATAAAATATCTGAAAGCAGCAAGTTAGAAGCTGGCTGGGAAAGTACGATCAGCAACAGAACGAGTTCAACATCGGGAATAGACAATATGAAATCTGTTCCGTTAGACATACCATCTTATTATGATAATTTCAACTATGATGAGCAAATTCATGCTGGTTATCTGACTTATGGGAATAAAATTAATAAATTTTCTTATCAGCTCGGTTTGCGAGGAGAAGTATTGACAAAAAAATCGACAAACACAAGTAAAATTGGAGATACAAATGTCGACACAATTCAGGTAATTCCTTCAAAGAACTTTTTCCATATTTTCCCTAGCTTCTATTTATCGTACAGCTTGCCAAACGACGCCGAATTACAGTTTAATTACAGTAACCGCGTAAATAGACCAAGAGGTCAGCAAATCAATCCGTTTAAAAACTTTTCAGACTCAACCAATATTAGCTATGGTAATCCAAATTTGAAACCACAATATTCATCATCCGTAGAGTTGAATTATGTCAAGAATTGGAATGCTCAATCACTATCAACTTCTTTGTACTATCACAACACGGATGATGTAATTCAGAATGTACGGTTCTTGCACAATGGTGTAATGGAAAGTACATATGCCAATGTTACCAAATCGCAGAATGCAGGGCTTGAATTAATTTCAAAGAACAGACTCTTCAAGATCTTAAGTCTGACATCTTCGTTTAATTTATATTACAGTAAATTAGATTCGTCGAATTACGTAAACCCATACGATAATTCTATTAAAATTCCTATTGCCGGTCAGAGTAACGTATCATGGAGTGCCAATATACTAGCTAATTTTATGTTGAGCAAAACATTCTCAGGACAGATTACAGGAGAATATGATTCGCGGCAGATTATTGCACAAGGAACTCAGGATCCAAAATACTCACTCGACCTGGGGGTTCGCCAAACGTTCCTTAACCGCAATCTCAGCGTAAGTTTAAATGTGAGAGATTTATTAAACTCAGACCGGACAAAAACAACAACTTCCGGAAGTGGGTTTTCTCAATACTCATCGTCTTATTTTCATGGCCGGATGTTCGGCGTTTCTGTTAGTTACAACTTCGGAAACATGAAGCCTAAGATGTCTGAAATGAAGAAAAAAGAAGCTGCTCCTGATGCCATGGACAACGGAGAACAATAATTTCCAACGATAAAAATATCAACAAAACAAATGTCTGGTGCTAACCGTTTAAAACCGAAAGTACCAGACATTTTTATAACATTCGTCTTCTGAATTCAGCGCAGACTAGGGCTGTGGCCATCCCCACGTTTAAGGATTCGGAAGTAACCTGACCAATTGGATAATTTGGAATTAATAGCTTTTCGGTAATCAATTTTTCTATTTCTGCCGAAATTCCGTTTCCTTCATTTCCCATCACAATGATTCCCTGTTGAGTTAATGATTTATTGTAAATATTTTGGCCATTCATAAAAGTACCATAAACAGGTAGTTTACCAATACAGGATTGAATAAATTCAACCAAATCGACCGTATGCACCCGAACCCGGGCAAGTGCTCCCATAGTAGCTTGCACGGTTTTTGTATTAAAGGCATCGACCGAATGCTCGGAACAAAAGATATCAGTAATGCCAAACCAATCAGCTATTCGAATAATTGTTCCCAAATTGCCGGGATCCTGAATATCGTCCAAAGCCAGACTTAATTTTCGAGTTAATTCATTCGTATTTAGCTCGTAAACGGGTTTGGCAAAAACAGCAAGGACACCTTGAGGGCTTTTTTGATTTGAAATCTTAGCTAATTCAACAGAATCAACTTCAATAACTTCATCAGCCTTCAAAAATTCATGCTCATGCAACCATTCAGGAATTGCAACTAAAACAGAACATGAAAAAACCTGAGCCAAATCGAATACCAATTTGGTACCTTCGGCTAGAAAAAGTCCGGTTTCGTCTCGGAACTTCTTTTGAGATAGACTGTTGATCAGCTTTATTTTATTTTTTGAAATCACTTTTTTCCTGTTTGCAATAAACTCAAAGTACTTATTATAGCTTTGGCTGTTTAATAATGAACAATTCCGATTTTTCTAGAGATCTTTGTATTCCAAAGACTTTAGCATCTTAAAAACGCTAAAGGTTTAAAATTTACTACCACAAAGCTAACAAAGAAAACTTTAAAAAGCTATATTTGCAAAATATTTTATTTTATTTTTCTGATAAATTATGAAGATTCGGTTTTTATATCTCCTCATATTCCTTGTATCATTGTTTTCCGGGTGTAGTATAACCAAATATGTACCTGAAGGAGAATATTTACTAAAAAGGACTCCTATAAAAACAGATAATAGAGAATTAAAAAACAACGGACTAAAAGAATACCTCAGGCAAACACCTAACGCAGCTGTTTTTGGAATTTTCCCCATGCAGTTGAGAATTTACAATCTGGCTCCAAAAGACACAACAAAATGGTTAAAAAGAGTTCTTCATAAAACGTTTACACGAATTGGGGATCCACCGGTGATTTACAATCCATCGCTCACATCACTTTCTATTCAGCAACTTCAACGTCATCTCGAGAACAAGGGTTATATAAATGTAAAAATTGAAAGTAAAGTCACCTTAAAAGGAAAGAAAGCATCAGTTAAGTACATTGTCAATGCCAATACTCCATATAGACTAAGCGAATATAATGTCGATATTAAGAATAAAGTACTAGCTGGTATAGCTGCTGATTCAACTAAATCCTTAATCAAAAGGGATATGTTGTTTGACGTTGACGTATTTAATACCGAAAGGCAACGCATTGCCACTCATATGCGACAACTTGGTTATTACAATTTCAACAAAGAGTTTTTGGCTTATTCTGCTGATAGTACTTTAAAAACGCATAAAGTAAATGTGACATTGGCCTTACGAGACTATCTGAGAGAAAAAAATGATTCTGCCAGAAAAATAATTTTCAAACAATTTACCATCCGGAAAGTTATTTTCTATACCAATACCGATGCAAATATAACAACCGATCTGACAAATAAAGTAGAATTAGATACTGTTCAGTTTCACGATTTTGAGCTGGTCACCCCAAAGAAACGAATACTAAAGCTAGATGCTTTGGTACAAAACACATTCATCAACCCAAAGTCTTTATATAGCGATGATGCCGTGGAACGGACTTACTCTGCACTAAATTCTCTCGGACCGGTCAAATATGTAAATATTAGTTTTAAAGAATCGCAAGACAACCAACTGGATTGCTATATCATCGTCATTCCATCAAAGCCGGTTTCCCTTTCTACTGAACTGGAAGGTACTTATACAGCTGGTTATTGGGGAATAGCCGGAAATATAAATACCGTGAACCGAAACATATTTAAAGGGGCTGAGACATTATCATTATCGTTTCGAGGAGCTTTTGAAAAACAAGATGCTATTTGGGCACAAGAGTACGGAGTTCAGGCTGGATTAAAGTTTCCTCGTTTCATGCTCCCATTCGGAAGTTATGATTTCAAACGAAACATGCATGCCAATACCGAATTTACAAGTGCATTTAGCTATCAATTACGTCCTGGTCAATTTTCAACGACCAATGTCGGTGGTGGAATAAATTATTCATGGACCAGAAAACAGTTTCGCCATAGCTTTCAATTAGTGAATTTGAGTTATGTCTATTTTCCATATAAAGATCCTAATTTCGAAAGTACATATTTAAATCCCACAGCCCCTATTTTTAATCCATATAACTATAACAATCATTTCATCATGAGCATAGGTTATACCGGATCATATTCATCTTTTAATGCAAACAGACCTTTACAAGATTATTCGACAGTACGGTTTAATGTAGAAACAGCAGGAAATTTATTATATGGTTTAAGCAATTTATTCGGCGGTACACAAAGTGCAGATGGCTCTTACCTGCTTTTTAAAATCCGATACTCACAGTACGTAAAATCTGAATATGATTTAACTCACCACCAGATTTTTGATAAAAACAATCGAATTGTATACCATCTTGATCTCGGCTTAGGAACTCCATACGGAAATGCAGATGTAATGCCGTATGAAAAAAGGTTTTTCAGTGGTGGAGCTAACAGTGTTAGAGGCTGGGGTGAAGGCTTGTTGGGACCAGGAGCCTACAATAGAATTACCGGTTTATCACGTGATTTTAATCAAGTGGGCGATATAAAGCTGGATATGAATATGGAATATCGCACAAAAATGTTCTGGCTAATGGAAGGAGCCATGTTTCTCGATGCGGGAAATGTATGGACTATAAGAGACTATAATACTCAAGAAGGTGGAACATTCAAATTTGATACTTTTATGAATCAGATTGCCCTTGCCTACGGTTTGGGAATTAGATTCGACTTCTCGTTTTTTGTTGTTCGGGTCGATTTAGGAGCAAAACTATATAACCCGGTTTTAAGCAGTAGTGAACAATGGCGTATCAGGCCGGGATGGGACGATCTTGCGTTACACTTTGCTATCGGATATCCTTTCTAATCATATTTTCTTGGCCTTTCTTTTAGCTAATAACTGAGCTTTCTTTTCGGCCTTACGATCACCCAGTAAATCAAAAGTTAACCGATGGTATGGTGTTGTTCCCAGCAAACGAATAGCTGCACGATGCTTCACTGTAGGATAAGCCTTATTTTTATTCCAGTCATAACCCGGAAATTGCGCATTTAAACCTTGCATAATTTCGTCCCGATGTGTTTTAGCAAGCACCGATGCGGCAGCAATAGAAAGATATTTGCTATCTCCTTTTACAATAGTTTGATAGGGAATATCAGCATAAGGTTTAAATCGATTTCCATCCACAATAATAAATTCAGGGCGAATAGAGAGTTTGTCCATGGCTCGGTGCATAGCCAGAATGGAAGCGTTGAGAATATTTATTTGATCAATTTCAACATTGTCTACCTCAGCTACAGCCCATGCCAAAGCCTGTTTTTCTATAATTGGTCTGAGCGTCTCACGCTCCTGTTCGGTAAGTAGTTTGGAGTCGTTTAATAACGGACAATCAAAATCAACCGGCAAAATAACGGCTGCTGCCATAACAGGACCTGCCAAACACCCGCGACCAGCTTCATCGCATCCACATTCATGAATAAACGAAGAAAAATTGCCTTTCAATCCAACCGGTTGCTCTGCTAATGCCGATATGCTATTATCTTTCAGAGTTTTTTGTATCTTCATACGACGGATGCTCTTTACTATTAAGAGTTTTAGTTGTCTTGGTTTCTGCCCATAAAGACGGCGCTAGTTTCATCAATGGTTTATACCCAACTGATTCAAGTTTTGTCTTTGGTTTGATAAGTGTAAACTTGGTATCGAGCGCATCAAAAACATTTAGCAACACACTCACAACAAGCGCATACTTAAGCCCGCAAAACAAACCACCTAAAAATTTATTCAGACCACCCAGAGAAACAGAATCAAATACTTTGTCGAGGGTTTTTGCAAGTAAAAGAAGTGCTATAGCAATAGCAATAAACAAAAAAAGGTAAGCAAGAGGAAGAGCTGTTTTGGTTGAAAAATGAAAATGTTGGATCAAAAATCCCGACACCAAAGGTGCAAATAACTTTGCACCATAAATGCCCAAAACAATGGCTGCTAACGAAGCCAATTCTTTAATCAAGCCTTTAAACAGGCCAAAAACAAAACCTAAAACAATTGGGACTAAGAGAATTAAATCTAGGGTATTCATATATTAAATTTAATAGTACAAAGATAAGTAAAAAGGCTGAAATATAATTTGGTTTTAATTTATGTATTAGGGATAATCCTACAGAAATATTTTAAAAATTTCTTATCACCAAAAATAAAATCTATCATTATTAATCTGTATATTTGCACCTTATATCTAACAATATTTTTATATTGAGATTTATTATTTTATAAGCCTGATTGCAAAATTATTTTGGCACAGATATTGAAAAAGATTACATTACAAAAGAAAAACATTTGGATCTTACGTAGAAAAATATTCACAGCTAAAAATTACGATTATGAAAACAAAAGTAGCAAGCCTTCTAGTGGTATTAGTACTCATAGCCACTCAGTGTATGGCGCAACAAAAAATTACTGTTGAAGCTCAGAACAATGATATTAGCAACAATCTTGACTTAAAAGCTGTAGCTACTGTTTTTGGAGAATCAAAGAATCTGGAAGAATTCGAACAGAAACTAAATGATTATGAAAGTGGAATTTCAAATTTGGATTTAAACAATGACGGGCAGGTTGATTATTTACGCGTAATAGAAAAAAACGAAAATAATATCCACGTTGTAGTTATTCAGGCTGTTCTTGACAAAAATGTTTATCAAGATGTTGCATCGATAGTTGTTGAAAGAGATCAAGAGAACAATAACACTACAGTTCAGGTTATTGGCGATCCATACATATATGGAAACAATTATGTCATTGAACCAGCTTACGTTTACACTCCTTCAATTTTTTCATTCTTTTGGGGACCTGCTTACTTCAGCTGGTACTCTCCTTATTATTGGGGATACTATCCACACTACTATCACCACCGCAACCCATATGAAGTAAACATTTATATGTCCAATGTGTACGGTCGTATTGATCATAACCAACGGTATTATTATACTAATGCGAGAAGGGATGCGCGTGCTGAAAGCATATATAGCTCTGTGAGACGAAATGACTATGCTGTACGTTATCCTGACAGAACTTTCAGTAGCAGAAACCAAAGTATCAGAAATAAACGAGATCTTGAATTTAGTCGTAGTGGGGTAATCCGCAATTCAACACGCTCAAGCTATCAGGATAACTCTGCCGGAAGCAGAAATGTCAGGTCATCTGACGGTAATGGTTCAAGGAATTCTCAATCAAACGTTTTGAATCAAGGATCCTCCAACCAAAGAACGTATACTCCTTCTAATCAAGAAAGGAGTAACACCTATCAAAGCAGAACAAGTAATAGTACCTGGCAAAATAGCGGATCGGGTAGAAGTCAGAGTAGTTCGAGCGATCCGATTTACAGTCCAAGAACAAATTCAGGCAGCTCAAACACCACTACTATTCAACGAAATAATAACTATCAGCCACGTCAGAATACTGACAATGGTGTTAGAAATTCAGCACCAAGAAGTACTAATTCATCTACTCCTTCGGTCAGCCAACCAGCAAGAACATCTGCTCCGCAAAGACAGGTAGAAAGCCCCCGAAGCAGTGAATCAAGATCAAGTACTCGGTCGGAAAGCCGTTCGGGAAGTGGAGATTCAAGAAGATAAACAAGGTATAAATTAGCACATACTTAGTTAACGATTAATCGCTGAGAAATTTCTCAGCGATTTTTTTTATATTTTTGTGACGTTTCACGGGACTCATTGATCATCTATATTAAATGAATTTTATGTCTATTCCAACTACGCGAACAAATGCGCCTGCCAATATTTCTGTCGATTCTGCAAAATGCTCCGGTTGCGGGCAATGCGTATCTGTGTGTAAAGATTTTGGACTGGAGATCGTCGAGAATAAGGTTATTGTATCCGATAAAGCATTGTTTGGTTGCATTGCCTGCGGACACTGCATGATGGTTTGTCCAACCGGAGTTATTGCCATTGAAGGACGAACTTTATCGCCGGTACAGTTATTTGATCTGCCTGATAAAAAGAATGTGCCGAGCTACGAAAGTTTGTTGGCTATGCTTCAGCGCCGTCGGAGCATTCGGGAATTTAAGGATGTATCGGTAGAAAAAGAAATAGTTGATAAAATTCTGGAAGCAGCACAAACGGCACCAACAGGACTTCCACCTTCGGATGTACATGTGTTGGTACTGGAGAACAGGAAGCAGGTTCGCTCTTTTGCTGAGGATTTCTCGGGATATTTAAAAGGAATCCGTTGGATGTCGTCCAACTGGTTTCTTGCGTTGGCGCGTCCGTTTATGGGAAAGGCAAATCGCGAAATGATGCACGATTTTGTCAAACCGGTGTTTGATATTTATGTTGACGATATGGATAAGGGTAATAACTGGATAAATTACGATGCGCCTGTGGCCATGTATTTCTATGGTTCGCCTTATTCCGATCCCGCCGACTCGATTATTGCCGCAACTTATGCCATGCTTGCAGGCGAAGCACTCGGGCTGGGAACTTGTATGCTTGGTGCTATGCATCCGTTTATTCAGCATGGTAAAAAGGCCCGCCTTTTCCGCGAGAGATGGGGAATTAAATATGCTTCACGCGAAGGACTGGTTGTTATTTTTGGTTATTCGAATGTGCATTATCGTCAGGGAGTGAAAAGAACTTTTGCAGACATACACCGCGTTAGTTGAAAATTGATAGTTGATAGTTGACAATAAAAAAGTACCTACTTTGCCAACTATGAATTATGAATTCTCAATTATGAACTGAATAAAGGTATTCTTGTTCGGTTTGTCCGGGGGTTGGAACAAGTTCGGCTTTATGCAGGCATTTCAGAGCTTCCAAATCCATGATGCTTGAATAACCCGAGCGGCAAATAATCTTTTTCGCACCCAGTAATACCGTTGCCATTTCAGCGTCCGGAAGATGAGCAACCAAGCTTATATTTCCAACCTTTCGTTCATTCTTTCCTGTCTGTGGTTGACCGCAAACAATAAGCATCTTCTCCGTTCTATTTTTATATTTTCGAATCAAAGCCTCTTCAAAGATTGTTCGTTGTGGTTCCACGCCAGAAATAACAGCTACCACATCAAATTCGCTGTTTGGTTGTCTGTTTTCCATGTTCTGAAAACGGGATAGCACCCCGATAAACTTAGCATTAGCAGGCAAGGGATATTGATGAGCCAAATCGCCGGATAGACCGCCATTCTCTTCGCTATCGGCAATCCAGCATTCGTTGTATCGATTGATAAATGCTTTGTGGATACGGTGAACCAGCGGTTCGAGGATTTTCAGACCATGCGGCATCTTTATCATCAACTGATGGGTTATGTAGATGGAATGAAGACATTTATTCCACATACCAAAACGATTATCGGAAATAACCTGATCGAAATGTTCGGACTGAAGTAAGTCTCTGAGCCAAAAATGCTCCCGGATTATCCCCGTGATTATGTTCGGAAAATTGAATAACATGGCTCCTACCTGCGATTTGCCGGTAGCATAATAAACCGCATAAGATGGAAACTCAATAAAGCGAAGTGAAGGAAACTCCTGTTGCAGAAATGCGAGTGGAAAACCGTCTGCCACCACCACCGGCTCATGACCATCGGACATAAGCTTTCGGATTATCGGTACACAGCGCGTAGCATGACCCAATCCCCAGTTTAGCGGGCAGATTAATATTTTCATGATGTGATGATTCGATGATGTGGTGATGTGGTGATTCATGATGTGATGATTCGATGATGTGATAATGTGTTGATTTGATGATATGCCGTAGAAACTAATCATTTCCAGTAATTACCACATCAACACATTATCATATTAATATATCATCGAATCAACACATTATCACATCACCACATCATATTATCCTGCTACCGAAACATCAAACCCTTTTGCTCTTGCTTTTTGAGCGATGATGTTTAGTTCGTCCACGTTTACTTTTTGAAGATTTTTTGTGGGCGCTTCGCGGTCGAGGCTGTATATCATTACCTGTTGCGGACGGATTTGTTCCAACGCCTGAATCCAGGCTTCCACTTCTTCGTCGGTGGTGTTATCAAGCTTTTCGCCCTGTACTTCTCCACGCAGAAACATGGTTTGGATAATCAGTCGTCCTTCAAATTTCTTCAGATGTTCGATAAACCAGGCAACGTTGATGTGTTTTCCAACGGGTTGATCCATGAGTTTCATGGTACGATCTATGGCCGAATCGAACTTCAGGATGTTATTGTCCACTTTGTTCAGGGCTGCGAAAATATGCGGTTTGTGTACGCGGGTGGAGTTAGACAGTACGCTAACTTTGGCTGTGGGGCAATATTTATCCCGCAAAGCGATGGTGTCATCTATAATTCCTTCAAATTCGGCATGCAACGTAGGTTCGCCATTTCCGGCAAAGGTGATTACATCCGGGATTTGCCCTTCGGCTACCATTTCGTGCAACTTGGCATCGAGTGTTTCGCGCACCTGATCACGCGTTGGAATGGGTGAATCGTGCATGGTGGTGTTGAAACCACATTCGCAGTAAATACAGTTGAACGAACAGATTTTAGCATCAATCGGTAGCAGGTTTACACCCAGCGAAAGTCCCAGCCGACGGCTGTGGATAGGTCCGAAAATTATTTGGTCGAAAAGAATCATTATGTTAGTCTATGGTCTATAGTCAGAAGTCTACAGACATGGTTTTACAATTAATATCACGAAGTAAATATCAGCGAAGCTAATAACGCGAACGCAGTGAACTAATATCTATAATTTAATAATTATCCTCTCCCCCAACGTTTTTGAGAGTTGCTTTTTTGCATTCTCCAGTTGATCCCAATCCTGCATGATTTTATCGTACAATTCAGTATCCTTGGAATCATTTGCAGCTTTTAGTTCAATAAGTTTTTGTTTTATCAGGTCGAGAATCAGCATGTTTTTGAATTCGAATACTACACGCGGAACTAACTCCAACAACCTGTCGGCATCGGCTTCCACCTTTTTTATTTTGGAATGGATGCGACTCAGGGTATATTTTTCGGAAATCAAGTCGGCGGTAAGCATACTTATCTGTCCGTTTTGATGATACAGGAAGAAATGTCCGGCTGCAAAGTTTTCCTGCTTGCAGTGTATCTTGTATTCTTCGAGCATGAGGGCATGAACAGGATTATCGAAATGCAACTGGTCGCGTTCCAGTTCTTCGAGTATGTAATCGCCCACCGTGACGGGTTGCTCTTTGGCTTCGTCGGCGTAAAAAAATACTACTTCACCGTGCTTAATGAGTACCTGCAGAATATTTCGTTCCTGTTCTTCGAACTTCGAAGTTGCAACGCCCGATTCGTGAGCAAAAAACTCATCGGGCGAAGGCATATCCGGTGCGGCGTTCGACCGTCGGGTAGCATTTTTCTCCTGCTCGTTGGTTTTGAGTTTGTTTATTTCGTAATAGAGCATTTGCTCCTCTACGTTCAGCAGCGTGCTGCATTCCTTCACATATTCGCCGCGAATGGCTGTGTTGGGAATTATGGCAATGCTTCGTACAATGTCCAGCACCAGTCCGGCACGTTTTACGGGGTCATTACCCGCGTCGGCCAACAGCAAGTTGGTTTTGAAACGGATAAAGTCGGACGCATGGCGTTCTACGTATTCGATAAAGTCGGACGCATTGGTTTTTCGGGCAAAAGAGTCGGGGTCATCGCCGTCGGGCAGGAGCAGAACTTTGATATTCAATCCTTCTTCCAATAGTAAATCGATACCACGGATCGAAGCTTTGATACCTGCCGCATCTCCGTCGTAAATCACCGTTACGTTTTCGGTGAAACGGTGGATAAGGCGGATTTGCCCGGGGGTAAGCGACGTTCCCGACGATGCCACCACGTTTTCGATGCCGCTTTGGTGCATGGAGATAACATCGGTATATCCTTCCACCAAAAAACAGCGATCTTGTTTGACGATGGATTGTTTGGCAAAGTAAATACCGTAAAGTTCGTTGCTCTTATGGTAAATTTCCGATTCGGGCGAGTTGACGTACTTCGCCATCTTGTCGTCCTTCT
>DAIQOQ010000149.1:3246-7042 GCA_036787795.1 Paludibacter sp. | reverse complement strand
GGATTTACCAATCAGGCAAAGGCACAGAAAAAAGAATTGGAAGGACAGATTTCATTATCGGGTGCTTTTGCACTATATCCATTAGCAGTCAAGTGGGCTGAAGAGTTTAAAAAACTTCATCCTAAAGTTAAAATTGATGTTTCGGGCGGCGGTGCCGGAAAGGGAATAACCGATGCATTGGCAAAAGTGGTTAGTCTGGGAATGGTTTCCCGGGAGGTTAAACCAGAGGAAGTAGCCAAAGGAGCCTGGTTTGTAGCGGTAGCTAAAGATGCTGTTGTGCCTACTATCAATGCTAAGAATCCTAAGATCAAAGAACTGTTGGCAAAAGGAATCACTCAGGCTGCTGCAACAAAAGCTTTTGTGAGTGGAGAATATAAAACATGGGGACAGGTACTGGGCATTCAAAGCAATATCCCGCTTCACCTGTATGTACGTTCCGATGCCTGTGGTGCCGGTGAAACTTGGGCAAAATACCTTGGAAACAAAAAGCAGGAAGACCTGAAAGGAACTGCTGTTTTTGGTGATCCGGGAGTTGCTTCTGCTGTACAAAAAGATCCGTTGGGCTTTGGATATAACAACATTGCGTATGCTTACGATTTAAAAACAAAGAAACCTAATCCGGGAATCTTAGTATTACCTATTGATGTGAATAATAATGGAAGAATTGATGCTTCCGAAAACTTTTATGCAACATCCAATCAATTGATTTCTGCTATTGCACAAGGTAAGTATCCTTCTCCTCCGGCTCGTGATTTATACCTTGTGGCAAATGGAAAACCGACAAATCCGGCAGTGGTTGCATTCCTGAAATTTATCCTTACCGAAGGCCAGAAATACAATGTCCCGAATGGCTATATAGGTTTGCCAAAAGAGAAACTAAACAAAGGAATTGCAAAACTGAAATAGACCTGATTAATTATTAATTGTAAATGATAAATTGTAATTCATATATTATTGACCATTTATCATTAAACATTAACCATTGAATAAATGTATTCAAACAGAGTTCTGAAAAATAAAATTGCCGGAGGGGTGATGTTTAGTATTACGCTGGCATCTATCTTGTTGGTAATATTGATTGGTTTAGGATTATATATCAAGTCTGTTCCTATTTTTCAGCACAACAGCTTCTGGCATCTGATTACTTCGTCCGAATGGAAGCCCGGAAGTGGTGAATTTGGTTTTTTGCCATTTATTGCCGGAACGCTCTGGGTTACTTCCATTGCTGTGATACTGGCTTTGCCTATTGCGTTATTAGCAGCTTTGTTTCTGACAGAATATTCAAAGACTTACATTAAAAAATGGGTTTTTACAGCATTGGATATTTTGGCAGGAATACCGTCGGTAGTATATGGTGTTTGGGGAACATTATTTGTTGTACCCTGGATTTCGGAGAAACTGGCTCCTCATTTTGTGGAGTATTCAACCGGTTATACGGTCCTGGCAGGAGGAATTGTGTTAGGTATAATGATATTGCCGCTGCTGATAAGTCTTTTTGTGGAAATATTCTCGGCTGTGCCGCGTGAATACAGGGATGCTGCTCTTTCGCTGGGAGCTACCAAATGGCAAACCAGCAAGTATGTGATTTTACGGAAGACATTTCCCGGAATTCTGGCAGCGCTTATTTTAGCGGTTTCCAGGGCATTTGGCGAAACAATTGCTGTATTGATGGTCTGCGGAAACATACCGCTTATGCCACATTCGCTTTTCGATTCCTGTTATCCTTTACCGGCACTGATTGCCAATAATTATGGCGAAATGCTATCGGTGCCCTTATACGAATCGGCTTTAATGCTGGCAGCATTTTTATTATTTATTGTGGTGTTTATATTTAACGCCTCGTCGCGGGCGGTGATTTACAAGATAGAAAGCAGGTTTAAATAACGACTCAAAAGATGACCCCTAACCCCTAAAGGGGAACTATGCCAGTATTGGTTATTACAAGTCAACTATATGGAATAACAATAATACCAGATAGAAGTAATTTCAGTTCCCCTTTAGGGGTTAGGGGTAGTAAAATAAAATATGAAATTAAAGTTCAAATTTATAGAGGAAAAGATTGCAAAAGTACTGATGATAGGATCTTCTATCGCTGTTTTTGCTTTTGTGCTGAATATCATTTATACCATTTTCCGTCGGGGCTTACCTGCTCTGAACTGGGATATGATCAGCAAGATTCCGGCTGCAGGATATTACAATGGTGGTGGTGGTGGCATTCTGAATGCTATTGTCGGTTCGTTGTACATTGTGCTCGGATCTACGTTTTTAGGTCTGCTTATCAGTATTCCGGTAGTTTTTTATCTCAATGTGTATCTGAAAAAGGATTCCAAATTAGCCTATATTGCCCGCTTGGCATTCGATATTTTGTTTGGCATTCCATCCATTGTATATGGCGCTTTTGCCTTTACCATTATGATTTATCTGGGTATGCATACCTCCTTGGGTGGAGGTATTTTAGTTATAACTCTATTAATTATCCCAATCTTTATACGATCAATGGATGAGGTGGCCCTGCAATTGCCTAAAGATTTACTGGATGCCACCTATGCTTTGGGTGCTACTAAACTGGAAACCATCAAGGTGGTACTTCGTCAGATTGCACCCGGTATTGCAACAGCCACTTTATTGTCGGTGGGGCGTGCTATCGGCGATGCGGCGGGTGTAATGTTTACAGCCGGTTTTACCGACAGTATACCTACATCCCTTGGTCAACCGGCAGCAACATTGCCTCTTTCGGTATTCTTTCAATTAAGTAGTCCGAATGCCGATGTTCAGGACAGAGCTTATTCGGCAGCATTGATATTGATATTTATTGTACTTATTATCAGTATTGCCGGCAGATTAATTACAAACCGATTCTCAAAACATAAAATTTAATGAAATCATTCCCATACCGAAACCCTACGCGAGCCAGTTGGGCTGAAGACTTTTCCTTTTTAAATAAAAGTTCCAAGGATAAATCTGACAATGATATTAATAACGGAGAAGGTCTCGGAATTAAAGGATCATATTTGAAAGTAAGTGATTTAAACCTCTATATTAATAAGACTCATATTCTGAAAAATGTGAATCTGGAGATTCCTGATAAAAAAATTACTTGTATCATAGGTCCATCGGGTTGCGGTAAATCTACTTTACTCAAAACATTCAATCGTTTGATTGATGATACCGAGGGTGTCCGGTATGAAGGCAGTATTTTGGTTGATGGAACAGATATCTTTGATAAGCATACGGAGATCACAGAGATTCGGAAAAAAATGGGTTTGTTGTCGCAACGTCCTTGTCCGCTTCCAATGTCTATTTACGATAATATTGCTTTTGGGTGTAAGATGCATGGAGAACGTAAACGAAAAAAATTGAACCAGATTGTAGAAGAACAACTGAAATCGGTTGGTTTATGGGAAGAAGTTAAAAACAGATTAAATACTCCGGCATCAAAACTTTCCATCGGTCAGCAGCAACGTTTGTGCCTGGCTCGTGGCTTGGCCGTAGAACCAGAGTTTATTTTGGCCGATGAGGCAACTTCAGCACTCGATCCTATTTCCAGCAAGCATATAGAGGAACTTTTTGTAGAGCTAAAACAAAATTACGCCATCATCTTAGTTACTCATACCTTGCGACAGGCTTTGCGTATTGCCGATTATGTTGTTTTTATGTATCTGGGTGAGGTAATCGAGGCTGGTCCGGCTGATGAGATATTCAATAATCCAAAACAAGAATTAACTCAGAAGTATTTAGAAGGAGCATTTAGCTGATGTGATGATTTCATGATGTGATGATGTGGTGATATGATGAT
>DAIQOQ010000149.1:0-3146 GCA_036787795.1 Paludibacter sp. | reverse complement strand
TGATGATATATGATGGATCCGATTTTTTAATGAATTAAAATTTACTAACAATATGAGCAACTATAAACTGACTCACCTGAAAGAACTGGAGTCTGAATCTATTTTTATTTTACGCGAAGTGGCGGCACAGTTTGAAAAGCCTGCTCTTCTGTTTTCGGGCGGAAAAGATTCTATTGTTATGGCTTATCTGGCCTACAAAGCTTTTTATCCGGCTGCTATTCCGTTTCCGTTTGTACATATCGATACCGGACATAATTTCGAAGAAACAATTACTTACCGGGATGAACTGGTCAAAAGACTCGGAGCACAACTAATTGTCGGTTCGGTAGAAGAATCGATTGCTACCGGACGTGTGGTGGAAGAAAAAGGATTTAATGCCAGTAGGAATAAGCTTCAGACGGTAACACTGTTGGATACCCTCGAAAAATATAAATTCGATGCCGCTTTGGGTGGTGCACGCAGGGATGAAGAAAAAGCCCGCGCCAAAGAACGTTTCTTTTCGCATCGCGATGAATTCGGTCAGTGGGATCCGAAGAATCAACGTCCTGAGTTGTGGAATATCTTCAACGGCAAGAAGAATCTGGGCGAACACTTCCGAGTTTTTCCTATCAGCAACTGGACCGAAATGGATATCTGGCAGTACATTCTTCAGGAAAATATTCCATTGCCTTCGCTTTATTATACCCACGAGCGTGAAGTGTTTGAACGTGATGGAATAATCTATGCTGCACTCGATGCTATCCCACGCCGCGAAAGCGAAAAAGTGGAAGTAAAGCGCGTTCGTTGTCGCACTATTGGAGATATTACCTGCACGGGTCTGACGCTTTCGTCGGCGGATTCGCTCGAAGATATTATCGGCGAAATAGCCAGTTCGCGTATAACAGAGCGTGGCGGACGATCAGATGATAAACGTTCGGAAGCAGCTATGGAAGACCGCAAAAAAGCAGGTTATTTCTAAAACTTTTAGTTCTGCGAAAATAAGACCTTGTTTTCAACAGGATTAGATAAATAATATAGAACTATAGAGAAACAATTAGACAAAACTAACTAAATTCCCCTTAGGGGTTAGGGGTTGTTTTATTACACTATTGAAAATGAAAGATACTACAGGATATTTAGATATGGAATTGCTGAGATTCAGCACGGCAGGAAGTGTGGATGATGGAAAAAGTACGCTGATTGGACGACTGTTGTACGACAGTAAATCCATTTTTGAAGATCAGCTTCAGGCGGTAAAAGATGCCAGTAAGCGATTGGGGGGCGGCGATGAAGTCAACCTGGCTTTGCTTACCGACGGACTTCGTGCCGAGCGTGAACAAGGTATTACCATCGATGTGGCTTACCGTTACTTTGCTACACCAAAACGTAAATTTATTATTGCCGATACTCCGGGACATATTGAATATACGCGGAATATGGTTACGGGTGCTTCTACAGCCGATGTGGCTATTATTTTGATTGATGCGCGGAACGGGATTATTGAACAGAGCAAACGTCACTCTTATATTGCTTCCTTGCTGCAAATCCCCAATGTAATTGTGGCGGTGAATAAAATGGATCTGGTCGATTTCTCGGAAACTGTTTTCAACGACATTAAAAAAGAATACGAAGGCATTGCTTCTATTCTGAAACTGAAGAATGTTATTTTCATTCCAATCTCGGCCCGCGATGGTGACAATGTGGTGGATGCTTCGGATAAAACACCGTGGTATAAAGGGGATACTTTGCTGCATTTGCTCGAAACTTTACCGGTGCGTAAAGATGAAACCCGATTGCCGGCTCGTTTTCCGGTGCAGTACATTATCCGTCCGCATAGCGATGATTTTCATGATTATCGTGGTTATGCAGGTCGTATTTCGGGTGGTAGTTTTAAAGTTGGTGATGAAGTAACTATTCTCCCATCGAAGACTCAATCTACTATTAAAGCCATTGATGAAGGAACTAAATCATTGGAAGAAGCTTTTACGCCACAATCGGTTTCTATCCGGTTGACCGACAATGTGGATATTAGTCGGGGTGATATCATCGTAAAAAGTTCGGAGCCAAAACCTACCGTCAGTGCCAATGTATCGCTCTTGGTATGCTGGTTGAATCAGCGTCCATTAAATGAAGGTGGAAAGTATATTATTCGTCATGCCACCGAGGAAACCCGTGCCATTATAAAAGATGTACATTATAAAGTCAATATCAATACACTGGAGAATATTCTGGACGACAAAACGGTAAAAATGAATGATATTGCGCATATCTCCATCAAAACGCTGAAACCTTTGAAATACGATTCGTACGGAGAAAACCGCATCACAGGAAGTCTGGTGCTGATTGATGAAAATACCTTTGAAACTGTTGGGGCCGGTATGATTGTTCACAATCTGGAGGATGAGACATTTACTATTTAAATACAATTACCCCTAACCCCTGAAGGGGAATACTATTAGCTCAGACAAATTTACAATTATGAGTAAGAAAGATACTATACCAGACAAAAGTAACTCAGTTCCCCTTCAGGGGATAGGGATCGACGATCTTAATAAACAATTTGAAGGAAAATCGCCCAGGGAAGTGCTGGAGTTTTTTCTGGATAAATACAAAGGAAAAATAGCTTTATCATCGAGTCTCAGCATCGAAGATCAGGTGCTTACCGACCTGATAGTGAAAACAGACAAAGAAGCGCGTATTTTTACCCTCGATACCGGTCGGCTTTTTCCTGAGACCTACAGCTTGATAGACAAAACGAACCTACGTTACAATATAAAACTGGAAGTTCTTTTTCCCGATTATAAAGAGGTCGAAAAACTGGTAAAAGCTGAAGGTATCAATTTGTTTTATGCCGGCATTGAACAACGGAAAGCCTGTTGTCGGGTGCGAAAACTGGAACCACTCAAACGGGCTTTCGAAGGACTTGAAGTCTGGATTTGTGGACTGCGTAAAGAACAATCCGTAACGCGTCAGGCGGTTCAGTTGGTGGAATGGGATGAGAATAACGGTTTGATAAAACTCAATCCGCTGATTAATTTTACCGAGGCCGAAGTATGGGAGTATATCAGGACGAATTCCGTTCCGTATAACAAACTTCATGATCAGGGATTCCCAAGTATCGGTTGCCAACCATGTACGCGTGCTGTACAGCCGGGTGAGGATATCCG
>DAIQOQ010000148.1:0-7049 GCA_036787795.1 Paludibacter sp. | reverse complement strand
AATGATAATAAATGATATTCTTTCTATGGATAATATTCAGATAAATAGATTTGTACTAACTATCTACTAGCTACTTTTTACTACCTACTTCTTACTACCTACTACCCACTACTTACTACCTACTTCTTACTTGTAACTCGTAACTACTTACAAAGATCAGTTATTGTCTTTTCCTTCGTAGTAATTGATAAAAGCTTTATTTACCAAATGGTTACCACCCGGAGTTGGATAGTTTCCCGAGAAATACCAGTCGCCACTATGGTTTGGACAAGCATTATGAAGTCCGTCGATGGTTTGATAAACCAATTCCACCGGACATTCAACATCACCCGGAGTCAACATCTCGGCTATCTTCTTCGAAACTTCATCCTGAGTAAAAGGTGCATATATTTCGGTTACAAAGTTTATTACCTCTTCTTTAGGTAAATTTTCCTGTGCCTTCGATTTGTGATACACCGCATCGATTATACTTTGTTTGCCTGTTTCTTTCAATAACTCAATAGCAGCCCGGAAAGCACAAAATTCGTTCATCCGGGGCATGTCTATACCGTAATAATCGGGAAAACGTACTTGTGGAGACGACGAAACAATAACTATTTTCTTCGGCTCAAGGCGGTTTAATATCTTCAGAATACTTTGTTTCAGCGTGGTTCCACGTACAATAGAATCATCAATCACCACCAGATTATCTTGCTTACCACGACGGATAGAACCATAAGTCACATCGTAAACGTGAGTTGCCAAATCATTCCGTTCATCGTTTTTCGAAATAAACGTCCTCAACTTTATATCTTTAATAAGTACTTTCTCTACGCGGATCGGTTTATCGGTGGAAGCTTTAATTCCTTCTTCCATACCATAAAAAGCCACCTCGGCCGTATTGGGGATAAACGAAAATACCGTATTTTCCACATCATTGCCAATGGCTTTCAAAATAGGTTGTGCCAACGATCGTCCCAGTTGTTTCCGTTCGCGGTAGATGTCAATATCGCTACCACGCGAAAAATAAATACGTTCGAATGAGCATTTAGCCAGTTCGGCAGCTGCCGGACGGATAGTTTCGAATTTAATCGTACCGTCTTTTTTGATAATCATAGCTTCGCCCGGGTTCAGTTCTTTGATATCTTCTTCTTTCACGTTCATAGCAGTTTGAATCACCGGACGTTCCGAAGCTGTTACCACTATTTCATCGTCAATATAATAAAATGCAGGGCGGATACCTTTAGGATCGCGGAAAACAAACGAATCGCCATGACCCAGCATACCGCAAATCACATATCCTCCATCCCACGATTTCTCCGACTTGCGGATAAATGATGCTATATCCAGATTTTCTTCAATCTTATGTGTTATAACCAAATCATTGGAATAACGCTTTTTGATGTTGTCATATTCTTTTTGCACTTCCTGATCGAGCTGAAAGCCGAGTGATTCCAACATAAGGAAGGTATCACCTTTATCGCGTGGATGTTGTCCCTTCAGAGTCAACTGTTCAAACAGTTCATCCACATTGGTCAGATTAAAGTTACCGGCCAGCACCAACGTTCTGTTTTTCCAGTTGTGACGACGCAGGAATGGATGTACATACGACAACCCACTCCTACCGGTGGTACTGTAGCGTAAATGACCCATATACAGTTCACCGGCAAAGGGTAACTCAGACTTCGATCGTTCTGCACTTGAATACACTTCATCCGAAGTCGAGGCCATCTTCTTATTTATCTCGGCAAAAATATCCTGAATAGCATTTTTACCTTCCATACGTTCGCGCCAGATATATTCTTCGCCGGAGGGCATATCCAGTTTTACGGTAGCCAAACCAGCACCTTCCTGCCCACGGTTATGCTGTTTTTCCATCAGCAAATACATCTTTTGCAAGCCGTATTGCCATGTTCCGTATTTTTTCTGATAATAATCCAAAGGCTTCAAAAGCCTGACCATTGCTATTCCGCACATAATATAAAAGTTACAAGTTTTTGAATTACAAGTTACAAGACAGTGAACAAGTAAACGAGTAAATAAGTTGTTTGAAAAATAAAAACAATACTTAAATTGGCATTTCGCACTAATTCAACACCAAATCATTAAATAAAAAACCCCAACGTTTTGCGCAGGGGTTGTTTAGGACATTATTCTACAGTTACAGATTTTGCCAAATTACGCGGTTGATCTACATTACAACCCTTGACAACGGCTATATGATACGCCAGAAGCTGCAGCGGAATGGCTGCCAACAAAGGCACCAGACACTCCTCCGTTTCCGGAATACTGATTGTATAGTCCGACAAGTTGCTCACCACCACGTCACCATCGGTTACAATAGAAATGATCTTGCCTCTACGGGCTTTTATTTCCTGAATATTGCTTACCACCTTCTCGTACATACCAGCACTGGTAGCAATTACCACCACCGGCATTTCCTGACTAATTAAAGCAATGGGACCGTGTTTCATCTCAGCAGCCGGATAACCTTCGGCATGAATATAAGAGATTTCCTTTAATTTCAATGCGCCTTCTAAAGCTACCGGGAAATTATAACCACGACCCAGATAAATAAAGTTCTGTGCATAGGTGAATGTTTTAGCAAATTCGGCTATGCGAGTATCCTGTTTCAGAATTTCTTTAATCTTTTCGGGAATACGGGCTAACTCATATACTACTTTCAGATAATCTTCTTTACTCAACGTACCTTTTTCTTGCCCTATCATCATAGCCAACATTGTCAGCACGGTAACCTGAGCTGTAAAGGCCTTTGTTGACGCCACCCCGATTTCCGGTCCGGCATGTGTATAACATCCTGAATGTGTATTGCGTGGAATAGATGAACCAACCACGTTACAAATTCCGAAGATAAAGGCTCCTTTGGATTTTGCCAACTCTACAGCAGCCAATGTATCGGCTGTTTCTCCCGATTGAGAAATGGCAATCACCACATCATCAGGATCAATCACTGGTTTACGATAGCGAAACTCTGACGAATATTCCACCTCAACCGGTATTCTTGCAAATTCTTCAATAGCATATTTACCAATCAATGCCGAGTGCCATGATGTACCACAAGCAGTAATAATGATGCGTTTGGCATTCATGAATTTATCTTTATTATCGATAAAACCTGCCAGCTTAATATTGTTTTCATCAACATTTACACGGCCACGCATACTATCTGCCAGTGTTTTAGGTTGTTCAAATATTTCTTTAATCATGAAATGAGGAAAACCACCTTTCTCCAACTGGCTCAAAGTCATTTCGAGTTTCTTAATCTCAGGAGTTTTTTCTACATTTCCAATGGTTTTAATCTTCAGTTGTTTGCCACGTTGTAATGTTACAACTTCCTCTTCACCTATATATACCACCTGGTCTGTATATTCAACAATAGGAGTTGCATCGGATGCCAGAAAGAACTCATCCTCACCAATTCCCACCACCAACGGACTACCCTTACGGGCAGCTACAATTACATCAGGATGATTTTTTTCAATAACAGCAATAGCATAAGCACCTACTACCTGATTAAGAGCCAGTTGTACAGCTGTAGTCAAATCAACATTATTTGATTTCTTTACATATTCAATCAGTTGAACCAATACTTCAGTATCCGTCTGACTGGCAAAAGTATAACCATGTTCCGTTAAACCTTGTTTGAGGATAGCGTAGTTTTCAATGATACCATTGTGAATTAATGCCAGTTCTTTTGACTGAGACAAATGTGGGTGTGCATTCACCTGATTCGGTTCACCATGTGTTGCCCAACGAGTGTGTGCAATTCCTATAGTTCCTTCAATATCTTTATGCTCTGCAAATTGGATCAAATCAGCAACTTTTCCTTTGGCTTTATAAACATTCAGTTCATCGCCATGTATCAACGCTATTCCTGCACTGTCATAACCTCTATACTCTAGTCGTTGAAGACCTTTAATAAGAATGGGATAGGCTTGCTTATTCCCAATATAACCTACAATTCCACACATACTTTTATTTGTTTGCTAATATGATTTTTATTGTCTTAATTCTTTATTTATACTCCTTTTCTTAGTCTTTCCACAGCCAACAATATATCTTCTCTGCTGCTGAAGCCTGTAAAACGCATATAACCTTCACCGGCAGATCCAAAAACTACTCCGGGAGTACCAACAATATGATTCTCATAGAGTAATTGTTGAAAAAACTTCCACGAAGATTGGTTATAAGCTGTCTTAAACCACACATACGGTGAATTGGTTCCACCATACACTTCAAAACCGATTGAAAGTAATTCGTTTCGAAGAAGCGAAGCATTTGTGAGATAATAATTCACCAGTTCCTGAGTCTCCGCCTTGCCTTTACGCGAATAAATAGCTTCTGCACCTCGCTGAACTATATACGAAACGCCATTGGTGTAATTTGCATTCCGGCGACTCCAGAGTTTAATCAACGGCACTTCTTCCCCATACTTTGTATAAACTAAAAGTTCCTGTGGAAAAACAGAATATCCACAACGCAAACCGGTAAAACCGGCAGTTTTAGAATAGCTTCTTATTTCTATCGCCACTTTCCGGGCTCCTTTAATCTCATATATACTACGCGGTATATCCGGCTCATTTACGTAAGCCTGATATGCTCCATCGTATACAATTATACTTTGATGTTCAATGGCATAATCCACCCAACGTTTAAGCTCAGACTTGGTCATCACACTTCCAGTCGGATTATTCGGATTGCAGAGGTAAATCACATCGACTTTTTCCGAAGGCAATTCTGGAACAAAACCGGTCTCCTCCGTACAACGCAGATAAACTACATTACTCCATTTCAATTCATCGGTCAGCTCGCCCGCCCTACCACTCATGATAGTTGCATTTTCATATACCGGATAAACCGGATCCGCAATGGCAATAATATTATCACGTCCCAAAACATGCCCGATATTTCCAATATCCGACTTGGCTCCATCGTTTACAAAAACACTATCTTTATCCAGCGAGACACCTATCGACCGATATTCCTTCAGAATTTTCTCAATCAGAAAATCATAACCCTGAGGTGGGCTATAGCCTCTAAAAGTCTCAACCTTACTCATTTCGTCCACAGCTTTATGCATAGCAAGAATGACTTCGTTTGGCAATGGGCGAGAAACATCACCCACTCCTAAACGAATGATTTTTGCGTTTGGATGTAAAACTTTGAAAGCGTTAACGCGCTTCTCAATTTCGTCAAAACAATAGATTTCGGGAGTTTTTAAATAATTCTCGTTTGCTAATGCCATTCGGAGAAGGGTTATAAAAATGAGGTTAAAAGTCTATCAGAAATAAAGTGCAAAATTGCGCTTTTTTTTTCATTAATAAAAGAGTTTTGTACAAAAAGATTTGAACTTTAATTGATTTCGGAGCTTTTTGGATTGTTCCAGACTGAATTAACCATATATAAACTAGAAATCAATTGGTTTCTATCAATTTAAATCAGAGATGAAACCAATTGAAATCACGTCATAAACCGGGATAAATAGTTATTAATCCAACAGATTTACAATGGTTCGGCCTTTTAGTTTTCCGGCTAAAATATTCTCTAAAGTACCTTTCAGTTCTTCCAATGATATTTCATTGTACAAATCTAATAGATTATCTGGTTTCCAGTCTGTTGCCAGCTTTTTCCATAAAGGTTCGCGAAGATTTGTCGGGTAGTTTTGTGCCGATATACCTATCAAAGTTATTCCACGTAAAATAAATGGAAATACTGTCATGTTTAGTTGAGTAGAAGACACACTACCACACGTTGTAACAGCCCCCAGAGGCATGAGAGCTTTCAGAATATTCTCAAGTATTGGGCCTCCAACCGTATCGATAGCTCCTGCATAGCGTGCCGAAAGCATAGGTCGCTTATCAACTGTCTGAAAATCGTTCCTCGAAATTATTTCCTTAGCACCAAGTTTATGTAGAAACTCCGACTCTGTTTCTTTTCCTGAAACAGCAACTACCTGATAGCCTAATTTAGCTAACAAAGATATAGCTACCGATCCCACTCCACCGGTTGCTCCGGTAACAATGATTTTTCCATCAGATGGTTTGACTAGCTGACTCAAGCGTGTCAACGAAATTCCAGCAGTAAAACCAGCAGTACCAATAATCATAGCCTCCTTCATAGTCAATCCATTCGGTAGGTTAACCACCCATTCTGATGGAACACGAATATACTGACCAAATCCACCTGCTGTATTCATGCCTAAGTCATACCCCGTTACAATAACTTCATCTCCCTGTCGGAATTTATCATCAACTGAATATTCTACTACCCCAGCCACATCAATTCCCGGCGTATGTGGATAGCTTTTAGTTACACCTTTATTTCCGGTTGCTGAAAGAGCATCTTTATAATTAATTGAAGAATAATGAACCCGAACAAGCACATCGCCCGCTGGCAAATTATCGGTTGACAAAGTTTGAATGGTTTGAACAAATTTGCCATCAGCCTCTTCAACTACAAATGCTTTGTATTTAATATCTTTCATAATCTCTTTTCAAAATAGAATTAAACAAAAACGTTGAAGTATTTATTACTCCAACGCTGTATATTTTATAGCAAAACAACTTAATAGTCATTTTGTTTTATTGTCAATCAATACGCACTTATTCAGCTTGTGATGAAGTTAAAGGATCCTTCATTGAACAAGTTCCATTAAAGATAGCATTTGGCTCTACCAGCAAAATCTTTGTCTTCACATCTCCGGTTATAACCGCAGTTGAGCGAAGAGACAAAGTTTCAGTTACAACAATATCACCATCAACTGTCCCTATAATTTCAGCATTGGCACACGAAATTAATCCTTTCAAATAGCCTTTCTGACCAATAACCACCTTTCCACTGCAAGTTATCTTACCTTCTACTTCGCCGTCTATTCTAAAATCACTATCTGCAAATATTTCGCCAACAACTTTGCTGCCATTCGTTAGTGCATTGTAGGTTGCACCAGTATTTGCCACTACTTCTTTAGCCATATGATTACATGTTAATATTGAATTGAACGTTCAAAAATACTGCTTTCTTTCTGAATAAAAAAATAATTACTTAAAAAT
>DAIQOQ010000147.1:4299-7058 GCA_036787795.1 Paludibacter sp. | reverse complement strand
CTGCGGTCAAGCCCTGGGGGAGTTCAAAAGGAGCTGGTCGTGTAGGACTTACCCGGCACAAAAGTAGTGCTTTTTGCCGAATTTGCAATACCTTGTCTGCTTATTTTTGATACATAGTATCTACATGATTCATTTTCAGAAAATAAAAAAGGAAAATATTTACAAAATAAAAAAATAAGACCTCTAAAAGACCCAATTTTAAGTACTAATTGCCGCTATTTCGATCAATAATCGTCAAATTGAAAAGCTTGTTTCAGCTATTTTAGCCCAAAACCGAAACAAAAAAGATGCACTTACCTTGCATGTACAGTTTGCATACATCCAATATTACTGAAAAGAGTATAATTGATTTATTTACCCAAAAGTGTTTTAATTTCTAAACTAAATTCTAAATCAACAAAAAGATTAGCTATTTATTCTCTACAATGAAAAATAATAAACTATATTTGCAGCTCATTAAATTTATTGCATTTAGAATATTAGAAGCAAACTCAATAAAATAAATACAAAATAATTGGGGGAAACACAATTTTCGGGCATAAAATTTGTTTGTTATAATGAATTATATAAAACAGTAATTTTAATCTATTTAAACGATCTGTTTCTACAAAAAAAACAATGTTTTATTTCACAGAATATTTGCAGAACAAATTATGAAGAAAATTCTATTTCTATTTATGCTGGCACTATCAATAGCATCGTGTCAGGGTCCTACCGGACCAGAAGGCCCTCAAGGATATGGAACCAATTGGAAGGTAATCAATCTGGTTGCAGCTGCAAGTGATTGGGTCGCATACAATGATGATAACGGACAAAACAGATATTATTCGTGTCATTTTTCGATGCCTGAGATTACTTCAACAGTATTTAATGATGGCTCTGTAATAGGATATTATTTAACCAGCAGTAATAGCGTTCAACAACCTTTACCTTTTGTTCTTCATATTCAAAATACCGATGGAAGCCTTTGGACAAGAACTATTGACTTTGATTACTCAGTAGGAGGACTAAATGTATATGTAACTAACTCAAACTTTGCTAACATTTTCCCGGGAGATATGAATTTTAGAGTTACACTTATGTGGTAACGACAACATTCCGGAATATAAAAAAGGTGTTTAACTAAAGTTTAAACACCTTTTTTATGTTCAATTTCAAAGTTGCCTGAAATTTTCGGGAAGTAAAATAAATAATGTAATTTTGAAACAAATTTACGGCATCTACATGAACAAAGAAACAAGACAATTTATTTCAGAGCACGAAAAAGATGATATTTTTACCCTTAGATTACAATACAATAACAACCCAGATATTGATATTAATTTAGCCATCAATCAAATAACGGGAAAACAAAAAATTAAAAATAAAGTCCCCTTGTTTTATCACAATGACGATGTACTTTATCCGGCACAACTTTCACTCGAACAATCATCTTCCGAATTAACAGCCCAATACAAAGCAACACTTTGCCATGGAAATACACTTATTGACCTTACCGGCGGATTTGGAGTAGACTGCTGTTTTATATCCGACCATTTCAAAGAAGTTATTTATGTTGAGCGCCAAACTACATTGTGTGAGCTGGCTACACATAATTTCAAGGTTCTGGGAAAAAATCATATACAAGTGGTAAATGCTGAAACTGAAGAGTATTTACCGACTATAAAACATGTAGACTGGATATACATTGATCCTGCACGACGTAGTTCAAGCGGAAAAAAAGTAGTGCTTTTATCCGATTGCGAACCGGATGTATCTGCTTTAGCTTCTGTTTTATTGAGTAAAGCCAATCAAATAATGATAAAACTATCTCCTATGATGGATATTACATCTGCTATTAAGGAGTTACCCAACACTTCCGAGATTCATATCATCAGTGTAGAAAATGAGTGTAAGGAAGTATTACTCATACTAAATCAATCCACACTGAATGACAAAAAAATACGAACGGTAAATTTCGCAAAAAACAATAACAACCAGATATTCGAATACAATCTGATAGAAGAATCAAACACCAATACGTCCCTAACTTCTACAGTCAGCGATTATCTGTTCGAACCCAATGCATCTGTTATGAAAAGTGGTGCTTTCAAATTAATCGGTGACAAATTTGGGCTAAATAAATTGCACATTAATACACACTTATATACTTCTGATAAACTTCCACTTGAATTTCCGGGAAGAGTTTTTAAAGTTCAACACTGCTGGGGTAGCTCAAAAAAAGAGCTGAAAGAACTGACCGAACAGAAGCCCAAAGCAAACATTAGTTGTCGGAATTATCCTCTTAGTGTGGAAGAATTACGCAAAAAACTAAAAATTAAAGATGGGGGTGATACCTATTTATTCGCCTGCACACTGGCCAACGATGAGAAACTGATCATAGAATGTACTAAACTACATCCATAAAGTAATTTACAGTAACAAATAAACGAATATACACTGAGGAGTTGGGACTAACACAGGAGTTTGAGCTGAACACGTTTACGCACTACATCTACTTCCATAATCCGAACCTTTACATGTTGATGTACCGAAACGACTTCTGCCGGATTACTAATATACCGGTCAGCCATTTGCGAAACATGAACTAAACCGTTTTCTTTTATTCCAATATCTACAAAAGCACCAAAATTAGTGATATTAGTGACTATTCCGGGTAATTCCATCCCTATTCGCAAATCGGTAATAGTCTTTACATTGGCATCAAATTCAAAAACTTTAATACCGCTTCGTGGATCACGACCAGGTTTTTCCAACTC
>DAIQOQ010000147.1:0-4199 GCA_036787795.1 Paludibacter sp. | reverse complement strand
TTAGGAACTTTCATCAACTGTTTCCGGCTTTTAAAAGCTCCGTTCTCAGCTCTGAAGTCTACTATATTTTGTGCTAACTGCGGTCCTAAACCAGAAACGTAAATCAGTAAATGTTTGCTGGCTGTATTTAGGTTTACGCCTACTTTATTCACAGCATTCTCTACCGTCTGGTCTAGCGCCTTTTTCAATTTAGCCTGATCAACATCATGTTGATACTGCCCTACTCCTATTGATTTAGGATCTATTTTTACCAACTCTGCCAACGGATCCATCAATCGTCGTCCAATAGAGACCGCTCCGCGTACAGTTACATCATAATCGGGAAACTCATCACGAGCTATTTTGGAAGCTGAATATATAGATGCTCCATTTTCACTAACCACAAAAAGCTTTACTTCGCGATCGAAGGCAGTACGTTGAATAAACTGTTCAGTTTCCCGTCCTGCAGTTCCATTTCCAATAGCAATAGCCTGAATATCGTAAGCTTCCACCATCTTCTGCACTTTGCGCATAGCCTGTGAAGTCTCATTGACTGGTGGATGCGGATAAATAGTTTCATTATGAAGCAAATTGCCCTGCGCATCCAGACAAACAACCTTACAACCGGTACGAAATCCGGGATCTATCCCCAATACACGCTTTTGTCCTAACGGAGGAGCTAACAATAACTGTCGTAAGTTTTCGGCAAATACCCGAATTGCTTCCGTATCGGCTTTTGCTTTACTTTCAGCAGCAAACTCGGTCTCAATACTTGGTTTTAATAGTCGTTTATAAGCATCCGTTACAGCATCAGCTACTTGCTGCGATGCCTCAGTTTCACTTTTCACAAATATTCTGTCCAGTTTTTCCAAACAACGATCATCATCTGGCGAAATATTCACACGCAAAAAACCTTCTGTTTCTCCTCTACGCATGGCAAGTAACCTATGCGACGAACAACGAGCCAGTTTTTCACTCATATCAAAATAATCCCTATATTTTTGAGCCTCTTCGTCTTTTCCTTTTATAAGTTTAGATGAAATAATAGCTTCACGCGTAAAAATCAAACGAACTGAATTCCGTGCAGCTTCACTTTCATTAATCCATTCGGCCATAATATCACGAGCGCCACTTAAAGCATCAGCCACATTTTCAACATTTTCTTTTACAAACTGAGATGCCATACGCTCCACATCGTTTGATTGTTGCTTCATTAGCATCTTGGCAAGAGGTTCCAAACCCTTCTCACGCGCAATCTCAGCTCTTGTACGACGCTTGGGCTTATATGGAAGATAAATATCTTCCAACTCAGTAATATTCCAACAATCGTCAATTCTGGATTTCAATTCTTCTGTCAGCTTATCCTGCTCTTCTATCGATTTAAGCACTGCTAATTTTCTTTTAGCCAACTCACACAATCTGTCATATTCCTCTTTTGTATCACCTAACTGTACTTCATCCATACCATCAGTCATCTCTTTCCTATAACGACTGATAAATGGAATGGTAGCCCCTTCCAGAAACAACTGAATCGCATTTTTGACTTGCTTTTCAGAGAGTTGAAGTAAAGTGGCTATTATTGCTATAAATTTTGCAGGAATGCTGGTATTTTCGGCAGACATATAATATTAATTTGAAAGTAAAAGCTCTGTATAGAAGGTTGTTTTTTAATGTAATATTTTAAAAATCAATTCCTTCATTAAATCTGCTTCATCAGTACTGGGGTTATCGATTCCTTTGTATCTCGCATCGGTTTCGCGAATAAATGAAATAATATTCATGGTTTTCCAAGCCCCAAAGCTTTGAGCAGCTTTTTGATAATCTTTCACAAAATAAGGATTTATTTTTAATTCAGAAGCGACAGCAGACTGATTCTTATCTGGTAAATAATGATACAACATCAAATCACTGAAAAACTTAAATAGCTGTGCCAACACTAAGACCAAAGGATTTGATTTTTTATTTTCAGAAAAATAGCGGATGATCCGGTTAGCTTTTAATATATCCTTATTGATTAATGCAGCCTGCAATTCAAACACATTAAAATCTTTACTGATTCCAATATTCTTTTCAACTAATTCGGGTGTTATTCGCTGAATATCGGCAGTTTTAGTTAGTACCAGCTTTTCTAATTCATTAACCAGTTTGCTTAAGTCCGTACCTAAAAACTCAGAAAGCATAGCTACAGCTTTGTCATCAATATTGACATTCTTTGATTTACAATACTTTGTAATCCATGCACCAATTTCGTAATCACGCAATTTCACCGATTCATAAACAACTCCGACTTTGCTTATTTCCTGTACCCATTTTTTACGTTTATCAGGTGTTCCATACTTATAGCAGAATACCAATATTGTAGATTTTAGCGGATTTGATAGATAATGAATCAAATTATCCCATTCTTTAATCAACTGAGCTTCTTTGATTATCAACACCTGATGCGAAGCCATCATTGGATAACGCTTGGCTGCATTAATAACAGTTACAATGTCTACATCTTTACCATATAAAATGGTCTGATCAAATTCTTTTTCTGTTTCAGCCAATACATTCCTTTGGATAAAATCGGAGATATAATCAATATAATACGATTCTTCCCCCATTAGAAAATACACAGGACTGTAATTTTTCTTTCGGAGATCGGTTAGAATTTGTTCGTATGTGAATTCTTGTTTGGCCACTTTGTCTGTTTTCAGTAATTTATTCGTTTTTATTCGAAACGTAAATGCTTAATTGTTTTGCTATTATTCATTAGTGAAGAAAGTGATTTAATTCCAATCTTTAGGTGTTCTTCCACAAAATTAGTTGTCACTTTCTGATCGCTCTCCAGAGTTTTAATTCCATCTTCATGCATTGGCATATCCGAAATCAAAAGCAGAGCACCGATGGGTATACTATTATAAAATCCTACCGAGAAAAGTGTAGCTGTCTCCATATCAACTGCCATCGCACGCGTCAGACGTAGATACTCTTTGAAATTTTCATCATGCTCCCAAACTCTTCTGTTTGTAGTGTAGACAGTCCCGGTCCAATAATCTTTACCAAAGTCGCGAATGTTCGACGATACTGCACGCTGCAGACTAAAAGCAGGAAGTGCAGGAATTTCTGGCGGAAAATAATCATTTGATGTTCCTTCACCACGAATAGCAGCACTAGGCAAAATATAATCTCCATTTTTGTTTTTATCCCGCAATCCACCACATTTTCCAAGAAAAAGCACTGCACGAGGATTTACCGCAGATAATATATCCATAATTATTGCTGCATTTGGACTTCCCATCCCAAAATTAATGATCGTTATGCCATTGGCTGAAGCATTGGGCATATTACCATCACGACCTACTACAGGAACGTTATTCCATTCTGCAAAAAGCTCAACATAATTATTGAAATTAGTGAGAAGTATATAGTCAGTAAATTCATTTAAAGGCCTTTTCGTGTATCTAGGAAGCCAGTTTTCTACGATTTCTTTTTTTGTTTTCATTCTTTTCAATATTAAATATTGTTTTTGTAACTTCGCCGTTAGTTTCTTTGAGGCTAAGCAAATCCTCTTAAAAAAAACTGGAAACAAAAATACTAAAAAATGTTGCAACTAAACCTACCTGAATATAAATTTAGAATAAAAAAGCAAGATGAAAAACTCTTGATTTTTGATTCTCAGCGAAAAAGATATGTTTCACTAACACCCGAAGAGTGGGTTCGACAACACTTTATTCAATTTATGATTGAAGCGAAAGGTTATCCGGCAGCTTACCTAGCCATCGAAAAACAATTAAATTTAAATGGAATGAAGAAGCGATGCGATGCCATACTATACGACAACACCGGACAGCCCATCATGATCATTGAGTTCAAAGCTCCTAACGTACTTATTTCTCAAGCTACTTTCGATCAAGTTGCAGTATATAATAGTAAGTTGAATGTTGATTTTTTTATAATTAGCAACGGAATTGAACATTATTGCTGCCGGGTAAACATACAAACAGCCCGTTACGAGTTTTTTCCTGAAATCCCTCACTTCTCAGTACTCCAAAGCGAATCAAGATAGAAGCAGCTACATAACTGAGCTTAATACGCACAAGTATTAATTACAAACAATTTTATTTTTTATCAATCAGTTAAAAAGAATGCTAAAATCAAATATTTAACCCAAAAAGAGGCATTTTTATGTTTTAAAACATATATCTTTGTATCGTCAATTAGGAATTATTCTATAA
>DAIQOQ010000146.1:3082-7095 GCA_036787795.1 Paludibacter sp. | reverse complement strand
TTTTCGACTCCTGATATTCGCGGGGAGTCATTCCAAATTCCACTTTAAAACAACGACTGAAATATTTCGGGTCGTTAAAGCCTACTGCAAATGCAATTTCGGATATATTTCCAATATTGTTGGCAAGCATTTGAGCAGCATGTTTCAGCCGGATGTTTCGAATAAACTCACCGGGCGAAAGTCCCGTTAATGACTTCAATTTACGATGTAAAGTCGACTTGGAAGAGGCCATATCAATGGCAAAGTCATCGAAATCGAAGGTGTCGTCGGCCAGTCTTTTTTCAACAGTCTGAACAGCTTGTTGCAAAAACAATTCATCCAGCGAGCCGTATTCCATCGACGATATATTGATGTCTTTGTTCTTTTTGAATGTATCTGTTTTCTGCTTCCGTTTGCTTATCAGATTTTTTGCACGTGCCTCAAGCACTGCCAGTTCAAACGGCTTTGCAATGTATGAATCGGCTCCGGCATTGTAACAGTCAATCCGGTCTTCGGTGGAGTTTTTAGCCGTAAGCATCAATACATTGATATGACTTGTGGAAATATCTTCCTTTATGATTTTACAAAAAGTAAGTCCATCCATTTCGGGCATCATCACGTCGCTTATTATCAGGTCTATTTCATTTTCCTGCAAAACTTCGAGTGCCTGTAGTCCGTTCTCGGCCGTTAGTACCTTATAATCTTTGACGAAATGGTCGGCAATCAACGTTTTTAGTTCCCTGTTATCTTCTACCACCAGTATGCATAATTCTTTTGTGACATCATTCACTTCAACAGATTCCAGTGTAGTTTCTTCAGTTGTAAACTCCGGTATTTCGGGTATATTCTCTATTTTTTGCTCTTCTGCCGAAAGTTCATCGTCCGCATAAGCATTTTTCGAAATGGGAATTTCAATTGTAAATACGGCCCCTTCGCCCAACTTGCTTTTTACCTCAACACTTCCTTTGTGAATCTGCAATAAATCATTGGTAAGTGCCAACCCAATGCCATGGCTCTGGCTCTGATCGGAGTTACTACTGATATAAAATCGTTTAAAAATATGCGGCAGATCTACTTCAGCAATTCCTGTACCTGTATCCGAAACCGAAAGCTGCAGGTAAACGTCGTCCATACGGGTAATAAAGTTCATCTTTACCACAATGGAACCTCCTTTAGGTGTGTGTTTAAACGCATTCGAAAGCAGGTTGTAAATGACCTTATCCAGCTTGTCGGGATCAAAATAAGCCATGTAACTATCGTATTCACTGTCGATGGAGAAATTAATTTCTTTTTCGCTGATTAGTGGACTAAAGTTCGACTGGCAGATATTATTTACAAAGTCAACAATGTCATTCTGCAGAATTTTGAGTTTCATATTTCCGCTTTCAGTTTTTCGGAAAACCAGAATCTGCTGAATCAGTCTTTTTAATCGATTAATATTATCCTTCATAATGTCAAACTGAGCAGAATCGTCCCTGTTTTTCTTCTGTAGCCTTTCTATCAACAGCATGATGATAGTGAGTGGAGTCAGCAACTCATGCGAGATATTAGTGAAGTAGCGCAGCTTAATCTGAGCTAACTCTTCCGATTTTTCTTTCTCTATGCGCGATATTCGCACTTCATTACGCAGACGAATACGGTTAGCTACAGTCTTGGAAATAAAATAAGTAATTCCACTGACTAAAATCAGATATATAAGATAAGCCCACCAGGTCCGATAAAACGGAGGAAGTATAATTATCTGTAAAGAAGTGATCTGGTCGCTCCAGGTTCCGTTCTCGTCGCTTGCTTTCACCTGAAAAGTATAACTCCCGTCGGATAAGTTGGCGTAGTTCACAAAACGTCTGTTGTTTCCCATATATACCCAGTCATTATTCACTCCGCTGAGTTTGTAGGCATACTGAATTTTATCTGCTGACGTAAGATTGAGGGCCGAGAATTCCAAACTTACGTCATTATCCGTATTATGAAGAGTCAGTTGTTTTTTCTTTGCATTGTAGTATTTTTCGGTTTCATTGTCAAAGATTGATTGGTTTTTTACTTCAATGTCCGTGATAACTACTTTTTGTTGTGAAGATGGTTTCGAATTTAATATACTTGGAGTGAAAGCACAAAAGCCTTTGTTCCCACCAAACATCATTGTTCCGTCCTGTAATTTGATACAAGCATTCTTGGCAAATGAACTTACCAAGATACCATCAGACTGTGTGTAGTAGGTTGTAACATGATTGGCCGGGTTGAATCGGATAATTTTTTTAATTGTCGAAATCCACAAAGTACCTAAATCATCTTCCAGCATCTCCAAGACCGATTCTTCTGTTATTCCATACAGTCGACTCACATCACGCATGGAGTTGTTTTTTTCGTCATAGAAATAAATGCTGCCCACCCGGGTTCCTATGCATACATCCCCGTTTCTGCGACAGCAAATGGACTGGATAGAATTGCTCTGCAGATTCCCCATCCTTTTACTAAAAGTCATTATAGTGGAATAGGGCTTTTGTCCACCCGATTTTTGTAACTTGATAACTCCCTGTTTATCGCTCCCTACCCAGATATTACCTTTTTTATCTTCACGAATAACCGTGATATTGGTAATGTTGGCATTGACCAATGATACTTTGTTACTTCCGGCTGTACGTCTGTACAAACCACTATCAGTACCTATCCAAACGTTTCCTTGCGAATCTTCCCAAAAGCAGGTAATGGAGGATTCTTGATTATTCATAATCCGAAGAGTCTTAATCTCATTAGAACCGCCGACTTTATCGCTTATTATGTAAATATCATGTTTGCCTTCGCTACTTAGCCATATTTCATGCGTACTTTTTATTCTTGTAATGGCACTTACACTTTGTATTTTTCTGATAGAGGGTTGCGTTGGGGGATTTATGTCACCTGTTTTAGGATTGAGTACATATAATCCGAGCCTGTTGAGAATAACATATATAAATCCATCTGTCGATTCACAAAAGCCCACTACAATGGGAGGAAAACCGACTCTCTCTTTTAATTTTTTCAGCGAGTTGGTATGTAGTGATGTGTTGTTGAAGTTCAATTTGAAAATACCTTCGCCTACCGAACCCAACCATATATTACCCTGCCGATCCTGAATAATTTCATGAAAAAGTTTGTAATAAGGTTCAGGGAACATAGATTCAGAATCAATCTGATTGTAGATATTATTTTCTTTTTTCTCTAATACAACCAAACCGGTGAATGAAACAACCCACACATATCCTACTTTAGAATCTTTTATAATACTGTACGTAATGTTACTGATAGAAGTGGGTTTTCCGTTTTTGAGAATGGTAATCGGCTTAAACGGATTTTGAGGCAATGCGTTTAGATCCATAGAATAGACGCCATCACCCCATGTACAAATCAAAAAATGATCCGGACTCTCTTCAATCATTCTAAAAGGATTGTTGGCAGAACCAATAGAAGGGAACGTACGAAAATCAGACGATTTATCCTGAAACAAAGCCAGACCTTTGCCTAATACCCATATCCGTCCTTTACTATCCTGATATATACTTGTAATGTTGTTGCTAGGGATAGAATGTTTGTTGGTCTGATCATTTTTATAACATCTGCTCTTCCCATTTGGAAATATTCTAACCAGACCGTTTTTGTTGGTAGCAATCCACATACTACCCGATTTGTCTTTGAGAATTGAACTGATCCGATCCCGACCAATGTAACGATTATCCAGGGGTTTGATGGAATAATTGCTTTTATCTATAATATTAACGCCTTCTAATGTACCAACCCACAATCTGTTATTATCATCCTCTGCAATATATTGGATGCCATTATTTGTTAGCCTATTTTGATTTGTGGAGCTTGAACGGAATACTTTCACCGAATAACCATCAAACCGGCATAACCCATCTTTGGTTCCGAACCACATATAACCATCTTTATCATTATACAAACGATTGATAGAATTGGACGGGAGCTGGTCAACGTAAGGAAAGTGCTGAAAGCTAAATTGTCCAGAACTTACGGTTGCTTGTGTCTGGATAAATGAG
>DAIQOQ010000146.1:0-2982 GCA_036787795.1 Paludibacter sp. | reverse complement strand
TGTATGAAATAGCTAAGTTCAGCTTTGAACTTTTTTATTTCTTAGTTTCAAAGGCATAAACTGTGGTTTGTTTATATTTTTCTCCCGGTTTCAAAACTGAAGATGGGAAGTTAGCATGGTTTGGAGCATCCGGATAGTTTTGTGCTTCCAAAGCAATACCGGTGCGATAGTCGTGTTTATCACCACGTTTACCGGTGTCTTTTCCATTCATAAAGTTTCCACTGTAAAACTGAATGGCTGGTTGATCGGTACTAACTTTCATTACAATACCGGTGGCAGGTTCATATACTTCAGCCGCCAGCGAAATTTCTTTTCCTTTTTTGTTTAAAACGAAATTATGGTCATAACCTTTTCCATATTTCAATGCTACAAAATCGGCTTTGATGCGTTCGCCCACTGCAATCGGTTTTCTGAAATCCAACGGAGTATTTTCTACGCTGGCAATTTCGCCGGTTGGAATTAGCAATGAATCGGTAGCTGTATATTTATCAGCAAAAATAGTTACAATATGAGAATTGGTCGATTGTGCTGTAGTTCCATGTAAGTTGAAATAAACGTGTGAAGTCGGATTCAGCACAGTTGGAGCATCGGTAGTAGCTTCGTAATTTACAGATAGCTCATTGTTGGCTGTCAAAGCATAAGTTACTTTGATTTTCAAATTTCCCGGATATCCTTCTTCACCTGCAGGCGACAAATAACTAAGCTCAAGAGCATCTTCACCTTTTTCGTTTTTAAACTGACGGGCATCCCACACTTTTGTGTAAAAACCATTGGCACCTCCGTGTAATTGATTTCCGTGGTCATTTAAAGTAAGTTGAAAAGACTTACCATCCAGTGTAAACTGACCTTTGCCGATTCTGTTACCATAACGTCCTACAATAGGACCAGCAAACAGATCGTTGGCATTTAAATAACCCGATATTTTTTCGAATCCCCAG
The DNA here is from genome assembly GCA_036787795.1 of Paludibacter sp. Taxonomy (GTDB): domain Bacteria; phylum Bacteroidota; class Bacteroidia; order Bacteroidales; family Paludibacteraceae; genus Paludibacter. The sequence continues at coordinate 2,044 of DAIQOQ010000146.1, read as the reverse complement.
ACTACATCCTGAAAGTTTCCGGCTTTGTCGGGAACCCATAAATCAACCAACCGGGCTCCGTAATTGGTAATCTGAGCCGCCGCTCCGTTGGCATTTTTCAGGGTGTAAACAGACACCTTCTTGCCACTGATAATGGTGTCAAAATTACTTAGTGGAAAAAGCTGAGCGCTTTTCTTGTTTGATGTACAGGAAGTACAAACCAAAGCTAAAACAATAAATGATAAAAATACGTTTTTCATGATAATACAAATTAAATTATTAAAATTCAAAGTATTGATAAATTAGAAATAAGGATAAACACGCCGGTTTGAATATTGACAAATAATGAATACATCTCTTCCTGACTCCGGCTCTCAGTGCTGAGGAACCGAAGTCGGAAGGTGATATAGTTTTTTAGTTTTATTTACAGGCAGACATGCTGCTTGGTGCTGATAGCACAGTATTCATTTTTATCAGACTCAAGACCAATGGCTGTTTACCAGAAATACCAGTAGAACGCAGCGCAGATAGCTACTACACCTAGTGAAGCAATAACATCCCACTTGTTCCAGCTGTTTTTGATAAGTGTTTTATAGTCACCATTGAAAGTAATAGCATCAATTTGTTGCGCAGTTGGTTTCGGAGTGAAAAATGATACTACAACCATCATCAACATGATAAATACAAGCAACCATATCTCAAAGATAAGCCAGTTGGTATGCCAAAACCAATGAGTGGATTCCCAGCACCAGCCTGTCATTACATTTTTACCTGTATTTGTAAAGACGTTGGTCAGCAAACGTATCATTCCAATAAGAAAGCCAATTATTAAACCTGCTTCACCGGCCTTAGGTGTAATTCTTTTGGAAAATATACCCATTACGAATACGGCTACCATGGCAGGAGCCAGCAATGATTGAATGCCTTGCAGATAGGAATAAAGGCTACCAAGACTCATCATGACCGGTATCCAAATAATACCAAGAACTACTACAACAATTGTTGCAGCACGACCTACAAAAACGTATCTGGCTTCGCTCTTATCTTTGAACATGGGTTTATAAAAGTCTTCTGTAAACAATGTTGCACAAGAGTTGAAGAATGCCGCCAAGGAAGCAACCAATGCTGATACAAAACCGATGGTAACAATACCTTTCACACCGGCAGGTAATACAAACTTAACCATTGAACCAAAGGCAGTATCCGGGTTTTCCAGGGTAAAGCCACTTCCGGGACGTGCAGCCAATGCAGCAGCAATCATACCGGGTATCAGGAACATAAATACTGGCAGAATTTTGAAATAACCGGCAGCAATCGTACCTCTACGCGCACGTTTCATTACAACATCATTCGCTTCACCCTTTGTTTGTCCGAGTACACGTTGAACAATATGTTGGTCGGTAGCCCAGTACCAAAAGCCGATAATTGAAGCTCCGATAAATACCCAGAAACCGGGATAGTCGTCATAAAGTGGGTCACCCGTCTCTAAGTGGAACATATGGTTTGTGCCGTATGCATGTCCGTCTGTTCCTATACTCATTGCTCTGGCATGATCCATCATAGCAGTCCAACCGTGAGCGACATTGCCGTCACCGAGCGCTGATAGTCCTAAGAAAAGAACCAGGAATGAACCAATGATAAGTATAGGAGTTTGAATGGCCGACAGTGTCATAACACCCTTCATACCTCCAAATACCGTAAAGATACCTGTCAAAACGATCAGACCGATAGCTCCGTACCAGAAAGGCAAGCCAAGAAGACTTTCCATAAAGATACCGCCGGTAAATGCTGTTACACTTACTTTCGTCAGCACATAGGCTATAAGTGTGATGATAGATAGCCATGAACCGGTACGAGGTGTGTAGCGATTTTTGAGGAAGTCAGGCATGGTGATGATTTTCCCCAACTTCATGTTCATGTGTTGGTAGAACGGAACAAAGAGCCAACCCAGGATAAGAATCATCCATCCCTGCATTTCCCAGTGTGCCATACCTACACCTGATTTTGCACCTGTACCGGCAAGCCCTACAAGGTGTTCTGAACCAATGTTTGCAGCAAAGATAGC
>DAIQOQ010000353.1:0-2285 GCA_036787795.1 Paludibacter sp. | reverse complement strand
CTTTCCACCTGTTTTAACTCCAAAATGCCAAACTTCCTCATTCTGACATTCGCAGAATCAATAGCAATGTCTGTATAAATTACAACTGATTTGTAGTGTTGAATACAAATATTTCTATATCAATAGTCTGTGACATATTCGCTATGTTTGTAACGTCATGATTGCTTGATAAAGCGGTCTGTATTTTCTTAAAAATATTCGTTATGAAAACAACTACTATTAAATTTTTACTGGCGGTGCTGGCCTTAATATTAGTGTTATCTAATGTGTCATCTCAGAATTTAGTTGGAACGCGTATTGATCTTAAACAAGGCTCACAAACTTCTGATCAATTGTGGCTATTTTCTGTTTCTTCCTGTTCGCGTTACTATAACAAAGGGTGGGATGAGTATAAAATCTTCGGCAGTCCGACTTTGGCCAAGATTTTTGCGATGGAGCCCGATGGTAACTTTCAAATTGATGCCACTGATAATATAAATAATTCATACATTGGCTTTATAGCAGCTAAAGATTCGCTTTATACTCTTACATTTAATCATGAAAATTTAGCTCCCGAGTATCAAAAATTGTATTTGATTGATCTGGTTGAGAATAAATTGATTGATGTTTATGCAAATGGTACTCAGTACTCTTTTACTGCTGCAAATGACACAATTGTAAAACGATTTAAAATCGTAACTTCAATACCACAAACATTTACAGCACCAACAGCTTCAGAATCTGCAACTCCATCAAAACTCCCTGCGATAAGCGTTGAGAGTGGAGGAAAAGGAACTGCTTATATCAATGAAACAAAAGAAATAGAGGTTTACTCTACTCAGAAGACAATTGTGATAAAGAACAGAGGGACTGAACATGGTAAATTAAGTCTCTATAATGCAAACTCTGGAGTGCTTGTAAAAAATGCAAATTTTGAAGGAGGCACAACCAACATAGAAACGAATCAGCTTGCCGGAGCATATGTTGTATATGTTGTAACACAGAATGAAGAGCTTTCGAAAACAGTGATTTTGCGATAAAAGATTCATAAGTTTATATTAGAGGTAGGTTGTTTAGTTGAAGAAAGTGCAGTGGTAATTTATCACTGCACTTTTTTTTGAGGAATGACTGTGGACTACATTATTCTGTATCCGAGCGTGATTGAAAACCCTTGCAGCATATCTCTGGATTTAGATTCAGGGTATGGCGGCTTAAAACCGTCAAGATAATCAGAGAAACTCCATCTTAAGTTATATTCAACTCCAATCTGAAAATTATTGTTGAAGTCGTGTTGATATCCAAATCCTAAAGGTATAATAGGCGAGATGTTTGCATCTGTTTTGTATTGGTAATTTGCTCGTTTGTAATAATCTAATTTTGGAATACAATTGAGTAGACCTATGCCTATAAAGAAATAGACGGAATTTTGGGAAGGTTCGGATATGTAAGACCGCCCGATTGAAATTGCATATTCACCCACAACAGACAGTTGCCATGCTTTGGACGAAAATGAATAAGACCTGGATTTAGAAGCTCCGTCCGATCCGGTGAAAGTGATATAACTAAAAGTAGTTCTGCACCCGAAATTGTTCGGAAATTTCATCCGAAAGCCCAATGTGATGTCTTTGTTATTTAAAATATTCTGTTTAATAGGTGACTCTTTTGTGTCTGCAGAGCAGTATGCAGGCCCGAGTGATAAAATAATTGTACTTGTAGTTTCATTTTCCATCTGAGCTTTGAGATTGGATGCAAAAATAAAAATCAAAGAAAAAAATAGTCCTATTTTTTTCTTTGCCATTAAGTATGCAATAAGCTTAATGAAAACGTGAATGTAAAACATCTCAAATTTATAGGTGTAGAAATAAATCCTGAATTATTGAATAAAAAACTATTAAAATATATATAAATTCAAATGATAGTTCTTTGTAAAATACAGATTGTAATCAAAGCAGGGCACAATAAATTCGATCCCAATAAATAGCCTATTGGAACTAATATGCTTGTTTTATATTATTTTATCTCTATAATAGTTTACGAAGCATAGATTTTATATTTTTGGAGGCTACAACAAAAGATAGAGGCGGTTAAAAATAAAATCAGAATATAAATGTAATTGCTATTCTTGTTGTGAGTCAGCTAGGCGAACTTCTTGTAAATAAATTTGTGGCAAAAGTATGAAAAAAAATCAAGTTTTTGCTACATATTGTTCAATGAAGCTTGAATATGTGCCTATTTAACTATTTATTCTTGTTCGCTAATAAATAACCGAGTCTCATCAGGAGCATATTATCACAGCTATTTGTAAT
>DAIQOQ010000023.1:17510-20733 GCA_036787795.1 Paludibacter sp. | reverse complement strand
CCAAATGCCAATCCTCCGTGAGGTGGTGCTCCATACTGGAATGCATCCATCAGGAAGCCAAACTGAGCCTGTGCTTTTTCGGGCGTAAATCCAAGGTATTTAAACATTTGATGTTGCAGTTTGCTATCATGGATACGGATAGATCCACCACCAAGTTCCACACCATTGATAACCATATCGTAAGCAGTAGCACGTACGGCTCCCGGATCAGTTTCCAACAAAGGTATATCATCCGGATTGGGAGATGTAAACGGATGGTGCGTAGCATAAAAACGTTGTGTTTCTTCATCCCATTCAAAGAGCGGGAAGTCGATAATCCAAAGCGGTGCATATACATTTTTGTCACGAAGGCCTAACCTTGCTCCTATCTCTAAACGCAATTCGCACAAAGCTTTCTGAGTCTTGCGTTTATCACCGGCCAGAATTAAAATCAAATCACCGGCTTGTGCGTTGAACAACGAAGCAATCTGTTTTAAATCATCAGCTGAATAGAATTTGTCTACCGACGATTTAAATGTTCCATCAGCTTCGCAACGGATATATATCAGTCCCTTCGCTCCTATTTGCGGACGTTTAACAAAGTCGGTAAGTTCATCCAGTTGTTTACGGGTATATCCGGCACATCCGGTAGCACAGATACCGGCTACATAAGGAACGCTGTCGAATACCACAAAATTACGGCCCGATACGGCTTCTTTCAGTTCTACAAACTTCATGTCGAAGCGAATATCCGGTTTATCGGAACCATAGTATTTCATACCATCTTCCCAGGTCATACGGGGGAATGCTTCGGTAATATCTATATTCTTCACAAATTTGAAAAGGTGCTTCATCATACCTTCAAAAAGCACCAATACATCTTCTTGCTCAACAAACGACATTTCGCAGTCAATTTGGGTGAACTCCGGCTGACGGTCGGCACGCAAATCTTCGTCGCGGAAACATTTGGCAATCTGAAAATAACGATCGAAACCCGAAACCATCAACAATTGTTTGAAAAGTTGAGGCGACTGAGGCAAAGCATAAAACTCACCGGGGTTCATACGCGATGGAACCACAAAGTCGCGGGCACCTTCGGGTGTAGAACCAATCAGGATAGGTGTTTCCACTTCCAAAAAGTGCATCTGATCCAGAAAACGACGGAGTTCAAAGGTAATGCGGTGACGCAATTCCAGATTTTCGCGTACTGTGGGACGACGTAAATCCAGATAACGGTATTTCATACGGATATCATCACCACCATCGGTATTTTCTTCGATAGTAAAAGGTGGCGTTTTCGATTCATTCAGAATGATTAGCTCCGATACCAGCAATTCTATTTCACCTGTTTCAATGTTAGCATTTTTGTTGCTACGTTCGGCCACTTCAGCATTTACCTGAATCACAAATTCGCGTCCCAGTTTATTGGCAGTTTCGAATAATTCGGCATTAGTATCCTGATTGAATACTAATTGAGTGATTCCATAACGGTCACGTATATCAACAAAAGTCATTCCACCCATCTTTCGGATGCGCTGTACCCAACCGGATAAAGTAACTTGTTGTCCTACGTTAGCAAGGCGAAGTTCGCCACAAGTGTGTGTTCTATACATATAAATATTAATTTATAATTCGTAATGCATAACTCATAATCAATTGACATGTAATAAACTATAAAGATATACCAACAAATAATGAGTTCTGCAACTGAATATATTGAGTTATTGTAACTCGTTTTTCAAAAAACAGATAACAAAAGTACTAAAAAAAGCTTATTAAAAAGTTATATTAATGCATTTTAGCACAAAAAAAGATGTAGAGAATTGTCTGTTCTCCACATCTTTATTATGTCTGATAAATTGTAAATTACAAACTATGCCTGAGTTAGTTCGGGACTGATTTTTTTGATCAAACCTTTCAATACTTCACCCGGTCCGAGCTCAATAAATTCAGTTGCGCCGTCGGTAACCATATTTTTCACGGTTTGTGTCCAACGTACCGGAGCAGTCAGCTGAGCAATCAAATTTTGTTTGATGGCTTCTGCTTCAGTTTGAGGATAAGCATTTACGTTTTGATAAACAGGACAAACAGGAGTGCTGAATGTAGTGGCTTTGATAGCAGCTTGCAGTTCTTCACTGGCAGGTTGCATCAGCGGTGAGTGAAATGCACCACCAACAGGGAGTTTCAATGCACGTTTTGCGCCTTTTTCTTTCAAGATCTCACATGCTTTGTCAATTCCTTCGATAGAACCCGAAATAACCAATTGTCCGGGACAGTTGTAATTAGCAGGCACTACTACACAGTCTTTAATAGAATCACATACTTCTTCAACGATTTCATCGCTCAGGCCAAGTACGGCAGCCATGGTAGAAGGTTCTTTTTCACAGGCTTTCTGCATAGCCATAGCACGTGCATACACCAGTTTCAATCCGTCTTCGAACGATAACGCACCGGCAGCAACCAGCGCTGAGAATTCACCCAAAGAGTGACCGGCTACCATTTCAGGTTTAAAATCGTCACCCAACACAATAGCTGAAATCACCGAGTGAAGAAATACAGCAGGTTGAGTAACTTTAGTTTGTTTTAAATCTTCCGGAGTTCCGGCGAACATTAAATCGGTAATGCGATATCCGAGAATTTCATTTGCTTTTTCGAAGTATTCTTTGGCCAGTGGCGATTGATCATATAGGTCTTTGCCCATTCCTACAAATTGAGCGCCCTGACCGGGAAAAACATAAGCTTTCATATTAAATTTATATTTAGTTTTTAATCGTTATTTTTTAAAACATAATAATCAGTATATTGTTGAAAATAAAACAACTGATCAATAATACAAGGATGATTTTTTTCGCAAACAGAACGCAAAGATACTATTTTATACGCAAAATTCATAATTCAACGTTCACAATTGCAGCTTTTGTTTTGTATCTATCTGTATATTAAATATATTGTCCTGTCATTTCAAAACCGGCAACCGGGGTCAGAACGACTACTTGGTCATTTTCAGATACAGATTTTTTCTAGTAAATTTGCAACATATTAATTAAAACTCCGATGGAACAAATTCTAAAATACTTCCCCAACCTGACAGATACACAAAAGACCCAATTCGAAGCACTTTATAATTTGTATTTCGAATGGAACGCAAAGATAAACGTGATTTCCCGTAAGGACATTGAAAACCTTTATGAGCATCACGTACTGCATTCGTTGGCTATAGCCGAAATCATTCGTTTTCAACCGG
>DAIQOQ010000023.1:13221-17410 GCA_036787795.1 Paludibacter sp. | reverse complement strand
GGCGAACTACAACATGAAATACTACCCTATAAAAATGTAGCCGAATTGTTTGAAGTAAGCGATTTTTTCAATGAAGAGTACTTTAAAACAAAAAAGGCTGTATACGTACCGCTTTAAACGATAGTTGCCTTTGGAATTATTTACAGGTATTAACTATCTGTGGTCTTACTGTTTACCTTTCATTAAATAACTATGAATAACCGCAAACAACCGGAATAATAACGACTAACGAAATAAAGATGACAATTAAAATATTCACATTCAATCCTTTTCAAGAAAATACATACTTACTTTTTGATGAAACAAAAGAAGCGGTACTTATAGATGCCGGATGCATCACCGAAACTGAAAAGCTTACTTTAAAACGATTTATTGATGAAAATGGACTTACACTGAAGCGTTTAATTAATACACACCTGCATCTGGATCATCAGTTCGGAAATAAATTTGTAACCGATACCTTTGGCTTACTACCCGAAGCAAATCAACAGGATGAGTTTCTGCTGGCCAATGTAGTGGAGCAAGCCCGTTCTTTCGGTTTCAGCGTGGAAGAAGAAGCTCAGGCACTGGGTGCATACATAAATGAAGGTGATGAAATAAAATTTGGAAACTGTAGCCTGAAAGCAATTCACGTACCGGGTCATTCTCCTGGTAGTCTGGCATTTTATTCCGAAAAAGAAGGTGTTGTATTCGCAGGAGATGTACTGTTCCGCAATTCTATAGGAAGGACGGATTTGCCTTATGGCGATTACGCCACACTTATTCTGTCGATCACCAAAAAACTGCTTCCCCTACCCGACTCCACAGTGGTTTATTGCGGCCATGGACCATCGACGACTATTGGAAGTGAAAAAAGCAGCAACCCGTATTTATAAATTGAACAGATAGATCTACCTGTCAGCTATTTTTTTAGCGAAACTACTGGTAGAGATTATTCTCTTCAATAAATTGTAATACAGAAGGATGTAGCCATGCGCTTACATCCTTTTTTTGTGCTACTGAATTACGGATTTCGGTCGAAGAGATATTGTAGAAGTCGGTATGAAGCAATTGCATTTGAGGGTATTTGGCAGCTACTTCGGCAAAATCGGCTCCCTGACGGGGATACACCAATACCGGATATTGCTCCAGAAGCAGTAAATAATCCTTCCACTGATCAAAAACCAGTGCATTGTCACTTCCTATAACCAAGGTAAACAGGCAATCGGGAAAATGCGATGACAATACATGCAAGGTATCAATAGAATACGAAGGAATAGGCATGGTAAATTCAACATCGCAGGCTTTGAATCGGGGTTCTTCCCGAATGGCAAAAATCAACATATCCAAGCGGATATATTCATCGAGTAATTCCGATTGATCTTTTAATGGATTGCAGGGAGAAATAACAAACCACACCTCATCCACCAATTGATTGTTTACCAGGTAACCAGCCAGTTTCTGATGAGCCAGATGAATAGGATTAAACGAGCCAAAATAAAGAGCAACACGTTTTTTGCTATTAGACCCCGACTCTTTTTCCGAAGATTTTTGTTTTGATAAGTTGCTGTTAGGCTGCATATACTACAGTGTTTCCTTTTTAGGGGAGAAAAGTTATTATTTTTTCAGAAACTCTCTTATCGAACGTTCTGCTTCGGCTTTTGCAAGCTCCAGATTATCGTTTACCACCACGATATCAAACTTTGGAGCAAAGCTCATCTCAAATTCAGCTTTTCCAATGCGCTTTTCTATCATCTCGGCCGAATCGGTTCCCCTACTTACCAGACGTTTGTGCAACTCATCGATACTTGGTGGTGCAATAAACAAAGCTAATGCCTGATCGCCAAACTCTTTTTTGATATTCAGCCCCCCTACTACATCCACATCAAAAACAATGTTTTTCCCCTGGCCTGTAATACGTTCAACTTCACTGCGAAGTGTACCGTAGTAGCAATTTTGATAAACTTCTTCGTATTCAAGGAACTCTTGATTATCAATCTTTTGTCTGAATTCTTCGGGAGTGAGATAATAATAGTCAACACCGTGTTTCTCAGTGCCTCTTGGAGCACGACTGGTGGCCGAAATAGAAAATTCCATATCGAATCCACAGCCTAATAAATATTGTACCAGGGTACTTTTGCCAGCTCCCGAAGGGGCTGAGAATATAACTAATTTGCCGGACATGTTTTTATTCGGTAGTTAATAGTTTGTTGTTACTAAATCCGCAGTAAGCATTGCTAACCGATAGTTGGCTGCTAAGTAGTTTATCATGGACGATAAGAAACCGGAATTTATTAAATATCCGAAACTGGTTTTCTTTACTCCCAACTATCTGCTTCTTACTTCTGAACTAAAGGACGTTCAGTACCTGCTCTTTTATCTGTTCCAAATCGTCTTTCATAAGCACAACGATTTTCTGCATTTCGCTGTTATTGGCTTTAGAACCTAATGTATTGATCTCACGTCCAATTTCCTGTGCTATGAATCCCAGTTTTTTACCTGGTGATTTTTCATGTTGCATGGTTTCGGTGAAATAGTCCAGATGATTACGCAGGCGAACCTTTTCTTCGTTCACATCCAGCTTTTCGATATAAAAAATCAATTCTTGTTCCAACCGGTTTTTATCGTAGTCAATTTTATCAGACAGAGCCTGCAGGTTTTCTTCCAAACGGGCTTTTATTTTTTCAACACGTTCGGATTCAAAAGGTGCTGTTTGCTCAAGTAACTGACCGATATGTGCTATTTTATCGGTAAATACACGTTCCAGCGATTTACCTTCCTGTATACGAAACGCTGTGAGCTGCTCAACGGCCGATGTCATGGTTTTACGAATTTCCAACCATTCGTTTTCATCCAGTTCTACCGTTTCTGTTTTCATTGTATCGGGCAAACGAAGCAATACATCAAACCAATTAGCCGGAACATCAATACCCAGATTTTCAGATAATGTTTTGATTTGTTGATAATAAGATTCTATCACGGATTGATTGATCTGTGTAACCGATTCTTTTCCTGAATTATCGACATACAATGAAAGGTCTATTTTTCCCCGTTCTAGTTTTTGAGAAAGCTCATTACGTATCTCAATATCTTTTTCACGATACAGCCCTGATATGCGTGTGGAAACATCCAACTGTTTACTATTTAAAGACTTAACTTCTACAACTATTTTTTTATTTCCAAACTCGCAAGTGGCTTTACCAAAGCCTGTCATTGACTGTATCATTGTTTTTATCTGTTTAATGATTTATTTATGCAAAAATACAATTTTTATTTCAAAGAACGACTTAAAGAAAGTATTGGCTATCTAAATTGACAAAAGTTGTATCCTGTTTTGATAACGAAAAACACGACAAAACAATTTTTATTTTACAAAATTGTTCTTATCTTTGCCGGCACTAAAAAAGCAATTATTCATGAACTTTACTGACTCGTTTTTTTATTGGCGTTGGCTAATTTGTTATCGTAAACAATGAGGTTCAGTTTGTTGTAAATTTATAAAAACAAATAATTCCATATAACAGCCTGTTGTTTATCAAAGACAACAGGCTGTACTTTTTTAAATTATCACACTAAAATATTTATAGAAAATTTTATTGCACATGGAAAAAACTAAAAAGTTCTTGCTGGCTGAAAATGAATTACCTACTAAATGGTATAATATTGTTGCCGACATGCAAACCAAACCAATGCCTATGCTTCATCCGGGCACCAAACAACCTTTGAAAGCTGAAGATTTATATCCAATGTTTGCCAAAGATCTGGCACATCAGGAACTAAATCAAACTGATCCCTGGATTGAAATCCCCGAAGAAGTTCGCGAAAAATATAAGATCTACCGCCCTACTCCACTGGTTCGCGCTTATAATCTTGAAAAAGCATTGGATACACCCGCTCATATTTATTTTAAAAATGAAAGTGTAAGCCCCGTAGGTTCTCATAAATTGAATTCTGCACTTGCCCAGGCCTATTATTGCAAAAAAGAAGGTACTACCAACATCACTACCGAAACAGGTGCCGGTCAATGGGGAACTGCCTTGGCGTTTGCAGCAAAAATATTCGGACTAGAGTTGGCTGTTTACATGGTGAAAATCAGTTACGAGCAAAAACCATATCGTCGGTCATTAATGCAAACCTGGGGAGCGCAGGTTATTGCTTCACCCAGCATGTCAACCAAAGCCGGACGCCAGATCCTGACCGATAATCCTAC
>DAIQOQ010000023.1:5588-13121 GCA_036787795.1 Paludibacter sp. | reverse complement strand
GTCAACCAAAGCCGGACGCCAGATCCTGACCGATAATCCTACTTATCAGGGAAGTTTGGGAACTGCTATCTCGGAAGCTATCGAACTGGCTATGCAAACTCCAAATTGTAAATACACTCTGGGTAGCGTACTGAATCATGTATCGTTGCACCAAACTGTGATTGGACTGGAAGCAGAAAAACAGATGGAAATGACCGGAGAATATCCCGATATAGTGATTGGTTGTTTCGGAGGTGGTTCTAATTTTTCAGGAATTTCGTTCCCTTTTATGCGCCATAACATTAAAGAGGGTAAAAAGACCCGTTTTATAGCTGCAGAACCTGCTTCATGCCCCAAATTAACCCGCGGAAAATTTGAATATGACTTTGGTGATGAAGCTGGTTACACGCCACTTCTACCCATGTTCACCCTTGGACATAATTTTGCACCTGCTCATATTCATGCTGGTGGACTTCGTTATCATGGTGCCGGAACAATTGTCAGTCAGCTGATGAAAGACAATATGATGGAAGCCGTTGATATTGATCAGTTGGAGTCATTTAAAGCAGGTGTACTCTTTGCTCAAACCGAAGGAATTGTTCCCGCTCCCGAATCGGCTCATGCTATTGCAGCTGCCATCAATGAAGCGCAAAAATGCAAAGAAGAAGGAGTTTCAAGAAATATTCTGTTTAACCTGTCGGGACATGGACTGGTAGATATGGCTGCTTACGATCGATACTTAGCCGGAGATCTGGTTAACTATTCATTATCGAAGGAAGACATTGAAAAAAATGTGAGCAAGTTGGAGCATTTGGTATAGCAATAAAAAAATAACTACCTATAAAAAACAAAAGGCTTCGATTTTTCGAAGCCTTTGTTTTTTTAGAAAATTATTTGCTGTGTGAACTAATAATTTCTTCTTTTTTATAGTTAATATGAGTTATGATTCGCAGTGATGTGTCTTTAGTCAAATAACTCCAGGCCCAATTGAAGAAAATCACTATTTTATTACGAACACTCAGAATAAGCATCAAATGTAAAAACATCCATACATACCAGGCCAACGGACCTTTGAACTTGATAAATGGTAATTCTACTACCGCTTTATGTTTACCGATAGTTGCCATCATCCCCAAATCGTGATATTCAAACTCTTCGGGTTTGTAATTTTCATTTTTAATTGATTTCAGAATATTCTTGCTCAGAAGTTTTGCCTGATTAATGGCCACATTGGCCACCTGTGGATGTCCTTTGGGATATTTCGGAGTTTCCATATAAGCCACATCACCCAAGGCATAAATGTTGTCGAAACGTTTAAGTTTATTGGTACGATCCACAATATATCTGTTTCTGAACACGTCTTCAGAATCCAGTCCTTCAATAATATTGCCCGTAACACCTGCAGCCCAGATTACATTTTTTGTGGGAATCTTTTCCCCGTTATTCAATGTAACCACATCTCCGTCATACGACTCGATTAAAGTCTCGGTTCTTACTGTTACACCTAGATCTTCAAGGTATTTTCTGGAAGCGGTTCTCGATTCTTCACTCATATTACCCAGCGTATTCTTACTTCCTTCCAACAGAATAATATTAAATTTACTAAAGTCAATATTATGGTAATCTTTGGGTAAAACATCATTTTTGAGTTCGGCAAATGAACCTGCAAGTTCAACACCAGTAGCCCCTGCACCAACAATGACTACATTCATCCAGGCTTGCTTTTCTTCCGGTCTGGCAAAAATTTCTTTTTCGAAACTGAAAAGTATTTTGTTACGAATATCGATTGATTCTTCAGTGGTTTTCATTGAGAATGCATGTTCACTCATTTGTTTGTTACCAAAGAAATTTGTTTTACAACCTGTGGCAATTATCAAATGATCATACGTAATGGTTCTATCATAAGCAGTCATTATCTTTTTTTCTGCCGGATTTATACTCGTAATATCTGCCATTCTGAAATCAACGGTTTTACTTCGTTGAAAAATTTTACGAAACGGAAATGAAATGCTGGATGGTTCAAGTCGCCCCGTTGCAACCTGATAAAACAAAGGTTGAAATTGATGATGATTCTGTTTATCAACCAGAATAACATTCAAATCAGCTTTCGTTAATGCTGTAGCCAATTGCAAACCGGCAAAACCACCTCCGATAATGACTACTTTATCCCCTTTTTTAATACCTAAATTACTCATATCTTTTTTATTTAATACAATCTATAAACTTAACTAAATAACAACAAAAGTACGGAAATGTTGACTAATAAAGATTTTTTTCTCTAATTATAGCGCATGTAAATTGTAATTCGCTGAACATGACAAGATAATACACGTACGAAATTATTAGAATATTATCTTTATCTTTGCATTTAAATAGTAGGTCGGTTTGTCGCTTTTCCCTTGTGGAATGGAGGAAAGTCCGGGCAACGTAGAGAGCCATATTTCTTAACGGGAAGCTGTTCGCAAGAGCAGAGTAATGTAACAGAAAAAAACCGCTCCGTTTTTCGGAGTAAGGGTGAAAAGGTGAGGTAAGAGCTTACCGGATTCGATGGTAACACCGGATGCCGTACATCTTATGGGTTGCAAGATCACGTATACCGACGCATGTAGGGTTTCTCGCCCGATGTCGGGGGGTAGATCGCTAAAGGCAAGTGGAGACATTTGTTCGAGATAAATGACAAACGCTTTGTGAAAGCAGAGTACAAAACCCGGCTTATAGATCTACTATTTTTTTATAGAAATTTCCATCTTTATATATAGCTCTTTTTATGTCGAAATTTGTAGCATCTATTGCTCAGATATATAATTTTATTCGATACGACATTTGGCGGGTAACAGAAGACGAATTATCCCGCTCTCGTCGATTTATGTATCGCCTGCTAAAAACATTAGTTCTGGCAATCCGGGGATTCATAAATGATGATTTAAATGTAAGAGCTTCTGCACTCACCTACTCTGTTTTATTTGCTATCGTTCCTCTTTTTGCACTGATTATTGCAATAGGGAAAGGTTTTGGTGTCGATAAAATAATAGAAAGCTCATTGCAAGATACGTTTATAGGTCAGTCGGATATAATTCCAACAGTAATGGGATTCGTTGAACGTTACCTGAAATCCACACAAGGTGGAATATTTATTGGTGTAGGTATTGCCATTTTGTTTTGGTCGGTGATGAATTTCTTTATGCAGGTCGAAAGAGCATTTAACCGCATCTGGCAGGTAAAAGAATCCCGCTCTTTTATCCGCCAATTCTCCACTTATTTCTCAGCTATTCTAATTGTTCCACTGGTAATTGTCTTTTCCGGTGGATTATCCATTTATGTGAGTTCGGCTGTTAAGCAGTCCTATGTATATGATGTTCTGAGCCCTCTGTTGCGATTTGGGGTGAAATTCATTCCGTATTTTATCAATTGGATTGTATTTACCATTTTATATATTGCCATGCCCAATACGCGGGTTAAGTTCTGCAACGCTCTGATAGCAGGAATAGTTGCCGGATCTGCTTTTCAGGCATTTCAAATGTTGTATATAAATGGTCAGGTATATTTATCGCGCTACAATGTCGTATACGGTAGTTTTGCTGCTGTTCCTTTGTTGATCCTTTGGATTCAGATTTCGTGTCTGATTGTGTTGCTTGGAGCAGAGATATCCTATGCCTCGCAGAATATTAGTAATTTTGATTTTGAACTAGACACAAACAATATCAGCACGCGCTATAAAAACTTTCTGACGCTTTTTCTTACCTATGTTATCGTAAAACAATTTGAAGAGCAAAAACCACCCTTATCGGCAGAACAAATTGTGTTGAAATATAAACTCCCTATCCGAATCGTAAACGAGATCTTATTGAAATTGGTAGAAGTATCGGTATTAACCGAAGTATTGAGTGGAAAAAAAGGAAAGCTAAAAACTTATCAACCTGCTATTGATATTAATCAGCTTACAGTAAGTTTATTATTTAGCAAACTTGAAATTTACGGTTCAGAATTATTTCTGACAAACAAAAATGATTTGTTGGATACCTTTTGGCAGAAAACACTGGATATCAAACAACGCTCGGAAGAACATACAGAACAGATACTTGTAAAAGACATCTGATCTGCATCTTACAAAAATCATAGCAAAGGAGCTATTTTCAATAAATCGATTTTTCTTGTTTTTTAAATGCAATATTCTCGGCTTTATTAAAAAGAAAATTGTATTTTTGCACTCATTATTTTTCTATCTAATATATTTAAGGTGCGTTCCTCTAATGGTTAGGAGATCGGTTCCTCAATCCGAAGATAGCAGTTCGATTCTGCTACGCACTACATAATTTGGCATCATCTGAATAAGTACTTGATTACATAATAACAATATATACTTTTGCCGTAAAGAAGAAAAACAACACCACACCTGAATTAAATAAAAAACAATAAATACTTGCATATTCAAAATATAGTCGTACATTTGCAACGTTTTCAAATCACATAGGCAGTCCTGTCTCTGTAAGAATAATCAAAAAAAACATAACATTCACAATTTCAACGTTTTTTCCGGAAGGAAAATCTCACCAAAACGTTTATTCATCACTTTATGAGTAATTACAACATTTTGCAATTGAATGCGAAAGAACTGTCCGAGTTAAAGGACATCGCAACTGAATTAGGTCTGAAAGTCTCAAATTCAACAAAAAAAGAAACTTTAGTTTATGACATTCTCGACCAACAAGCGGTAGTGAATGCTCAACGAAAAACTATCACTAACGAAAATCAGGAAATTGAACGGAAAAAGCGCCTTCGTGTGCCAATAAAGAAAACTCCTGAACAAAAAGCACTTGCTCAACAAGCAGCAGAAAACAAAGGATCAAAACCAGCTTCTAAAGACGCCAAAGAGTCTAAACCTGTTATCGTAAAACCTACAGAAGCAGTAAAAGCAGAATCAAAATCTGTTGAGAATACTACTCCTGAAGCTGAAACCAAACCTGCAAAAAAAGTCAACAAGCCAAAACAACCCAAAGCAGCCAAACCTGCTGTTGTGAAACCAGTGGCTACCGAAACAGTTGAAAAAGCAGAAGTCAAAGAGCCTGAAGCTGTAGCTCCGATAGCTCCTCCAACTAAAGTATTTGTATTGGAAGAAAGACAAGAGGATGAATCAATAGAAGAAACCTTGTTTGTTACTGAAACTCCAAGCACAGAGCAAACAGAAGACGAAGCTGAAATTCTACGACCTATTCTGGAAATAGCTGAAATCAAAACTTTCAAACAAAACAATAACAATCAGAATAACGGCAATGGAAACAACGGTAATAATAACCGTAACAAATTTAATAGCCGCCCTGAAAAAACCGAGAAACAATTCGATTTCGATGGTATTCTGGAAGGAACAGGAACGTTAGAAATGATGGCCGATGGGTACGGTTTTCTTCGTTCAGCCGATTATAATTACCTGGCTTCACCTGATGATATTTACGTATCACAATCTCAAATAAAACTTTTCGGACTTAAAACCGGTGACACCGTAAAAGGTGCCATTCGTCCCCCAAAAGAAGGCGAAAAGTATTTCCCACTTATCAAAGTAGCTCAAATCAATGGCCGTTCACCGGAATATGTTCGCGATCGCGTTCCTTTTGAGCACCTCACTCCTCTTTTCCCTGATACCAAATTTAATCTTTGCAGCGGTAAAAACGATACACTTTCAGCCCGTATGGTTGATTTGTTCTCTCCTATCGGTAAAGGCCAACGCGGATTAATTGTAGCACAACCTAAAACTGGTAAAACTGTCTTATTAAAAGATATCGCCAATGCTATTGCAGCAAACCACCCCGAAGTGTACATGATTGTATTGCTTATTGACGAACGTCCGGAGGAAGTTACCGATATGGCTCGTAGCGTACGTGCAGAAGTAGTTTCGTCTACTTTTGACGAACCGGCAGAACGTCATGTAAAAGTAGCTAGTATGGTTCACGAAAAAGCAAAACGTATGGTTGAATGCGGACAGGATGTAGTTATCCTTTTAGACTCAATTACCCGTTTGGCTCGTGCATACAATACTGTATCTCCGGCTTCAGGTAAAATCCTTTCGGGTGGTGTGGATGCCAATGCATTGCACAAACCAAAACGTTTCTTCGGAGCTGCCCGTAATATTGAAAATGGTGGAAGCTTGACAATCATTGCTACTGCACTAACCGAAACAGGTTCTAAAATGGACGAAGTAATTTTCGAAGAATTTAAAGGAACCGGTAACATGGAACTTCAACTCGATCGTAAATTATCGAACAAACGTATCTTCCCGGCTGTGGATATTATGGCCTCAAGTACTCGTCGTGATGATTTGTTACTTGATAAAGATACATTAAACCGCATGTGGATTTTACGTCGCCACCTTTCGGATATGAATTCGATGGAAGCAATGGAATTTTTGAAGGATCGATTGGAACGTACCGAAAACAATGACGAATTTTTGGTATCGATGAATGCGTAATGCATTCCCATATCTCAGTATATAAAAAGAGTTGCCGGGTATTGTCCGGCAACTCTTTTATTTTATCGACGCACATAACTTTAAGGAAATAAGTGATATTCAATGATAATTGTTTGTTTCTAAGATTATTTGTTTTATTTTTGTAAAACATATAAAATCTATACAGAAATGAACCGACTAATGAAATTGAATTTATGTTTTGCTACAATAATAACTCTGGTTATATTTGTTGCATGTGCTAAGGATGAAATAACCAGCCTCACATTAAATTACACCTCCTTAAACTTTTCGATTGGACAAACAGATTCGTTGGTTGCCATCATAGCTGGCAACGGTGATATTCAGAAATTTCCCATCGAATGGTCAACAAGCGACTCAACCGTTGTAACCGTTGTAAAAGGTAAAATAGAAGCCGTTGCTAAAGGATCAGCCATCGTCACAGCCAAAACTGGATCTAAAATGGCAAGCTGCACCGTCACAGTTACTAATCAACTATATCCGGTAACTACCGAAGGATATTTGGTTTACAGAGGCGATTTTTTCAATGCCGGCCTTTCGAACTATTTTGACGTTTATCTGGTTGGTAAAGTGGATACAATGGTATTATCTTTCAACCTTCCATTAAATGTAAAAGACAGTTTGCCGGTAGGTACCTACCCTGTAGCAACTATTCGAAATCAGGAAGATCTTCAGCCCAATGTAGCAAATTCAGCATTTTCTAATCGTAAATATATTTATGGATCGTACTACTACAAGAACTTTCTGAATCCGGTAAGTAGCGGAAAAATACTCGTTTCGAGCTCAAACGCCAATTACGTTATAGAATATGACCTGCTTGATTTGTACGGGAATACGATTTACGGAACCTATGTGGGAAAACTGATTTATCGAAGCACCGTAGCTGCTTCCTCGGTGCCTGCAATCTCTAAAGTTCCTATAAACCAATTATTCAATAAGGAAAGTAAACTACAAAAGCTAAACAAACCCTGAGTTGTTTGTCAAAAGCACTGAAGTGAAACGAGCATTCGGCACTGGTTGTATGCTCGTTTTCTTGCACAAATGGGAGCATTTTATGCAGTTTTTTTACAGCTTTA
>DAIQOQ010000023.1:0-5488 GCA_036787795.1 Paludibacter sp. | reverse complement strand
GGGAGCATTTTATGCAGTTTTTTTACAGCTTTAGGAAAAAAGCACTATCTTTGCAGCCGGAAAATTGTAAGATTCATTATAATAATCACGTCTATCTGAAACAAAGCAACAGACTCTGAATGCCGGATTAAATCAGATTGACATCATTAAAAAAAATCGTAAACATGAAATTATTAGAAGGAAAAGTAGCTATCGTAACCGGTGCTGCACGTGGTATTGGCAAAGCAATTGCCCTGAAACTGGCAAGCGAAGGTGCTGACATTGCATTCACCGATCTGAACATCGATGAAAATGCCTTAAACACACAAAAAGAGCTTGAAGCATTTGGTGTAAAAGCCAAAGGATACGCTTCGAATGCAGCTAACTTTGACGAAACTCACACGGTAGTGGCCGAAATAGCCAAAGAATTCGGTCATATCGACGTATTGGTAAACAATGCAGGTATCACCAAAGACGGTTTGATGATGCGCATGAGCGAAGGTCAATGGGATGCGGTTATCAACGTAAACCTGAAATCAGCTTTCAACTTTATCCACGCAGTAACTCCTGTGATGATGAAACAAAAAAGCGGTAGCATTATTAATATGAGCTCAGTGGTAGGTGTTTCGGGTAATGCCGGACAGGCCAATTACTCCGCTTCCAAAGCAGGTATGATTGGTTTGGCCAAATCGATAGCCAAAGAACTTGGTTCTCGTGGCATCCGTGCCAATGCTATTGCACCGGGCTTTATCGAAACTGAAATGACACACGCACTGACAGAAGAACAACGTGCTAAATGGAACGAAACTATTCCATTGCGTCGCGGTGGTAGTCCTGACGAAGTAGCAAAAGTAACTTTGTTCCTTGCTTCGGACTTATCCAGTTATGTTAGCGGACAAGTTATCCATGTTTGCGGTGGAATGAATACTTAATCAGACATTCAACTGACAATGTATAAAAAAGCGTTTCAAAGAATTTTGGAGCGCTTTTTGTTTTAATAATGTTACTGAATAAATAGACGGCTTTGGTCGATTTTGAAACGAAAAAATAGTATCTTTGTCAGTCTTTTTCTGAAAAACTGACAAAACAGGTAGATATAGAATAACACAATTATATAAAAAACTGAAGTAATGGGATTTAATGACTTTTTAGGGAAAATACTAGGGAACAAGTCGCAACGCGATTTGAAAGAGATCACGCCTTATGTAGATAAAATAAAAGCCGTTTATGGTGAAATATCCGCGCTTAGTAACGATGAATTACGTGCTAGAACTGAAACGATTAAAACCCGTATTCAGGATTATGTAGCGGCCGAAGTTGCCCGTGTTGCAGAATTAAAAGCAAGCATAGAAGATACTGAAATTGATCTTCGCGAGAAAGTTTATACTGAAATTGATAAACTGGAAAAAGAAATTACCGCTAAATACGAAGAAGTACTTGATGAAGTGCTACCCGAAGCATTTAGCATTATGAAAGATTCAGCTCGCCGACTAACCGAAAACGACGAAATCATAGTTACTGCTACTGATTTTGACCGCGAACTGGCTACGAAGTACGATTTTGTCAGTATTCAGGGCGATAAAGCTCATTTTAAAAACCAATGGACTGCCGGCGGTAACCTGATTAAATGGGAAATGGTGCACTATGATGTACAGCTGTTTGGTGGTGTGGTACTTCATAAAGGTAAAATCTCGGAAATGGGAACCGGTGAAGGAAAAACGCTGGTAGCTACGCTTCCGGTATTCCTGAATGCATTAACCCGCAATGGTGTTCACGTGGTAACGGTAAATGATTACTTGTCGAAACGTGACTCGGAATGGATGGGACCACTGTATATGTTCCATGGTTTAACTGTAGATTGTATCGACAAGCATCGTCCGAATTCGGAAGAACGTCGTCAGGCTTACATGGCCGATATTACCTTTGGTACCAATAATGAATTTGGTTTTGACTACCTGCGTGACAATATGGCAACTGCCCCACTGGACCTGGTACAACGCAAGCACAATTATGCTATTGTGGATGAGGTTGACTCGGTGTTGATTGACGATGCACGTACTCCATTGATTATTTCCGGACCTGTTCCGAAAGGCGAAGACCAGTTATTCGAAGACCTTCGACCTAAAGTAGAACGGTTGGTAGATAAACAAAAAACGCTTGCTACCAAATACCTGGCCGATGCCCGTAACTTATTGAAGTCGGAAGATAAAAAGGAACAAGAAGAAGGTGCATTGGCACTGTTTCGCTCATACAAGGGGATGCCTAAAAACAAACCGTTGATTAAATACCTGAGTGAACAAGGCATGAAAGCTTTGCTGTTGAAAACTGAAGAGTTTTATATGCAGGAAAACAACCGCAATATGCACGTTGCCACCGATCCGCTTTTCTTTGTGATTGATGAAAAAAACAATACCATCGAACTTACCGATAAGGGTATTGATTTGATTACCGATAATACCGACGATGCTCAGTTTTTCGTTTTACCCGATGTGGGTAGCGAGATTGCCGAACTGGAGAAAGACAAATCGCTTTCGACAGAGGAAAAACAATCGCAGAAAGACGAAATTCTTCAGGCCTATTCTGTAAAATCGGAACGCGTTCATACCATCAACCAATTGCTGAAAGCATACACGCTCTTCGAAAAAGATGTGGAGTATGTGGTGATGGAAAATAAAGTAATGATTGTGGACGAACAAACCGGACGTATTATGGACGGTCGTCGGTATTCCGACGGTTTGCACCAGGCTATCGAAGCCAAGGAGCGCGTTACCATCGAAGCTGCCACACAAACATTTGCTACTATTACCTTGCAGAATTACTTCCGCATGTATCATAAGCTTTCGGGGATGACGGGTACTGCCGAAACGGAAGCCGGCGAGTTGTGGGACATCTATAAACTGGATGTGGTGGTTATTCCAACCAATCGCCCCATTGCCCGTATTGATATGGAAGACCGCGTATACAAAACCAAGCGCGAAAAATATACAGCGGTTATTGACGAAATAGATAAGCTGGTAACTGCCGGTCGTCCGGTACTGGTCGGAACCACCTCGGTGGAAATTTCCGAACTGTTGAGCCGTATGCTTAACGGTCGTAAGATTAAACACAATGTGTTGAATGCAAAACTGCACCAACGCGAAGCGGAAATTGTAGCTGAAGCAGGTCACACAGGAACGGTTACCATTGCTACCAACATGGCCGGTCGTGGTACGGATATTAAACTGACTCAGGAAGTAAAAGATGCCGGTGGTTTGGCCATTATCGGTACCGAACGCCACGAAAGTCGACGCGTTGACCGCCAGTTGCGCGGACGTGCCGGACGTCAGGGTGATCCGGGTTCGTCTATTTTCTACGTTTCACTCGAAGATGATTTGATGCGTTTGTTCGGTTCGGAACGTATTTCGGGCATTATGGATAAACTCGGATTTGAAGAGGGCGAAATGATTGAACACTCGATGATTTCGAAATCTATTGAACGTGCTCAGAAAAAAGTGGAAGAAAATAACTTCGGACGACGCAAGAATCTGTTGGAATACGATGATGTAATGAACTCGCAACGTGAGGTGGTTTACTCAAAACGTCACCACGCATTGATGGGCGAACGCATTGGCGTTGATATTACCAATATGATTTACGATACGGCCGACGGTATAGTGGAAAATGCCCGTAACAGCGGTGATTACGAGCTAATGGAAGAAGACTTGCTGAAAGTTTTTGCCATGGATGCTCCTTTTACCGAAGAGGAATTTAATAGTGCCAGAGTTGCTGTATTAAGCGAAAAAGTGGCCGAAGCTGCCCTGAGTACTTTTAAACGCAAAATGGAAAAACTGGCTTCGATAGCTTTTCCGGTTATCAAAGAAGTATATGAGCAAAAAGGACAGCAATATGAAAATATCCTGATTCCGGTTTCCGACGGACAGCGCGTGTTGAATATTACTGCTCATTTGGAAACTGCTTATAAAACCGAAGCCCGCGAGGTAGTAAAAGCATTTGAAAAACAAACCTTGCTGTATGTGATTGACGACGAATGGAAAGAACATCTTCGCCAGTTGGACGAATTGCGTAATTCGGTTCAGAATGCAAGTTACGAACAAAAAGATCCGCTGTTGATTTACAAACTCGAATCGTTCGGATTGTTTAAAGAAATGATTGATACTATTAACCGTAAGGTGTTGGCCATCTTATTGCGTGGTCAGATCCCGATGCGCGAACCGGAACAAGTACGCGAAGCACGACCAAGCGAACGCATGGATTTGAGCAAATACAAAACGCAAAAAGATGATGCAAACAGCCGGGACGAAGATCCTACTAAACAGGATACCCGCGAAAAAGTACATCAGGAACCAATTCGTGTAGAGAAAAAAGTAGGTCGTAACGACCCTTGTCCTTGCGGAAGCGGTAAAAAATACAAAAACTGCCACGGCGCCATCTAATTCAGTAGTAAGCGGTAAGCAGTAAGCGGTAAGCCAATGTGCTTACTTTCTTACTGCTTACCGCTTACCGCTTAAAAACTACTTATTATGCTACTAAACTATATCACCTGGAATGTTGATCCGGTATTATTTCATTTAGGACCTTTGGCTGTTCGTTGGTACGGATTACTTTGGGCCATTGGCATTTATGCTACGTTGCTCATTGTACAGCGACTGTATAAACACGAAAAATTGCCCGAAGCGTGGCTCGACAAATTGTTTCTGTACACAGTGATTGGTGCCATAGCAGGTGCGCGCTTGGGTCATTGTCTGTTTTACGAGTGGCAATTAATGCCCGAACCCGTAACATTTCTGGGTATGACATTCGAATATGGCAACCATTACCTGTCGCATCCGTGGGAAATATTGTATATCTGGCACGGTGGGCTGGCCAGTCACGGTGGAGCTATCGGAATTCTGATTGCCATGTATTTTTTCAATAAAAATGTTTCGAAAAAAGGATATATCTGGATCTTCGACCGGCTGGTAATTGGCGTAGCCATTTGTGGTGCAGCCATCCGTATGGGAAATCTGATGAACTCGGAGATCTACGGAGGCGTTACTTCTTTGCCCTGGGGATTTGTGTTTATACGCGACCTGCAAGGCGACGGACTGCCTCACCACCCGACTCAGATTTACGAAATGCTTTATTGCCTGATTACCTTTGCCATCACCTGGTGGTTGTATTGGAAAAAAGAAGCATATAAAAAGAACGGATTAATCTTCGGTGTTTTTCTTATCGGCATCTTCGGGTCGCGCTTTGTGTTGGAATTTATCAAAAACAACCAGGAAGCCTTCGAATCGAACTTTCCGCTGAACATGGGACAAATCCTCAGCTTACCATTTATCATTTGGGGCATTTGGCTAATCGTCCAAAGTAGCAAAACGAAGGTTGAGCTTAAATAAACAGAGGGGCGGCAATGCCCCTTTGTCCGTTTTGCGAAACACATCGGGATGCATTGTCTTGCATTACTCTATCTAAAAAACAACAACGAGTCCAAAAGGAAGCTTTTGGAGTCTATGAAAATTTCAGCGAG
>DAIQOQ010000145.1:1743-7119 GCA_036787795.1 Paludibacter sp. | reverse complement strand
TTTGATGGTTTGATGGTTTGATGCACACCGCGTAGAGACAACGCATGCGTTGTCTCTACATGCATACGTTGTCTCTACATTACATGATACGTTATCTCTGCAACATGCATTGTCCTACAACATACATCATCTCTACAACTACAAATTAAACAGACCATAATACTAAAAATAAGTTGAGAAAAATAAGTCTAAAAAACGCTGTCCATCTTGCATCAGTGGCATTTGCAAACGAAAAGAAAGAATATAAAAGGAAACAGCAATGGAAAGTCCTTTACTACACAGTTCTTCATCCAAAATTTGCATCGCGTTGGTTCTCTTATCTGAAATCGGATGATTTTGCAGAAATTGTAGCGTATCGCCCCAAAATATATATCAAACCGTTCAGGGTTTATATGTCTACAAGGTGGACGCAAGAGCAAAGAGTGAAAGTTATTCGCAACAGCTATCGGTTTATTCTCAGTAAAGGGGAACTATTCAAACAAGTACTTTACAATAAGTACACAGAACTTGCAAGAATTTCACTCTCCGAATCGGTTACCGGATTATTTATATTGGGCTATGATAATAAATACAGAAAAGAAGGAGAGCTGGTTATTTCTTTTGAATGCAAAGAGATGGGAGGAGTTATCGCTTCAGCAGCATTTGCATTCGAAGAACAACAAGCAGGATGCTGGATTTGCCGCATAGGCTGCGTACAGGGAAATCGTTTGCTAAAAAACGATGTATTGAAGGCAATGCAAAAGATGTGGAACGGGATGCGCCCAAAAGCACTGATCGTATTTGCCGTTCAGGAGTTCGCAAGGCAACTTGGATTTTCAGCATTGTACGGAGCCGGTGACAGCATTCAGGCTTATCGCAAAAAACATGCAATACATATCCAACGGTTTCATGCTATTTCCTTCGACTACGATGCTCTCTGGAACGAAATTGGAGGACAACCGAACAACGAAGGCTGGTACAAGCTACCACTTACGCTGGTCCGAAAAGAAAAGGATGAAATAAAAACACACAAACGTGCCCTGTACAGAAGAAGGTACCAGCAGCTCGATGAGTTGTCGTTGAAAATAGCAGATTTTGTAGAAAAAATGCACTAAATCAGACCAACAGCTTCTGTCTTTCATCCATAAGCACAACTGTAAAAAGACGCATAAACAAAATCGACAAACAAGAAGTAAAACATAATATAAAATTAAACAAAACATGAAAATAAAACCAACTACTACGAACACACGTGCCACAATGCACAAACTGACACTCCTGCTACTCTTATTCTCGTTTGTAGGATGTAGCTCCATCTCCACTTTCGACCAACACGCTTACATACAAACCACATCACTGAAAGTGGATGCTTTAAACCTGATGGCGCAAGCCACGGATAGTTTCAGTATTCATGCTAAAAATGTGGCCGAAGTAAAGACTAATCTGCAAAAAGTGTATGAATACGAACGAAATCGTCCGAAAAATGAAGTCACAGTCAAAATGTGGGACCTGCTTCTCAACACAGACGGCCATTTGTTAGGCGGATTCCTCAAACGCTGGGAAGATAAGTCGGTGCTGGGAGTCACCTTTGTCAACGAAGAAAAGAAAATTATAAGCGATGCTTTCGACCAGATTGCCGGTCTGGAAAGCGGAAAGATAAAAAAATAAAAACACGACAACAATTAAACACAAACTAGTATGGCAACTATTGACTTTGAATCATTGCTAAAGAACCTGGAAGACGAGATTAGCTCGTTGGCCGTTTCCACCGTAAAAGACTATGCCGATCAGGCAAAAAAAGACGGAAAGAACATGATAGAAACGCTGAAAACAGACTTACAAAACTGGGGTCAGCAAGTCATAGACGGAAAACTAAGCAAAGATGACCTGGAATTTCTGGTGATGTCAAAAAAAGAGCTGATTCAGATGAATGCCCTCAAACAAGCAGGCCTGGCATTGGTAAAAATCGACGAATTTAAAAACAGCGTACTAACATTAATCGTAAACGGATTAACCGCATTAATTTAATACGGACGAATCACAAACATGCGATAGTTGAAGATAGAAAGACATGAAATCAAATAAACAGAAAATTTCATTGGCAGTATTAATGCTGCTCACAATAACAGGTCAACTATCAATGGCGCAAACTAAAGGAATTGTTGTTGACAAAAAATCTCATCAACCCATTCCTTATGCCAGCATATACACCAAAAATGCCAAAACAGTTCTAGGAGCAATGAGCGATGAGAATGGACTGTTCTCATTAGATTTTCCTTTTCAGACACTATTCTTTTCACATATTAATTATGAAAAGGCTGAAATAAAAAAGGAAAATCTCAGAGACACCATTTTTCTGACATCTGCATCTGTATTATTAAGCGAAGTGCTCGTAAGCAATAAACAGCCTAAGTGGATACCAAGAATTTTAGAAGAAATTGTAAAACAGAAAAACAATAACTACCAAAACTCAGACAAACAATTTTCGTATGCCTACGAATCTTACACTCTGGGAGACTCATCCGGCTACGCTTTTAAAAGCAAAGGTAATTTACGTATACCCAAACTATCAGGCAGCCCTCAATACTACATTGATGCTCAAAATAACATTATAAAATACAAAGACAAAACGGCTGGCGTTGATTTTACTAATCTGAAAAGAATACTTTACGCAGATTTCATAGGCTATTTTGATACAAAATTTATAAATAGCAACAACTTCAAACAAAATTCTCAGTTTGAAACATCCGATCCGCATTTAGTCCAGCTATATTTTAATAATAAAAAAGACAAAGCCACCAATGGCTATCTGGTGGCAGACACTTTAAACAACGCTATTGTTGAAGTGGAGCACAACGCAGGCACAGAATACAACATTAAAAATAACACCACATTATATTTCAAAGCTTTTTCCCCCGGGCTAGGAATAAAGCACAGTTTATGGGTTACAAAAAGCCATACCAAATATTCCAAACAAGGAAACAGTTATTATATGGTTGAGTCTAAATATAAATTTAGCAGGAAATCAACAGTCAAAAACAAAAAAACAGATACACAGTACTTCACATCAATTGAATCTGAATTATTTTTGAATAATCCATCTACAGCAACAGACAATAATATGATACCGCTTTTAAAACCATTCGATGCGATTACCATTTACACAAAAAAAATGCAACGCGAGGAGGCTGCTCTAAATAAAGTACCTGTGAGGTTTGAAAAATTTTGAAATTTAATAACCATTTTAAATCTATGGAACCATTTACAACACCAATAGAACATTTGGAGGTTTTTGATTTGTGGAAACAGACATTTACCCCCGAAAATCCGGATCCGGAAATATACGAAGATCCGGAACCAAACGACGAAGCAAGGAATTTTGAAATCGCCTGCACCTTCGATTACGACTTAACGGACAAAGACAATGTCTTATTCTTTTGCGATGTCACCATACGGCTACCGGGCATAGCCATTCAGAGTACACGTTGTTCCTTCAAGGTAAATATTCCCGACTTTCCCGATGTCTTTACATTCGATAACCTTCGTTATCCCGTTCACACCAGCATCTATTACGCCTTCGATGGGCTTAAAGACCTGTGCGAAGAAAACAAGCTGCCTTTTCCGCAAGGTCTGGATCCCGACTATCCGAATGTAGACGATGACTTTCTCGAAACGATATGCAACGAGCTGATCCGTGTCTTCAGATACAACCGCGCTCCTTTTGATATAGAGAACAAAGAGCTGATGCTTCACTACGGTCTGACATTTACTACCGGTTGGGAAATGAAAAACCTACTGATACTTACTTTTTCAGTCATCGAGGAATTGGTTCATATAAATACGGCTTATAACAGGTCTCATAATCGGAAAGTATTTTTCAACGAAGTGCCCGAAATGCGATATAATTCGTTGAGACTAAAATGCGAAAAGATTAGAGAACAAGATATAGATCTCACCGATTTGGAATCCATCTTTTTCCTGAAATGCGTTGGTTGCACAGTGCATATTTTGCTAAGTGATAAAGGAGACCGCCTGCAATCCATACTCAAAGAATGGGGCGCGAATGCCGAAGTCCTGAAGTATTTTTATAAATCGGCAACGAAGTTGTATGAAATATATCATAAACCCGATGTGGAAAAATTTCTGAATGCCCCGAAACCGGATTGGGAGAAACTTATAAGCTAATTCTGACACAAAAAAACTCCGGACATAACACTCCTACTCCAGAAGTGCCGGTAATATTTGTAGAAAAGCAAAAAAAAACTCCCGAACCGACAAATGCCGGTTCGCGAGTTTCAACATCAACTATTTTAAATACCAACTATTTCTTCTTTGCTTCGTTGCGGGCTTTAATGCGCGCATACCAGCCTTCACGTTCTTTGACCAAATCGTAGCCACGTGCCGACAGATAATTGTTTATACGCCCTTTATACTTACCAAACTCAGCATGTTTCTTTTCGGAACTTTCTGCATCAATCGAAAATTCGCGCGCTTCCTTTAGCCACGCCAAAATCTGAGTTTTTTCTTCTTCCTTCAATGTCGGAACCATATCCAATGTAGCTTCGTAAGTTCCTTTTACCACGTCAAAAGTGATACCGTCTTTCACTACTTCAATTTGCGACTCATTAAGCAACATGGATAGTTCCGCCGGAAAAGCAAAATGCGAACGATACAAAGCAGCTTCCTTAGCATCCTGAGCAGCAGTTAATGCATTTTTCTTAGCTTCACCCGTTAAAACAGAACGCTTAATCTTTGCCACATCGCTGTCGCGCTTAGCATAAATATCATTCAGTTTAAAATAACGGTTAGCAACAATATTGGTTACATTCGTTGCCGTTTTTGCATCTTTAAGCTCCAGTTTAGCCACCACTTTTTTCGAACGTTCCACAATAGTTGCAACATACTTCGGGTCGCGGTTCTTTGTGTCCAGCTCCACGGCACTAACCGAAGAGACAAACAAAGTCAAAAACAAAAGAACCCCTAACCCCTGAAGGGGAATACCCCCACCCCCTAAAGGGGAGCTGAAGCTAGCTGTGTTTACTATATTTCTAATTTTAAATTTCATACAATAAAAATAATTACTTTTAAATAACATACGGATTAAATAGACTGTTGTAACTTTTGTTCCCCTTCAGGGGTTAGGGGTGATGTTATCTTACATCACTTTTCCTTTTTCAGCCAACGTATCGTGATTATTTTTAGGATCGGTCCAGTCTACTTTCTTTTTTGTATCAATACCATTGATATATTTTTCGATATTAGTGTAACCGTCACCGTTGCAATCTTTAAGTGCATCCGAAGGATCTTTCGGATCTAATCCGTTTGCTTTCTCCCATGCATCAGGCATACCGTCGCCATCACTGTCTTTGTAAGCTTTTCCTTTATAGTCGGGATATC
>DAIQOQ010000145.1:0-1643 GCA_036787795.1 Paludibacter sp. | reverse complement strand
GGCATACCGTCGCCATCACTGTCTTTGTAAGCTTTTCCTTTATAGTCGGGATATCCACCCACCTGACGAACATCGGTAATAATACCATGTTTGTACGAATCTTTAGCCAACCGACGATGTTTAAACTGATAGAAGTTTACAGAATCTAATCCTTCCTTGTAATAAACTTTTCCGGTGCGAACCTGCTCGATAATGTGTTGGTCAACAATATCACGTTTCGGAATGTTAGCTCCCACATTGTTCAATACATATTCGTAAGCATCCTGTGCTTTCATAATAGGAAATTCAGGTTTTGGGAAAGGCTCATTCCAACGCATTGAATCAACATATTGACCTGCATTAGGCATTTCTTCAACCTGCACACCACCATTCCAGTTATCTTTAGTCACTGCATCGTTACCTTCCATAATGTTACCGTTAGCGTAAACACGACCAAACACTAAGTAGCCCAATTTGCTACGACCCGATTCCGGTTTCAGAATACGATGTCCGATAGGCGCATCTTTGGGAGTAAGTGGTCCTGGTTTGTAATAGTTATTGATGATATTATAAAGAGCAGTATAATCACCACCGTCCACCGAACGGTTAGCCCAGTTGTAAACCACATTATTTACAAAGTTGAAAATACCATTCCAACCGATAGATGGATTACGTCCGGCATTATTTGCCCAAAGGTTACGCATAAACGAACAGTTCTCACCACCCAGCGTACTACCGAAAGCATGATTATACGTATCCAATGCCTGAGCAGAGATGGTGTTTTGAATAGTCACATTCACAGTAGGAAGTTTTTCGTCTTTCATACCCGGAGCCGGATTGAACATATGACGATAGAAAGAAATGTTCTCATCAAGTCCCCACATGCAGGTACAGTGGTCGATCATAATATTTCCAACCGGATTACCTCCGAAAGAATCATCGCGTCGTTCCACTTTTGTTTCACCGCGACGGAAACGCATGTGACGTACAACCACATCATGCGTATTCACCCAAAACGATTCACCAGCTACACATACTCCGTCTCCGGGAGCTGTTTGCCCGGCAATAGTTACGTAAGGAGCTTCAATAATAATAGGCGTTTTCAGATGAATAATACCTGCAACATTAAATACAATAATACGTGCGCCTACTGTTCCTTCGCAAGCTTCACGCAAAGTACCCGGACCACGGTCAGCAAGGCTTGTAACAGTTATTACTTTTCCGCCACGACCACCAAACGAATATCCGCCACCGCCTTCGGCACCAGGAAATGCAGGAATCTTAGCCTGTGGCAAATCGGTAGGACGAGCTGCCCATGGAATATATGGACGACCTTTAACTGTTTCTGCTTTCAGAAAAGCTTTATTGGCAAGCATTACACTATCAACGTATCTGGTTTCCTTGTCTATCATTTTATCGGCAGCAACCTTTAAATCTTTAGGAACATCCGGATATTGTGCATACAAAGCAACAGGAGAAAAGAGCAATACGGCAAAAGCTCTGAGAAATGTTTTTTTGTTCATTTTGATGATTGTAATTAGAAATATGTTGTATTAAGAATATTCAATAACAAAGACGAAATCCACTTGCAATTGTACTCAAAACTTATCAGGTATGCAAATACAAAAATGGAGATTACGGTGGTTAACCGAAATCTCCATTTT
>DAIQOQ010000144.1:0-7129 GCA_036787795.1 Paludibacter sp. | reverse complement strand
AAAATTAAACTTAAAGAACTCACACAATTCATAATTCAGACTTCATAATTCACTATTTATTCGTGAAAATTGAAGAATTGATATTATATTTGCAGTGTTGAAAATTAAATAAAAATACAGTTTGTAATTCGTTCAGAAAAGTAGCATCTTGAATGATGAATTATAAATTTCAAATTATGAATAGACTAAAATTATGTTGAAGAAAATTTTATCATTTCCGGGTAAACCAGGACTTTTCAAGTTGGTATCCCAAGCTAAGAACATGCTGATTATTGAGTCTTTAGTAGATGGAAAACGAATTCCTGCTTACACAAAAGACAAAGTTGTATCACTAGGCGATATTGCAATTTTTACTGAAACAGCTGAAGTTCAGTTAGCTTTGGTTCTAGAAAAATTGAAAGAAAAAGAAAACGGTGCTCTTTGTTCTATCGATCCTAAATCCGATAACGATAAGCTTCGTAACTATATGAGCGAAATTTTACCAGACTTTGATCGTGACCGCGTGTATCCAAGCGATATCCGCAAATTGCTGTCTTGGTATAACATTTTGATCAACGCTCAAATTACTGACTTTACACTGGAAGAAAAAGAAGAAGCTGTGGCTACTGCAAAATAATTGTGAACTTATTTAATCTATAAATAGTTGTAAATTATATGATTGTAAAATATATTTGTGAACTTATTGAAGAAGTGGCTCCATTGTCGTTGCAGGAAAGTTACGATAATGCAGGGCTTCTTGTTGGTAACTCACAAATGGAAGTTACGTCAGCACTAGTTTGTATCGATATTACTGAAGAAGTAATTGAAGAAGCTATTCTGAAAAAATGCAATCTGATAATTTCGCATCATCCTCTTATTTTCAAAGGGCTAAAACGCATCATTGGTCAAAATGAAATAGAGTGTTGTGTAATAAAGGCCATTAAAAATGATATTGCTATTTATGCCGCGCACACTAATTTAGATAATGTACTATCGGGTGTAAGTGGAAAAATGGCTGAAAAAATAGGACTGAAAAATCTCCGAATTCTTCAACCTAAAGAGGACGTTTTAGTTAAGCTGATTACTTATGTTCCGCAGCTTTATTTGTCGGAAGTTCGGCAAGCGCTTTTCGAAGCAGGAGCGGGGCATATAGGTAATTACGATTCATGTAGTTTTAATGCTGAAGGTTTGGGTACCTTTCGGGCCAACGAAAAAGCGCATCCTTTTGTAGGAAATATTAACGAGCTACATTCGGAACCGGAGACCAGACTTGAAGTGATTCTACCTGAATATCTGAAGTCAAAAGTTCTCAATGCTTTAATTAAAATGCATCCTTACGAAGAGCCTGCTTTTGATCTTATTCCATTAAAAAACTTCTGGAATCAGGTTGGAGCGGGTATAGTCGGTGAGTTGGAAGATGCTGAAGATGAATTGACTTTTTTGAATCGGCTAAAAGCAATATTTAATCTGTCAACTATTAGATACACAAACTTATCCGGACGGAAAATAAAACGAGTGGCTCTTTGTGGTGGCTCAGGAAGTTCATTTATTCCCGATGCAATTGCAGCCGATGCCGATGTGTATATTTCTGGCGATATTAAATATCATGAATTCTTCGATGCTCAAAATCGGATTTTAATAGCCGATATTGGACATTTTGAAAGTGAGCAGTTCACAAAAGACATTTTTTATGAGATAATTACGAAAAAAATGCCTACATTTGCAGTCCAAATTTCAGACAGTAAAACCAACCCCATAAATTATTTGTAATCAATATGGCTACAGAATTAAAAGCAGAGAAAGAAATCACCGTTGAAGAAAAACTAAAAGCACTTTACGAACTTCAAAAAGCGGTTTCTCAAATAGACGAAATTAAAATTTTACGTGGCGAACTCCCCTTGGAGGTTCAGGATTTAGAAGACGAGATTATAGGTTTAAATACCCGTATGGAAAATTTTGAAACTGAAATTGCGGAAGTTGTTGCTACAATTGCAAGCAAAAAAATTGAGATTGAAGAATCTCGTATTAAAATTGCAAAATATAAGGAACAGCAAGATAATGTTCGTAATAACCGTGAATACGACAATCTTTCGAAAGAAATAGAATTCCAGACACTGGAGATTGAACTGTGTGAAAAACGTATTCGCGAGTACACAGCTGCTCTTGAAACCAAACAAGCTGACCAAAAAACTACAGCGGAACATTTAGCTGAACGTAAATTGGATTTAGATTTGAAAAAAGGTGAGTTGAACGAAATTGTTTCAGAAACAAAACAAGAAGAAGAAAGACTTCGTGAACATGCCAAAGAAATTGAATCACTTATTGAGGCTCGTCTGTTGACAGCGTTTAAACGTATTCGTAAAAATGCCCGAAATGGTTTAGCTGTTGTTTATGTTCAACGCGATGCTTGTGGTGGTTGCTTCAATAAAATTCCAGCTCAGCGCCAATTGGATATTCGCCTTCGTAAAAAAATTATTGTTTGCGAATATTGTGGTCGTATTTTAGTTGACCAGGAATTAGCCGGTGTTGCTCCGGTGTCAGAAGATTAAGATATATATTTTTTATTTATTATAAAGAAGAGCCCGAAATTAAATTTTGGGCTCTTCTTTTTTTGCGTCAGAATCTATTTATCCGTATCCATTTACAGCTAGATTTATATATTCAATTCTCAAGGCTTGTCAATTCTTATAACTTATTGAATTATTTTGATTTAATCTCAATTTTAAATGCTGTAAATTATATCCAATTATATATTTAAGTAAATAGGATGGAGAAAGTTGGATAAATACAGCTTTTTAGCTTTCTACTGTGAATTCTATTCGAACTAAATAACGGAGTATATACTTCCCAATAATTCCCTCCTTCATCATTATCTCAATTTTGTTACTTTTCTGTAAGTTTGAATAACTGATTTTATTTTTAGTGATTACAAATGTGATTTACAAATGTAATTACAGAAATATTGTGAAATATCACAAATGTATTTACTAATACATTCTTATTATATTACAAATGTTTTTTACTAAGAACGACATTCATACATGTATTCATTAAAGTGAAATGACTTTTGTAAACAACTTAATCAATACATAAATACAGTTATAATCACTATATAATCAGTGTAATGATATTATTATCTTATTTCTATATTTAGAATAGATATTACATTTATAATATATTAGTCTAAAAGACTATATTATATAGTTTTTATAATCTATAATGCTTTTAATCAGTATATTTATATGTATATATCTACTATATATATTTATATAAACTATTAGTTTAATATATATATATATATTCCTTATTTACAATCAAAAAATTATTTATTAGCAATATAATATTGAATATGCATTACTTTACTAATGTAATGTTACTAATGTGATATATTCCATTTGTAATCGGTTTGCATATGTGAAGTATTTCACATATCTTTGTGAAGTATTCGGATATGGACTATTCACATAAATATCATGTATTATGGATGAAAAAGAAAGGATTGAAAAGATTATGCTGCAAGAAGAAATGAACTCGGCTGTATTTGCTGCCGAAATAGGCATTCAAGGTTCTACTCTATCTCATATTTTAAATGGTAGAAATAATCCAAGTTTGGATGTCCTAAAAAAAATTCTAAATAGGTTTCGAACAGTGAGCTCAGATTGGCTTATTTTGGGCGTTGGGTCGATGTATCGCACTGAAAAGCAATCTCAGGCCCCTACTTTATTCGATTCTATAGATGAAAATGTCTCAAAATCAAATGTTTTAAGCC
This sequence comes from Paludibacter sp., assembly GCA_036787795.1. Classification (GTDB taxonomy): domain Bacteria; phylum Bacteroidota; class Bacteroidia; order Bacteroidales; family Paludibacteraceae; genus Paludibacter. Next base: position 3,381 of record DAIQOQ010000144.1, on the reverse strand, counting down.
CAATTTTAGAAGATAAAAATGTATCCACTTTCTCCTCCATTCAGCAAAAGGTAGCATCAAATTCAGAAATTCATCCGCCGATTGTTTCAGAACCGGTTATTTCTGCTTCTATACCACATATTGAAACCACTCAAAGGTCGGTGAGGAAAATTATAGTGTATTATACTGACAATACGTTTCAAGAATTTGAATCGCATTAACTATATTGTTTTGTTCTGTAATATTTAAGTCTTTCTGCGTGTTTTTAGTCTTATCAATCCGATATAATTATGTAATTTTGCGTCACATAGTATTTGTTTTTCCTCACCCGTATTAGTTTTATATAGATTCTGATACATAATATATTATAATGATGAAGAAATATATGCTTGATTTAATCATAAAAGAAAACAAGCAACTAAGTGATCAATATTCACTTCTTATTCTGACTTCACCTGTTAAACTCCCCGAAATTTTACCTGGTCAATTTGCCGAAGTGCGTGTAGATAATTCTCCCACTACTTTTTTACGACGTCCCATTTCTATTAATTATGTTGATTATGCAACCAATGAACTTTGGTTGTTGATTCAAAAGGTTGGAGATGGAACTCGCAAGTTATGTGAGCTTAAGACCGGGGACGTTTGTAATCTTGTTTTTCCACTTGGAAATAGTTTCACCTTGCCGGCTGACAAGAAGTCACAAGTTCTATTAGTTGGTGGTGGCGTGGGTATTGCTCCACTATTATTTTGGGGTTCTTACTTGAATGAACATGGATATACATGTAACTTTTTACTTGGAGGACGCTCAAAATCTAACTTATTACAAATTTCAGAATTTGAACGATTCGGAAATGTTTTTACCACAACTGAAGACGGTTCACATGGTGAACGTGGGTTTGTAACTCAGCATTCGTGTTTAAACGACTCAAATTTCGATTATATTTATACTTGTGGCCCGACGCCTATGATGAAAGCTGTGGCTGCTTACGCCGCTCGGATCAAAGCTAATTGTGAAGTTTCGCTAGAGAACACCATGGCTTGCGGAATTGGAGCCTGTTTGTGTTGTGTGACTGATACTACGGAAGGGCATTTGTGTGTGTGTACAGAAGGACCTATTTTTAATATTACAAAGTTGAAATGGCAAATTTAAATATCAATATTGGTAAATTACAATTAAAAAATCCAGTGATGACTGCGTCAGGAACTTTTGGTTATGGACCGGAGTTTTCTGATTTTATGGATCTTTCACGAATTGGTGGTATATTTGTGAAGGGTACTACACTTCGCGAGCGCCAAGGTAATCCTTATCCACGTATGGCAGAGACTCCATCGGGTATGCTAAATGCTGTAGGACTGCAGAATAAAGGTACTGAATACTTTATAAATCATATATATCCAAATGTAAATAGCATTGATACAAATATACTTGTGAATTTATCAGGTTCAACTATTGAAGACTATGTAGAGGCTGCTCGAATGCTTAATGAGCTTGAAAAAATACCAGGAATTGAATTGAATATTTCGTGTCCTAATGTAAAAGAAGGAGGAATGGCTTTTGGAACTAGTTGTTCGTCTGCATCTGAAGTAGTTAAGGCTGTGCGAACGGTCTACAAAAAAGAACTTATAGTTAAGCTTTCGCCAAATGTTACCGATATTTCGGAGATTGCGCTTGCTGTTGAGGCTGAAGGAGCAGACTCAGTATCTTTAATTAATACTTTGTTGGGGATGGCTATTGATTCGGAGAAGCGAAAACCAATTTTATCAACTGTAACCGGTGGTCTTTCTGGACCGGCAGTTAAACCTATTGCTTTACGTATGGTTTGGCAAGTTGCGCAGGCTGTAAAGATTCCTGTAATAGGTTTAGGAGGTATTATGAATGCAGGAGATGCTATTGAATTTATTCTAGCTGGTGCTTCTGCAATACAGATTGGAACGGCTAATTTCATTGATCCAACAGTTTCTATTCAGGTAGTTGATGGAATTAATGACTATTTAGATCGTCATGGATTTCAATCTGTTAGTGATATTATTGGTGCACTGGAAGTTTGATTTTTAGAGAAAGTGTTTCGATTTTAAATCAGAACTTTTTTCGTATTGAAAACTAGTGTTTTTTAGCGACAAATTTTCTAAATTTGCGCTATGCCTTTTTCTTAACCCGATGAAAAAATATTTACTACTGGTTGGTTTTCTGTTTTTGTACAACGATTTTTTGTATAACTATGGCAATGTGGTTCTTTCGCCGGGAAAAAGCGAGTCAATTTCTCTTGTTTTTGTTGGAGATATAATGGGGCATTCGCCTCAATTTCATGCAGCTTTTAATCCAATTACTAAAACATATGATTATGACGCTTGTTTTCATGAAATTATGCCTTATGTAAAAAAAGCAACTTTTGCAGTTGCAAATTTAGAAGCTCCCATTGCAGGGGCGCCATTTAGCGGTTTTCCTAATTTCTCTAGTCCGGATGAATTGCTTGATGGGCTAAAAAAGGCGGGGTTTAATGTGTTATTGACTGCTAATAATCATATTTTAGATAGGGGGAAAGTTGGTTTGGAACGCACGATTCAACAAATAGAAAAAAGAAACCTATATCATGTTGGTAGTTATGTTGATGAAAAGCAGCGTGATGATTCTTATCCCTTGATACTTGAATCAAAAGGTGTAAAATTGGCTTTGTTAAATTGTACTTACGGTACAAATAACATTAAAGCTGTGAAACCTAATAAGATTAATTATATTGACACCTTAGAGATTATTCGCGACATTAAAAAGGTTGATAAGTTAGGTGTAGATTTAAAGATTATGGCAATCCATTGGGGAAATGAGAATGAATTGCATTCAAATAGAATTCAGGAAAGTCTGGCTAAATTTTTGGTAAATCATGGAATTAATCTGATTATAGGTTCGCATCCGCATGTAATTCAAAATGCAGAAATTCAGTTTGATAAAAATCATAAACCGATTCCGGTATTTTATTCTTTGGGAAATTGTATTTCGAATCAGCGTAATCCGAATACTAATGGAGGTCTAATGGTTAAGATTAATATCAGTACAATCAATAAAACTATTACAAGCGCATCTTATCTGCCTATGTACGTGCATAAGGGAACTTTAAATGGTCATTTTCAATTTCATCTGATTCCAACAACCAATTATCTGGCAAGTCCTTCAAGTTACTCTTTAAATAAAGGAGACAGTATTTCGTTGGAAGACTTTAATTGTAGAACTCGTAAAAGGTTAGTTAATATAAAACTAATTCGATGATTTTATTAATCGGAGGTCTGTTTTGTTGATTGTGCGGTAAGTAAAAACAAAGGATGCTTTCTCATTGAAAGCATCCTTTGTAAGTAAAGAATAATACTAAATTACTTGTTTTCGGCAACAAATGTCTCTTTTTCACGATT
>DAIQOQ010000143.1:3424-7181 GCA_036787795.1 Paludibacter sp. | reverse complement strand
CTGCTATTCAAACGGCTTGCAAATGTACGAATATATTTTGGACTACAAAACATTTCGTGGAATATTTTAGTTTTTAGTCGATTTTTCTTTGTATTTACGTATCTGTTTCTCTATCGCTTCGAGAGTTAGGTCTATGGCTTCTTCGAATGTATCACAAGTTTTGGAGGCGAAAAAATCAACACTTGGAATTGATACTTTTATTTCAGCCTCTTTATTAGTGGCTGTTTCTGGTTTTACAACCTTTAAATAAATGTCTAAGTTTAAAATCTCATCAAAAATTTTTTCCAATTTTAATGATTTCTTATTAATGTAAGCTTCTAGCGTGGTAGTTGCATCGAAATTGATAGATTGAATGCGTAGTTTCATAATAGCCTCCTTTTTTTTATTTTGCTCTTGGATGAGCTTGTTTATATATATTGTATAATTCTTCGAAACTCGTATGTGTGTATACTTGCGTTGCAGCCAGACTGCTGTGTCCGAGCAATTCCTTTACGGCGTTGATGTCGGCTCCGCCATTAAGTAAGCTGGTTGCGAAAGTATGACGAAGTACATGCGGGCTCCTTTTGTGTAAACTGCTTATTTCTGACATGGTGTTGTGTACAATATTATACACCAGTTTCGGATACATTCCTTTCCCATTTTTTCGTATAAATAAATTCGGTTCGAATTTGTCTATCGATTCGTCCCTTAAAGTAATGTAATGTTCTATATTTTGGCTTAATGACTTGTCAATAGGAATGATACGCTGTTTGTTACGTTTCCCTATGACTTTGATATTTCCCTCAGTCAAATCAATATCTTTATCTTCTATGTTGATTAGTTCAGAACTTCGTATTCCTGTTAGATAAAAAACTTCCAAAATTAATTGATTCCGAGTTGCTTCAAAACTTTCAGGAGTAAATGAATCATCTAACGCAACGTTCATTTCATTTTCTTTAAAAAACGCGGGAAGCGGTTTCTTTGTTTTAGGTAAAATTATTTTTAACGTTGGGTTTTTATTTACATAAGCTCGTAATAATAAAAATCGCCAAAAGGATTTGAGTGTAGATATTTTCCGAGATAGAGTTCTTGCAGAAATTTCATTGCTCATTAATGAAAGAATCCATTGTTGGATTTGCTGGGAGTCAATAGTTCCGGGGGTGAACTGAGTGGGAGTGATTTTTAAAAAATCACAGAATTGGAGAAGGTCAGTGTGGTACGACAAAACAGTATGAGAAGAGTAATTCTTCTCATACTGTAAATATTGCAGAAATTCGTTCATCATAACCGTTTGTTCAATTCTGCAACGAAAATAGTTTAAATAATTCAGGAAAACAAACTTTCCGTTTTTATTTATTCTCTATTCTTCGCTTAGATTCTTCTTTTGAACGTAAATCGCGTGCATTTTTTCTTCACGATCTACGATAGAAGGCTTGTCAAAGCACTGACGACGACGAAGTTCTTTTACAACGCCTGTTTTTTCAAATTTACGTTTGAATTTTTTCAATGCTCTTTCAATGTTTTCGCCTTCTTTTACTGGAACTACGATCATAATTATTAATTATTTAATGTGTTTGTTTCTGATTTTTATTTTGGACTGCAAAGATAGATAATCATTTTGGATTATCCAATATTTTTTTTGCTTTCTTGTCTGAAAAGGTTTTGATGTAGAATCAGTGAATGTTGTAAAATTAAATGTGATGGTTGCAAGAAACTTTTTTCTTGGATTAAGAATCGTTTTGTTTATTCCTCCTCTATGCTCTTTATAATTGCTACTTTAATCGGACTGTTTAACTAGCTATTTATCATTATTCAGGCAAGCAAAATATTTTATTAGTAGTGAAACGAACACAATTTTCAAGGCAATATAATATAATTTATCGCTTGTTTAAGTTTTGATTATTAGCTTTTTATTTAGGATATTGCGGTTGAACTAATGTGGCATAAAATTTGTCTTATTGCCGATACTAACTTAAAATATAGAAATATGAGACGATTAAATGAACTTGCAATAATGGCCGTTATATTGCTTTCTGTATCACTATTTTCTAGCTGTGATTTGTATACTTATAGTACTGTAGGGGTGCAAACACACTATGAAAATCCACAATGGGCTCCTTCTTATTCTGCAGGTATACGCTATTATTACCTGCCTGATATTGAAGCATATTATGATCTTTCTGCGCGAGAGTTTGTTTATCTTTCAAATGGGCAATGGTATTATTCTGCTTCTTGCCCTTCCAATTATGCAGGATTTGATTTGAATAATTGTTTTACAGTTGCACTTGATGTTAATATCTATCAACCCTGGATGCACCATCAATACTATGTGTCTCATTATCCTAGATATTACTATCGCGATTACTATGATCATAGCAATATTCCTTATGTGCGTGGCTTTAATGAGAATAGTAGGCGTGCTGTGTATTGGTCTGAAAACGAAAGAAACAGAGCTCGTAGTTGGGATGGTGAAGGTTTAAAAACAAATCGTCAGTTTAAATACAGCAGAGATGATCGCCAGCAACAGAATAGTTGGAATAGCAATACTTACAATCGTTCCTCAATTAATGGTGATAGATCAAATCAGCAGCAAGGAAATTCAAGAAATGATAATGTAATTCCAACTCGTTCTTCGAGTAATGATGACAGGCGAGACCGATCTCAAAATAATATAAATCCAACCAGATCGGCTGACAATAATAATACAATCAGGCGGCAAACTTCTAATACAGAAGTGAACAAAGCCACTCAAAGAACAAATTATTATGGTAGATCTATTGGACAGCCAGTAAAGGTTGAGAGACAAATGCGTCAACAAAGCAGATCGGCTTCAAATAGTAACCAAAATAGTAGAAGGGTTGAAACCCGAACGGAGAAAAATGACCAGGAAAGGAAGTAGTTGTCAGGTTAAGCGTAAAAATCCCGATTTGTAAAATACGAATCGGGTTTTTTTATGCTGGACGAGCTGGTTCTTTGATAATTTCGCTTTTAGGTAGCTGGGCAGTCCAGTATTTCCTTTAATTCTTTCATGCCTTCTGAAGCTCCTTTTTTTATTACATGAATATTTTTTGCGGGCACATTTACGTCTTGAGGATCGATTAAATAAATGGGAATTCCAGGTTTCGCGTAGTTTATTAACCCAGCAGCCGGATAAACTTGCATGGATGTTCCGATGATGACTAATATATCGGCTATGCTCACCATATCAATTGCCGATTCAATTTCGGGCACTGCTTCACCGAACCAGACAATATGCGGACGAAGTTGATAGCCTTTTGGGCATTTGTCACCCAGATGTGTTTCATAACTATCGGGAGTGAGGTTGAAAACTTCTTCTCCTGGACCGGAGGACCGGACTTTCATTAATTCGCCGTGCAGATGTGTAACATGTGAACTTCCTGCTTGCTCGTGTAGATTATCCACATTTTGGGTCACAATTCTGACGTCGTATTGTTTTTCGAGCTCTGCTAAGGTAATATGTCCAGCATTAGGTTTGGCTGCGAGCAACTGTTTGCGACGCTCATTATAGAAGTCTAGTACTAATTGAGGATTCCGATGCCAACCTTCAGGTGTGGCTACATCTTGTACACGATGTTGTTCCCAAAGTCCACCAGCATCTCTGAATGTATTGATGCCACTTTCGGCACTCATTCCGGCACCTGTAAGTACTACTATTTTTTTCATAACTTGTATTTGTATTGTCTGATTACAAAGGTATATAATTATTGAGTACCCGTAGCTAATTCGCGTTTTTTTTCTACATTTGTCCTGACGTTTT
>DAIQOQ010000143.1:0-3324 GCA_036787795.1 Paludibacter sp. | reverse complement strand
TAGCATAGAGCTAAGATAGAGGAATGATAGAGCTAAGCAATAAGGATAGTTAGACTCGGAAATATGAAAAAATCTAAATGCAAGACGACTCTTTAGGCCTTTTTTGAGTTGAGCATTTTACGATGTAATATTTAGAACTAATAATTATTTATGAATTATCAATTAAAACCCTGCACGGAAAAACAGCTACCGGAAATATTGGCCATTTACAATGATGCAATATTAAATTCAACGGCTTTGTATGAATATAAAATACGCACATTAGATGTGATAAATGATTGGTATACTGAAAAATTAAAAAATGGATATCCAATTGTGGGAGCCTTTGATGTGGAGAATGTCTTGTTGGGGTTTGCCAGTTACGGCAAGTTTCGCGTTCAGCCGGCTTATAAATACACCTTGGAGCATTCTGTTTATGTTCGTTCAGATAAACGTGGAGCCGGATTAGGTAAGGTGTTGTTGCACGAAATAGTAAAAAAAGCCGAAGAGCAGAATTTTCATGTGCTTGTAGGTGTAATAGATGCAGATAATAAAATAAGCATTAAACTTCATGAACAAGAAGGATTTGTTTTAAGTGGTATCATCAAGGAGTCGGGATATAAATTTGGAAAATGGCTGGATGCAGCATTTTATCAATTGATTTTGAAAACGCCTGCAAAGCCAGTGGAGGATTAAAAAGGAGGATGTAATCTGCAATGTAAATAAAAAAATAAGATGGAGATTAAAAAGATTAAATGGGGAATTTTAAGTACAGGCTGGATAGCGCATAAATTTGCTAGTGCGCTTCAGGTAGTTGAAGGTTCTGAAATTTATGCTGTGGGTTCACGCACTATGGAGTCGGCGCAGAAGTTTAGTGCCGAGTTTAATATTCCCAAAGCATACGGCAGTTATGATGAGCTGGTGAGCGATCCTGATGTTGATGTTATTTATATTGCAACTCCGCACAATCTACATGTTGAAAACACCTTACTTGCTTTGCATCATAATAAACATGTCCTTTGTGAAAAACCACTTGGTGTTAATCTAAAAGAGGTAACTATTCTAATAGAAAAAGCAAAAGCAAAGAATTTATTTTTGATGGAAGCAATGTGGAGTCGTTTTCTTCCGAACATTATTAAAACAAAGGAGTTGATTGATTCGGGTGAAATAGGAGAAATCAAGTTGTTGACCGCAACCTTTAGCATTTTGTCGGATGCTGGTCCTGAGCATAGGCATTATAATATCGATTTGTGTGGTGGGAGTCTGCTGGATATTGGTATTTACAACGTATTTTTATCTCTGTTGTTATTAGGAAAACCTAAAAGAATTACAGCTATGGCAGGATTAGATATACAAGGAGGCGATAATACTTGTAGTTGCACTTTCCAATATGAAAAGGATACATTGGCAGTAATGCATTCTTCTCTTTTAGGTGCGGCTCCGGTTGTAGCTGAAATATATGGAACTAAAGCAAAGATTAGTCTCGAGCACTTTTGGTTTTGCCCGGGCAATGTTCTATTGACTTATAGAGATGGAAGTGAAAGAATATTTGACTTTAAAAATAAGAGCAATGGGTACGATTATGAAGCTGAAGAAGTCGCCAGTTGTATTCGGGCCGGGAAAAAACAAAGCGACTTGTGGAGTTGGGATAATAGCCTTCAGCTGATTAATCAATTGGACTTAATCAGGAAAGAGTGTGGTGTTGTTTACTCAAAACATGATCTGTAATTTGCCAGTTGCTAATTTATTATAGGCTGCCTGTGAAGCTATTTGCAATTGAAAACGAAAAACCGATTCCTTTTATTTAAAAGTATAGTACTGATTTTTTTTGATTACTAAAGAAAATAAATTCAATGAATAAAACTGCATTAATTACAGGTGCTTCGAGTGGTCTGGGAGCTGAATTTGCGCGTATACATGCTTCGAAGGGAGACAATCTGGTTCTGGTTGCTCGGGGAAAAGAAAAGCTAAATACGTTGAAAAATGAGTTGGAAAAACAGTATGCTATCTCGGTATATGTGATAGCTCGGGATTTATCAGAACAATCGGCTTCACTGGAGGTTTTTTCTGAGTTGCAAACTCAAAAAATACGTATTAACTATTTGGTAAATAATGCTGGTTTTGGAGATTTCGGTTTGTTTGCAGAATGTGATTGGAAAAAACAAGAGCAAATGATAAATCTGAATGTAATGGCATTGACTCATTTTACCCGCCTATTTCTACCGGAAATGATTAAGAATAAATTTGGAAAGGTACTGAATATTGCTTCCACAGCGGCGTTTCAGCCGGGACCGACCATGTCAGTATATTTTGCTTCGAAAGCTTTTGTGCTGAGCTTTTCGGAAGCAATAGCCAATGAGCTGAAAGGAACAGGCGTTACAGTAACGGCTTTATGTCCTGGGGCAACCGAAACAGGTTTTAAGACCGCGGCTTCACTCGATAGTAGTAATTTGTTTAAAGGTTCTGGAATTGCAGGTTCTAAAGAAGTCGCTGAATTTGGTTACAGAGCCATGATGAAAGGAAAAACAGTTGCGGTTCATGGATTCTTAAATTTACTTATGTCTCAATCAGTACGTTTTGCTCCTCGAAACATTGTCACTGCTATTGCACGATTCAAATTGAAAGAAAAATAATCATTTCACTGTTGGCTTGTTTATGGACCAAACTGACTAGTTTTATTGCTATTTTAGCAATAATTTGACTCCAAGAGAAAAATATTGAGTAAGTTTGCGATATATTTTTCAATAAACGATGATTTATAATAATATAAGATTATCTTTGTCGAACATTAAAAATAATAAATATCAACAATGAGTAAAGGAACAGTTAAATTCTTCAATGAATCTAAAGGATTTGGATTCATCAGCGAAGATGGTTCAAAAAAAGAACATTTTGTACACATTTCTGGTTTAATCGATCAAATTCGCGAAGGCGATACCGTTGAATTCGATTTGCAAGAAGGCAAAAAAGGATTGAATGCAGTGAATGTAAAAGTAATTTAGTATATACTATTTGACTTTTGTCACATCTGAGAAGTCTATCATTTGGTTGGTAGACTTTTTTTTATATAATACCCCCTCCTTTCCCTCTCTCCGATTCTAAAAAATATATTTATATTCATGCCTGTTAATTACATTTAAAATAGGCACTTGCATTTAATCTCTTTGGGTAAATTCCCCGCCACCTGCGGCGAAAATTGTACCTTTGCGTGTGAGAAAAAGCAAATTATTCATAGAACACACAATGTTTCATTGTTATTATATGAAATTGTTTGTCTAACCAATATAGACGAGTTGTATTTAGTGACTCTGTTGATATAACTCTGAAGAACATTTGTTTTGGAAT
>DAIQOQ010000142.1:5716-7217 GCA_036787795.1 Paludibacter sp. | reverse complement strand
CTTTTCCCAAAATCACCTATATTCACGCCCGACAGTACAATTTCTTTAGCTCCGGCTTCGACAGCCTGCATAGCCATGGCCACCGTTTCGGGGATAGTTGCATTCCGACTACGTCCACGTGCATAAGGAATGGTGCAATAGGTACAGAAATAATCGCATCCATCCTGCACCTTTAGAAAGTAGCGTGTACGGTCGTCGCGAGAGCAGGACGGTTTGAATTCCCGCACTCTTTTTATTTCCGAACGATGAATCTCACTTTTTTCAGTTCCGTCCAGCTTTTGTATATATTCAAGGACATTGAACTTCTCATTAGCCCCGAGAACTAAGTCAACTCCATCAATGGCAGCTACTTCTTCTGGTTTTAATTGAGCATAACAACCGGTTACAATCATAATTGCATCAGGATGTTGTCTGTTTAAGCGGTTGATGGCCTGACGGCATTTATGGTCGGCCGTGTCGGTTACTGAACAGGTATTTATGATGCAAATGTCAGCCTGTTCTCCTGTTTTTACTTTTGCAAATCCTTCATCGGAGAGCTGCTTGCCAATTGCCGATGTCTCGGCAAAATTGAGCTTACAGCCCAGAGTGTGAAATGCTACTTTTTTATCGTTAAATATAGTGTTGTCAATCATTTTTATGTACAAGTTTTCGGGTGCAAAGGTAATAAAAAACAACAGATTGTAAATGCCATGTTTAGCTGATAGTATTTGCAATGATCTGAAGTTAAAATGAATATGTATAATCTGTTGGTTATGTGTTTTTAATTGTAATGTGAACTGTTTTAATTCGGATTTTATTAGTCATAAGCATTAAAAAAATACTACTTTTGCATTAAAATAAATTACAGAGCTAAAACAGCGTAGTTCTCTGATAAAAAGGTATTATAACTTTCTGACTTAACCAATTTGATTTCTAAAGATTAATCTTAGATGGAATTTAATACAATTATAAAACCCCAAAATAAGCTTTTAGAAGTCGATTTTAAAGAAATCTGGCAGTATCGTGATTTGTTTTCAATGTTTGTAAAGCGCGATATTATTACTCAATACAAGCAAACAATCCTGGGTCCGACCTGGTTTTTTATACAACCGGCACTTACAACGCTTATGTATATGATTGTGTTCGGTGGTATTGCAGGTATATCGACCGATGGTTTGCCACAGCCCATGTTCTATCTGGCAGGTATAGTTTGCTGGCAGTATTTTTCCGATTGCTTGAATAAAACGTCTTCAACCTTCACTACCAATCAGGGAATTTTTGGGAAAGTCTATTTTCCAAGGATGATTGTACCACTTTCTACAGTGGCCTCTAATCTGGTACGGATGGGTATTCAGTTTTTGCTTTTTGTGGTAGTTTATATTTATTATCTGATTATGGGGGTGCATGTTGCTCCCAATATGTATATTCTGCTTCTACCGTTGGTAATTATTATGTTGGCTGGTTTGTCATTGGGCTTTGGAATCATTATTTCATCCATGACTACCAAATACAGGGATTTGAC
>DAIQOQ010000142.1:1234-5616 GCA_036787795.1 Paludibacter sp. | reverse complement strand
AAGTGGAGAATTCTGAAGTTGAACTGGACCATGCCTCACACTGGTATTTGGGATATGGTGGTTTCATACACCAAATTTTTGCTTGACCCGTTTATTTTTTCCGGTTTTCTCTCGGCTTTTATAGCTTCGGTTTGTTGGTCTATGGCTATGACCAAATTCCAAATCACCGAAGCTTACCCATTTATGAGTCTGGCTCCGGCAATCGTTTTTTTGCTGGGTGTGTGGTTATTGGGCGAAACATTTACGATCGGGAAAGTTATAGGTCTGGGACTAATCATTATAGGATTGATAGTTACCGTTAGATTTTGATATGAAGAAATTAGCTATTATTGGAGCAAGCTATTTGCAGTTACCTCTTGTGCAAAAGGCTGCTGAAATGGGCATTGAAACACATTGCTTCGCATGGGAAGATGGTGCAGTATGTAAAGATGTTGCCGATTATTTTTACCCTATTTCGATTCTAGATAAAGAAGAAATACTTAAAGTTTGCCAACAAGTACATATCAATGGAATTACCACCATTGCTTCTGACGCTGCCGTGCCGACGGTTTGTTTTGTTGCGCGCGAAATGGGATTAATTGCGAATGATTTTGAAGATGCATTAGCTGCAACCGATAAATACATGATGCGTCGTCGGTTCGCAAATTTTTCTGTTTCATCGCCACGTTTTGTTATTGCTGATGAAAATTATACGGTAGAAAACTTTCGTTACCCTTTAATCGTTAAACCAACAGATCGCTCGGGTAGTCGTGGTGTAAAAAAGATAGAAGCCCCGGCAGATTTACCCGAAGCTATAAACCGAGCTCAAAAGGAATCGTTTACACATCATGCTATTGTAGAAGAATATGTTTCAGGTTCGGAGGTGAGTGTCGAAAGTATTTCGTGGCAGGGAAAACATTATATTCTGGCTATTACCGATAAAGTAACAACCGAAGAACCGTATTTTGTAGAGTTGGAGCATCATCAACCCAGTTTGTTGAGCTCGGAAATACAACAAAAAATAAAGTTGGAAACACTCAAAGCGCTTGCTGCTCTGAAAATAAATTATGGTGCCAGTCATGCTGAATTTAAAATAACCAGTGCCGGAGATGTCTTTGCCATTGAAGTAGGAGCAAGGATGGGCGGTGATTTTATAGGGTCACATTTGGTAAAACTGTCTACTGGATATGACTTTGTACAAGGAGTCATTGATATTGCTTTGGGAGAGTTTGAAGAACCTCAATTGCATAGTCAGCAAGCGGCGGGAGTTTATTTTCTTTGTAAGGAAACCGAGCACCTATTGCCCGTAATTCAGCATCCCGAGAAATATAAAGAGATTATTGAATCAGAAATTACAGATACCACACTTCATGCTATTCAGTGTAGTGCCGACCGAAGTGGATATTTTATTTATCAAGCCGAAAAACGTTTTAGAATATGAGCAAACCACAGTTATCAATTGTAACAACATTATATAAATCGGAACGGTTTCTAGATACTTTTGTAACGCAATGTGAAGAGGCAATGGCCTCAATTGAATGTAGCAGTTACGAAATAGTATTTGTAAACGATGGGTCTCCCGATAAATCGTTGGATAAGGTATTAAAGCTAAAAGAGACAAATAACAATATAGTAGCTGTTGACTTGTCGCGTAACTTCGGACACCATTATGCTATTATGGCCGGTTTGACTTATTCAACAGGAGATCATGTTTTTTTGATTGACTGTGATCTGGAAGTACCGCCAACACATATACCTACCTTTTATAACAAAATGCAGGAAGAACAGGGTTGTGATGTGATTTATGGTGTTCAGGAAACGCGCAAAGGTTCTTTTATTGAGAGAACAGTCGGCGGGTTATTCTATGGTTTCTTTAATCGTTTGACAGATACTCGCATTCCGGAGAATCTGCTTACCGAACGGTTAATGAGCCGTCGTTATGTGGATGAGTTGATTAAGATGGGCGATAAAAATATTTTTATGGCTGGTATGATGCAATGGATTGGATACAAGCAAATACCGATAACCATAAAAAAAGGACAGCGGGAAGGACAAAGTACCTACACGCTGGGTAAACGTATTTCATTAAGCATGGAGGCTATTACTTCATTTTCATCTTATCCACTTATCGTGTTATTTAAATTCGGCTTTTTCATCTCTGCTCTGAGTGTTTTCACCGGAATTTTCTTTGTGGTAAAGAAACTGATTAACCCGGAAATTGTACTTTCAGGATTTACCTTTTTGATTGTTGCGTTGCTTTTTTCCGTAGGAGTGATCATAAGCTCATTAGGGGTTCTTGGTATTTATATCGATAAGCTCTTTAATCAAACAAAAAACAGACAAACTTTCATTGTAAGAGATATTTACAAATAGTTGATAGTCGGTAGTTTTTAGTAAGCAGTTAGTAATTCGTTTATTCGATGAAAAAGGATTATAAAAAGATTATTATTTTTGGTGTCAGCGATTTTGCCAGTCAGGTAAGCTTTTATCTGAAGAATGATTCGGACTTTGAAATCGTGGCTTATACGGTTAATGCAGAATATAATAAAACAAAGACTTTTTTAGATCTTCCGGTGGTTGATTTTGAAAAAGTGGATGAAGTTTATCCGCCAAGTGAGTATGCTATGTTTATTGCCATTGGGTATCATAAACTAAACTCCACGCGCGAACTGAAATTCAGAGAGGCTAAAGAAAAAGGTTACCATTTGATTAGCTATCTTTGTTCGCGTAATTCATACTGGAATGATTTGCAAGTAGGTGAAAACTGCTTTATTATGGAAGCCAACATTTTTATGCAAAACGTAAAAATTGGTGATAACGTTATAGTTAATGTGGGAAATAGAATCGGACATGATTCTGTAATTGAAGAAAATTGCTTTTTGACATCGAATGTTATGATAGGAGGTTTTTGCACGGTCAAGAGAAACACTTTTATAGGTATGAGCGCGGTGATAAAAGATAAAACTACTATTGGAGAACAAAATATACTGGGTGCTGGATCTATTTTGCTGAAAAACACTAAAAACGGAAGCTCGTTTCTGACAAAATCGACACCGCTTACACCTGATCCGAATAATCTGATTCAGGATTTTATTTGATAAAACATATACAATAAACTATATTAAAACGAACATAAAATGGACGCTAACGAATTTGTAAAAAACTTTGCTGCACAATTTGATGATACAGATGCTTCTGAATTCACACTCGAAACCCGTTTCAGAGAATTAGATGAATGGTCGTCGTTGAATGCTTTGGCAATTTTGAATATGATTGGGAAAAAGTACTCGGTAATGCTGAAGCCCGAGGAAATGAAACCAACCAATACCGTTCAGGAATTATTTGATCTGGTGCAATCCAAACTTAGCTAAGATGAATCCGTTTTCATTAGCCGGTAAAACTGTTTTGGTAACCGGTGCATCATCGGGTATAGGAAGGGCCATTGCTGTTGTTTGTTCGCAAATGGGAGCGACTCTTATTGTTACAGGGCGTAATGAATCTCGTTTGTCGGAAACAGTCTCAATGCTTGAAGGAGACGGACACCTGCAAATTGCTGCCGATCTGACTAATCTTCAGGAAATGGAAAAGCTGGTGGAGTCATTGCCTAAAATTGATGGATTGGTAAACAATGCAGGTATTGCGAACCCGTTGGTACTTCAGTTGACTGAAGAAAACGATGTAAATGATATCTTTCAGACTAACACATTGGTACCTGTTCATTTAACGCGTTTGGTATTGCAGCATAAGAAGCTAAATAAAGGTGCTTCGTTGGTGTATATCTCGTCCATAAACGGTAATAATTGTGCTTATATTGGTAGTTCCATTTATGCAGCTTCGAAAAGTGCGTTGACCGGATTTATGAAAGCTGTAGCATTGGAATTATCTCCACGAGGCATTCGTGCCAACTGTATCAATCCGGGTATGATAGAAACCGATTTATTGAAAGCCGGAAGTATTGGTGAAGAAGAACTGGAGAAAGACAGATTGAAATATCCGCTAAAACGTTACGGTAAGCCCGAAGAAGTGGCTTATGCGGCTACGTATCTATTATCGGATGCAACTCGATGGATGACAGGTACCAGCTTACTAATTGATGGCGGTTACACGTTGCAATAGACGGTATTTTAAAAAGTGGCATTGGATAGCATCCAGATATAAATTATAAACTAGGCAACTTAAATTTCCTTTGGAGTCAGGAAATTGTTTTAAAAAACGAAGTTTAATTTCGTCGTACTAGTACGATTGAATGTTTTTAGTCTGCAATGCTCGTTCGTACTAGTACGACTGAGTGTTTTCGGTCTGCAATGCTCGTTCGTACTAGTACGACTGAGTGTTTTCGGTCTGCAAAGCTCGTTCGTACTAGTACGACTGAGTGTTTTCGGTCTGCAATGCTCGTTCGTACT
>DAIQOQ010000142.1:0-1134 GCA_036787795.1 Paludibacter sp. | reverse complement strand
GCTCGTTCGTACTAGTACGACTGAGTGTTTTCGGTCTGCAATGCTCGTTCGTACTAGTACGACTGAATGTTTTCGGTTTGCAAAGCTCGTTCGTACTAGTACGACGTTTTTCCTTAAATAAAAAATGACTATAACCCCGTTTAGAATTGGTTTTTGTGATTTTCTTACTCTGAATGGAACAAGTTCAGTAAGTAAATCATATACATTAACGTAGAACTATAAAAACAACAACAAATCATGAAATCATATATAAAAGCTATATCCTACTTTTTACCGGAGAAAGTAGTTACTACCGAGGATTTGGTAAAGGAATTTCCGGAGTGGACTGCAGAAAAAATTGCAGGAAAAGTAGGTATACAGGAGCGACATATAGCTTCGGATAATGAAACAGCTGCGGATCTGGCAACTCAAGCAGCCGAAAAGCTTTTTGCTGAGCATGCTATTGACCGTTCAACAATTGACTTTATTCTTCTTTGCACGCAAAGTCCCGATTATTACTTGCCAACTTCTGCCTGTTTGATTCAAAATCGCTTAGGCTTGTCCACTTCGTGTGGTGCGTTAGATTTTAATCTGGGTTGTTCGGGTTTTGTATACGGGCTATCATTGGCCAAGGGTCTGATAGCCGGTGGAATTGCTAAGAATGTATTGTTGCTTACTGCCGAAACGTATTCGAAACACATTCACCCGACAGACAAAGGAAACCGAACCATTTTTGGAGATGCTTCGGCAGCAACATTGATTTCAACCGATGGTTTTGCGTCTATTGAAAACTTCAGCCTTGGTACTGACGGTCGTGGAGCAGAGAATCTGATAGTCAAAAATGGGGGAGCACGTCACTCGAAAGACTTGAATGAATTGACTTTTGATGAAGACGGAAATCCAAGTTCATCCGATTATTTGTATATGAATGGAGGAAGAATCTTTAATTTTACAGCCGAGGCTGTTCCTGTTTTGGTAAATGAAGTATTGGCCAAGAATCAACTTTCGAAAGATGATATAGATTTATTTGTTTTCCATCAGGCTAACAGGTACATGATGAATTATTTGAGAAAATTGATTGAAATTGAACCGGATAAATTTTACTTTTTCCTTGAAAAGGTTGGTAATACTGTCTCATCTACTATCCCTATTGCT
>DAIQOQ010000022.1:0-21191 GCA_036787795.1 Paludibacter sp. | reverse complement strand
TAAAGAAACTTATTGACTGCACCGAAGTCCTGTCGTTCGAAGAATTATTGCCCAGCATGAACGATATTTTTATTAAAACTGTAACAGAAAAGAACCCCTAACCCCTAAAGGGGAATAAGACAAGAGGCCTGAATACTTGAGAGTATGAAGATGCAATACAACCGATTAATAAGTATTATATAAAACAGATACAATACTAAAGTAACCTAGTTCCCCTTTAGGGGTTAGGGGTTCATCATTAATTATTATGAGCAAAATAAATTTAATTATAAAACGAGAATATACAACGCGGGTAATGAAAAAATCATTTATCCTGCTTACGTTCTTAACTCCTGTGCTTTTTGCCGGAATGATAGCCCTGATTGTTTGGTTAGGCGGCATTAAAGATGACAAAATCAAAAGTATCGCTGTGCTCGACAGGACGCATCTTTATACAAATGTTTTAAAAAGTAACGATGCTTATTCTTTTGTTTTTGTCGATGCCCCGCTGGAAAAACTCAAAAAGGAGAATGCTGAAAGTAATCAGTTTGCCGGATTGCTTTATATCGATGCCGATCTTAAGGATAATCCCCGGGCTGTGACTTTTTATTCCGAAAAACAAGTGAATATGGAGTTGAAAACCTATATTACCGGTTTGCTGAATAAGTATGTGGAAGAACAAAAGCTGGCGGCTTATAATATTCCGCACCTGAAAGAGATGGTGGAAAAATCGCATACCGACATTGATCTGAAAACGATTAAATGGGGTGAAGATGGAAAAGAAAAAGTAGGTTCTGCCGAGGTGGCACTTATCATTGGGATGATCACCGCTTTTATCATCTATATGTTCATTGTTATTTACGGTGCACAGGTAATGGCCGGTGTGGTGCAGGAAAAAACAAATCGCATTGTAGAAGTGATGATTTCGTCGGTCAAACCATTTGAATTGATGATGGGTAAAATTATCGGCATTGCCATGGTGGGGCTCACTCAGTTTTTGATGTGGGTAATCTTAACCGGAATCATAGCGGTAGCGGTTGGCTCTGTTTTTGGCAGCGGGAGTCTGGATGTAAACTCACTTCAGCAAATGCAGCAGGTTGGTGTTCATCCTGCGGCGGCTAATGCTGCCATGCCTTCACAGATGCAAACCTTATTAGTTGCACTGAATGGGTTAAACTATGTCGAAATCATTGGTCTGTTCATTGTGTATTTCCTTGGCGGATATCTGTTGTATGCTTCGCTTTTTGCGGCAGTAGGCTCGGCTGTAGATAATGAAACCGATACGCAGCAATTCTCCTTACCCATTATGCTACCTATCATTTTTGCTATTTATGCAGGTATCTTTGCCGCTCAAAACCCCGATGGTCCGCTGGCTTTCTGGTGCTCAATGATTCCGTTCACATCGCCTATCGTAATGATGGTACGTCTTCCTTTTGATGTCCCCATCTGGCAAATCATCCTTTCGCTCACCATTCTGATTCTTTCATTTATAGGTACTACCTGGATGGCCGGCAAAATTTACCGCACCGGTATTCTGATGTACGGAAAAAAGATAACTTGGACAGAGATGTGGAAGTGGCTGAGGTATTAGTGATAAATAGAGACAAACTCAATGTGGTTTAGATAAGATTAGCACACAGAATACACGGATTAGACGAAAAAAAACAGAATAGAAATTATATTTAAAATGGATATTATCAAAAACATAATAATCAAATCAACTTTACATATTCTGTAGAATCTGTGTATTCTGTGTGCCTAACTAAACGGCATTGGAGACCTATATAAATGCAAATGAATTTGAAAGCGTAAATAAAGACACTATTGAAATATTAAAAATGATTCGAAGTGCTATCCTTACAACGAAAGCGAAATTAAAATCTACCTGATTCATAACTTATAACTCATAATTAAAAACATGACTCCTCCATACTTACAACCAAACGACGAAATCCGTATTATTTCTCCCTCAGGCGTAATTTCTCCCGAACATATTGACGGTGCAAAGAAAACATTATTAAGCTGGGGTTTGAAGGTTACCGAAGGACCACATGCCCGTTCGGAATACGGTCGTTTTGCCGGCACAAAAGAACAACGCGCTACCGATTTACAACAGGCATTTGATGATCCGAATGTAAAAGCCGTTTTGTGTAGTCGCGGCGGTTACGGACTTTCGCAGATTATAGATAAAATTGATTTCTCCGGATTCGTGAAATCGCCTAAATGGCTGATCGGTTTTAGTGATATTACTATTTTGCACAATGCAATCACCAATCTGGGCATTGCATCTCTTCATAGCCCAATGTCTAAATACCTGGCCGAGCTACCTGCCGATGCCGATCAGCTTCTGCGTCTCAAAGAAATACTGTTTGGTAAACTCCCTACCTATCAGGTAGCGAGTCATCCATTGAATCGAGTAGGGAAGGTGCAGGGTGAGTTGATTGGTGGTAATTTGGCAGTAATGATGGGTCTGCGGGGAACTAAATTTGATTTATCGTATAAAAATAAGATTTTATTTCTCGAAGATGTGGGCGAGAGGCCCTATAAAATAGACCGCATGATACAGAATCTACGTCTGGGTGGAGTCCTCTCCGAAATTACAGGATTGGTAGTTGGACAGTTTGGAGAATGCGAGGAAGACCCGCTCATGCATCAAAGCATTGCCGAAATTATTGCTGCGGCTGTCAGCGACTATAATTATCCCGTTTTGTTTAATTTCCCGGCCGGTCATGTAGACTATAATCTACCTATAATTATGGGTTTGAGTGCCACTTTAGAGGTGGCGAAACATGGATCTAAATTAGAATATTAAGGAATTTGTACATTTATGTAAGCGAAAATTTTGTTTTTGAAAAGAATCACTTTTTTTATTAAAAAGAGAAAACGCGTCCTGATTTGTATCCTAAAAATCATATCTTTGCAAGAAGTCAATCAAAAGTTTCGTCTTCTTATGTTTTTATCAAAATACAAATACCTTACAATCAGCATACTTTCTTTGCTAGTTTTTCCGGTTGCAATTCTGCATTCGGCAACACTAGTGTCCGCTTCTTCCGACTCAATCCGAACAAATTATATAAACAGAGATCGCGTTGATTTATCAGATTCGATCATTAATTATGGAAAAGTATTTTTAAATACTCCTTATCGTTATGGTTCAACAGGGACATCTTCGTTCGATTGCTCTGGATTTACTTCTTACGTGTACCGAAATTTTGGATATAATCTTGAACGATGTTCGATTGATCAGTCTCGACAATTTGAATCTATCGATCGGGATCAGTTGAAAAAAGGTGATTTGGTTTTTTTTTCAGGTCGACATAAAAGTAAGCAGATTGGGCACGTGGGCATTGTTGTGGCGGCTAAAGGAAATGGGGAATTTGAATTTATCCATGCTGCAGTTCATACAGGAGTTACCATTTCCAACTCGTCAGAAGAATATTACACAAAGCGGTTTTTAAAAGCAAGTCGTGTAATAGCTGCCAATCCGATATTGAAGGTGGTTCATAAATTGATGAGTTTCAGAAATTCAAGGAGTGAGCCGGAAGTCAGAAAACAACCACAACCTACAGTGCAAAGAGCTTCTGTAGTACCAACAAACGTCGTTAAACAAGCTAGAAGAGTTGTTCCTGCCGAATATCATCATGTAAAGTCAGGTGAAACGCTTTCATCAATTGCCCAAAAATATGGGATGACAGTTGAGGAATTAAAACGAAAGAATAAAATAAAGGGAAATAAACTAAGTCTTAAGCAGCGCTTAAAAGTAAAGGATGAAGTAACTACCACTGAAACGGGGGGAGCTGGAAATAACTCCTCAGAGTTGGCAGACAATAAAAGTAACTCAACAAATAGAAATGAATCTTCCAGATCTGATCAGGATGCTTCAAATAAGCAGTCGTCGGCTAGTGGATCTCATATTGTAAAAAAAGGGGAATCGCTTTATACTATTGCCAGATTATACAATACTTCGGTAGCGGAACTAAAGAAAATTAATGATCTTCCAAAAGGAAAACTTCATGCCGGTCAGGAAATTAAAGTGAACTCACAGGCAGATCCTGTCGCTAATAAAAATGAAGTCGCAAAAGCAGAGGTTCCACAGAAGGCAATCGTGGGCAAAACAGGAACTCACAAAGTTGTATCGGGTGAATCATTATATAGCATTTCTAAATCATACGATATTCCTGTTGATGAATTGATGAGGATCAATAATCTTTCTAATAGAAAAATTCGTGTAGGTCAGGAATTAAAACTGAATCAAAGCGGAGATGATTCCAAATCTAAAAGACAGATTACCGAAAGACAAGAAAGCAAAGCGGATAAAAAAGCCAATAATACCAGATCTGAAGCTGTTGAAAAGGCTACAACTCACAAAATAAAAAAAGGTGAGAGTCTGGCTACGATTGCCAAGAACAATAATACCACAGTAGAAGAATTGGAGAGGATCAATAATATCCCTAATGGTAAAATTCGTGCCGGCCAGGAATTGAAGATTACTCAAAATGGTGGTGAGCAATCTAAAAACATTATTGCTGATAGGCAAGAAAGCAAAGCAGAGAAAAAGGCTAATAGTTCTAAATCAGAAGCTGCTGAAAAAACTACAACTCACAAGATAAAAAAAGGTGAGAGTTTAATCACAATTGCTAAAAATAATAATACTACTGTAGAGGAATTGATGAGAATCAATAATATTCCTAATGGTAAGATTCGTGCCGGACAGGAACTGAAGATTGCTCATGGCGGTGGAGAATCGACCAAAAATCTTGTTGCGGACAAGCAGGAAGCCAGGCAGGATAGTAAGAAAAACAATAAATCGGAAGAGTCAGGAATGACTGTAAACCATAAGGTCAAAAGGGGTGAAAGTCTTATCAGTATTGCTAAGGACAACAATCTCTCTGTTGAAGAACTGAAGAAGCTCAACAATTTATCCGATTCAAAAATTCGCTTTGGGCAGGAATTAAAATTGACTCAATCTTCTGAAAAATCAAAAAACTCGTCCTCGAAAGCTGAAAGGGAATCTAAATCTAAAAGCATTCAGCACAAAGTAAAGTCGGGTGAATCTTATTATTCTATCGCAAAAGACTACGGATGTACTGTAGACGATTTAAAAGATTGGAATAAAAACTCAGGAGGCAAGATTAAGATAGGAGAGACGGTTGTTGTTCATGCTAAAAGCAAATAGTATTTCTGCTTTTCTAATCGAATAAACTTTGCAATACGTCAAGCGAGTGTAGCTTCTGAAATTCGGGAATGTGTAGTCGGTAATAGTCAATGATACCTTTGAGCAAAAGAACCCGATTCTCGCGTGTGTAAATCAATTTATGCATGCTTGTGAAGTCGGCTTGCAATGCCTGACTGAAAGCAGCAGTTATTTCAGGTTGCAAAAAATGTATGTGTAGTGGTTTTTCATTCCGAAAAACTCCGTTCATCAAATCAAAATACTTGCCGGTTGCTTCTACCTGGTTTGGCTCGAAGCCTAAGTAGCGCGTCAATCGGAGTAAAAAGATAAGATGAAAATTAGCTATTCCTTCCTCGCAGCAATCCAGCTGCTGAATAGAATTCTCAAGAAACAAGAACAAATTCTCATCCGGTTCCGTTTGTCGTAGTGTGCGGAAAAGAACTTCGGACAGAAATAATGCTAAAGAGTTTTTTACCGGATTAAATGGAATACCACTAAATGGGTGTTCCATTCTAATATCTTTTATCCGTTGAATCTCTCTGCCTGGTGAATGAAAAACATCCATTTCCACGATCGAAAGAGGTTGCAGAAATGCCGCCCGGACTATCGACTTCTTTTTATTTACGCCGTGAACCATGTAGGAAATACGTCCGAATTGTTGCGTGTAAACCGTAATGATGGTTGACGAGTCGGTGTGTTTTATAGAATGAAGTACAATTCCAACGGTTTTGATCTGCATAAAAATCTGTTTAGACTACAAATATAGCAATAATATTGCTTGAAAAATGATTGTGAATGTATGAGTGTTTTTACTTGGAAACTTTCTAATCATTGATAAATAGTAAATTACGGGAAATAAATAAATATTTATTGGAAAGGTATTGCCAATTCAAAAAAGTGCCGTATATTTGCACCCGCAATTGAGAACAACTACTCACTGCTACAATGACCATTAATGGTCCCTTCGTCTATCGGTTAGGACGCCAGGTTTTCATCCTGGAAAGAGGGGTTCGACTCCCCTAGGGACTACAAAAAGAATACGAAATTTAAAGACTAAAATAAAGATTGAGATGGCAAATCATAAATCATCGATTAAAAGAATACGTCAAGCTGACAAGAAAAAATTGCACAACCGCTATTATGCAAAAACAGCTCGTAATGCTGTGCGTAAATTGCGTATTACTGCTGACAAAACTGTAGCTACAGAAATGTTGCCAAAGATCAGTGCTATGTTGGACAAGTTGGCTAAACGTAATATTATACATAAAAACAAAGCAAGCAACTTGAAATCAAAGTTAGCTGTTTATGTAAATAAATTGGCATAATTGCTTCTTGAAATTATACAGAAGCCCTTTTCCATTTGGAAAAGGGCTTTTTTGTCGTAACTTTATTTTCTCAGGCTAAAGCTACTATTCTTTTTTTTCGAGTAATAAAAAAGCAATAACCGAAATAAAGTACGGCTATTGCTTTTTTTTATGATGTATCTGGGAGATTGGGTTGATATTGATTCTACTCAACTTTAGTTCTTCTTAATGAGCTTCCAGCCAGTTATTGCCGATTCCGCAATCGGCAATAAGCGGAACTTGTAGTTTAATAGCATCTTCCATTTCGTCTACTACCATTTTTTTTGCTCTGTCTATTTCGGAATTTGGAACAGTAAAGTTCAATTCGTCATGAACCTGCATAGTCATTTTGGTTTGCAGGCCTTCGTCTTCAATGCGTTTCTGAATATGAACCATGGCTATTTTGATAATATCGGCAGCAGTACCCTGAATAGGAGCATTGATGGCATTTCGTTCGGCAAAGCCACGAACTATGCTATTTTGTGAGTTTATGTCGGGTAAAAATCGTTTACGGCCGAATAACGTTTCTACGTACCCCATTTCTTTAGCCCGTTGAATACTGGTATCCATATATTTTTTTACGTCCGGGTAAGTGGTGAAATAACCGTCAATTAGCTCCTTGGCTTCAGCCCTGGGAATACCTAACCGATCAGATAGTCCAAATACTGAAATACCATAAATTATACCGAAGTTAGCTGTCTTAGCTTTGCGGCGCATATCCGAAGTAACGTCATCTAATGGAATCTTGTAGATTTTTGCTGCGGTAGCTGTATGGATATCATGTCCGCTATTAAATGCTTCGAGCATATTGGCGTCACCACTCAGGTGAGCCATAATCCGGAGTTCAATCTGCGAATAATCGGCACTAAGAAAGGCGCTGTCGGCGCCAGGAATAAAGGCTTTGCGAATTTCTTTGCCCTGCGCATCGCGAATAGGGATGTTCTGCAAATTCGGATTGGTGGAACTGAGCCGACCGGTAGCAGCCACGGTTTGGTTGTAGGAAGTGTGAACTTTCCCTGTAACCGAACTGATAAGCTGCGGCAAAGCATCGATATAGGTGCTCAGTAATTTTTTCAGTCCGCGATAATCTAAAATTTTGCCAATGATAGGGTGTTTTGAGCGGATTTTTTCCAATACATCTTCCGACGTGGAGTATTGTCCTGTTTTTGTCTTCTTGGCTTTATCATCCAGCTTTAACCGATCGAACAAAATTTCGCCAACCTGCATGGGAGAGCCTACATTAAACTCAAAACCGGCAATCGTATGAATTTCTTTTTCAAGCTTAAGCATTTCTTCCGTCAGGATTTCAGAACTCTGGCGCAATGCTTCACTATCAATCCGTACACCGGTTCGTTCCATGATGGCTAAGACGCGCATCAGTGGCATTTCTATTTCGTAAAAAAGATTTTCGAGTCCATTGGATTTTAATTCTTTTTCCAGAATTTGTTTTAATCTAAAGGTTACATCCGCATCTTCGGCTGCATAATCGCATAACTTTTGAATATCCACTGTGCGAATATCGGCCTGATTTTTTCCTTTTGATCCCACCAGATCTTCGAAATGGATGGTTCGGTATTTGAGGTATATTTCGGCCAGATAATCCATTCCGTGTCGCAACTCGGGTTGAACCAGATAATGTGCAATCATGGTATCAAATAATTTACCTTTCAGATCAATGCCATATTGCGCGAGCATTAAAAGGTCAAATTTGATGTTTTGCCCGATCTTTTCAATCTGATTATTTTCGAATACTGCTTTGAACTCATGTAAAACTTCATGAGCTTCAGCTTTATCTATCGGTAGTGAGACATAATATGCTTCCCCTTCGACAAAAGAGAAAGAAAGGCCTACCAAATCCGAGCTGAACATATTCAATCCTGTTGTTTCGGTATCGAAGCAAAATGATTGTTGTATAAAGAGCTTTGAAATCAGGTTAGATCGCTTAATTTTATTGTCGATAAGTATGTAGTTGTGAGGTGTGTCATTTATCGATCTCAGACCTGTGAAATTTTCATCCAAAGGAGCGGGCTGTTGGCTGACAACAGGCTTAGCAGGTTCGGCCAGTTTTTTGGGAGTTTCGAAATCGTCGAACAAAGACATTTGCCCCGTACTTTTTTTTGTTTTTGCAAAGCCGATGCTTGGCAGTGACTGGTCGGGAGGGAGGGACGAAAATGGATTAGTTCCAACCTTGGCGGACATAGTCCGGAATTCCAGTTCGTCGAAGAGAGCACGTAGTTCGGGTTCATTCCTGGATTCTATTTCGAGACTTTTTTCATCGAAATCGATGGGAACATCAATTTTGATAGTAGCCAGAAAACGGGAGAAGACAATTTGTTCTTTGTTTGCTTCTATTTTGGTTTTCAAAGCCCCTTTTAGCTCGTCTGTGCGTCCGAGTAAGACGTCAATGCTTCCGAATTCTTTCAGGAGTTTTACGGCTGTTTTCTCACCAACGCCCGGGCAGCCCGGAATATTATCGGATGCATCGCCCATCAGCCCGAGTAAATCGATCACCTGTTCATGACTGTCTAAATCATATTTGGCTTTTACTTCCGTTGGTCCCATTATTTCAAAGCCGCCCGTATGTTTCGGGCGATACATGAAGATGTGGTCCGAGACCAATTGCCCGTAATCTTTATCGGGCGTGAGCATGAAAACCTCAAAACCGGCTTGTTCTGCTTTTTTAGCCATGGTGCCGATTACATCATCGGCTTCGTAACCTGCAACTTCGAGTGCCGGAATATTATAAGCTTTTATCAGATCTTTGATAATAGGTACAGCCAAGCGAATGTCCTCGGGAGTTGCTTCGCGTTGTGCTTTGTATTGTTCGAAGGCTTCGTGACGAAAAGTCTTTCCTTTTGGATCGAATGCCACGGCAATATGAGTCGGTTTTTCGCGTTTTAATACATCCTCGAGTGTATTCACAAAACCAAAGATGGCTGAGGTATTCAATCCTTTAGAATTGAATCGAGGGTTGCGGATAAAGGCATAGTAGGATCTATATATGATGGCATAAGCATCAATCAAAAATAACTTTTTCATGAAATCTATAATTTACAAATGCAGTACAGGTTTGAGAAAAACAAACGGTCTGGCTAAAGTGTTTGAGCGTAAAATTTGTTTTGACTGTAAAAGTAATTAAAAATTGCACAGAAATAAACCCTGACAGTTAAACAAACGGCAAAATTGTTTACTTTTGCAGTACACACCAATATGAATGTTCAGATGAACTTTATTGAAAACATTAAAGAACCAATTATCCATGAAATGCAGGCGTTTGCGAAAACATTTGCCGAGGCTCTCAAAACGGATAATCCGATGCTTGAGTCTGTAAATGAATACGTACTCCAAAAAAGCGGAAAACAATTACGTCCAATGTTAGCGCTTCTGTCGGCAAAATTGTGCGGCGAGGTGAATGAAGCAACGATCGTTTCGGCTCTTTCGTTAGAGTTGTTGCATACTGCCAGTTTAATTCACGATGATGTAGTGGATGATACGCTGGAACGCCGCGGAAAGCCTTCGATAAATGCTCGTTGGACTAATAAGATAGCCATTCTTTCGGGGGATTACATTTTATCTAAAGCACTTGTTTACGCCACTAAAACAAATGATCTGGCAATTTTAAAATCAATTGCTAATATTGGCATGCAGCTTTCGGATGGTGAATTGCTTCAGTTGGTGAACTCTCAGATTTCTAAAACTTCGGAAGCCAATTATTTTGATATTATCAGAAAAAAAACAGCTTTGTTATTCTCCACGTGTACGGAAGTTGGTGGTTTGTCGGTGAAAGCAGACAATAAGTCGTTGGCACATCTTCGTGATTTTGGAGAGTATCTGGGTATTTGTTTTCAGATTAAAGATGATATTTTTGATTATTTCGAAGACATACAAATAGGAAAACCAACCGGAAATGATATTCGTGACGGGAAAGTGACGCTACCTCTTATTTATGCTTTACTCAATACGGTTGGCAATGAAAGAGATCATGTATTATCTCTGATTGATAATAAAGATTTTACTCCGGAAAATATTCATGCGATAACTCAATTTGCGCACGATAACGGAGGTGTTGATTATGCTTTGTCGCAAATGGACAAATACAAAAAGAAAGCCATCGATGAACTCAATGGCTTTGCAGATAGTGACGTTAAGAGATCGCTTATTTTAAGTGCCGATTATGCGGCATCGCGTAAATTCTAAATTCCGGCTTAGAAATATTTCACTTCTTTTCCTTCTATTGAGCTTAGCAGGTTGTTTGCCAAACGACTTGCTCCAAAACGGAACATGGTATTGTTCAGCCAGTCCTTGCCCAGCACTTCCTTTACGATGGTGTAATGTTTTATGGCGTCTTCGGTGGTAGATATTCCTCCGGCAGGTTTATAGCTGACTTTTACACCCGTTTTCTTATACCATTCATTAATAGCCTGACACATTACGTAAGTAGCTTCAACAGTTGCGGCTACCGGGATTTTACCGGTGGATGTTTTGATGAAGTCGGCGCCTGCATTCATAGCTAGTATTGATGCCTTTTTGATGTTTGAAGGCGATTTCAACGCTCCGGTTTCCAAAATAACTTTTAAGTGCGCATCGCGGCATGAAGATTTGATCTCAGTTATTTCTTCGTGAACTTCTTCATAATTGCCTTCCAAAAATTTACCGATAGAAATGACAACATCTATCTCGGTAGCACCTTCGAGCACTGCCATAGCGACTTCGGCAATTTTCACTTCGATAAAAGTTTGCGAAGCCGGAAAGCCGGCAGCTACTGAGGCGATGCCGATGTTTTCAGTAAGGTGTTCTTTTACCACCGGAACTAAAGCAGGATATACGCAAATGGCAGCTACGTTAGGCAGTTTGGGGTAAGCAACTTTGAAGTTGTTTACTTTTTCCACCATAGCGATGATTTCGGCGTGGGTATCGGTTCCGTTCAGCGATGTGAGGTCAATCTGGCTCAGGCATTGCTTGTACACTTCTACATTGTCGTTTTCGGCATAATGATTTGCCAGAATTTTATCTATGTCTTGTTTTACACTTTCGTCGGTTATATTGCAATTGTATTGCTTAAAGAGGTCGTCAAATTTACTCATGTTGGTTGGAGTTATGGGCCCAAACCCCCGGAAGGGGCATAAAGGTCGGTTTGTTTATTTCAATTTCTTGTTTTCCAGATGCCGCGTTTTGTCGCGATCTGTTTTCTTTTGCATGTTTTTTTCAAATGCTTCGGTGAGGTTAATGCCGGTTTGGTTGGCCATACAAATCAGCACCCAAAGTACGTCGGCCATTTCATCGGCCAGATTTGCATCTAAATCAGATTTTTTAAAAGACTGATCGCCATAAGTACGGCTCACGACGCGTGCCAGCTCGCCCACTTCCTCGGTAAGAATGGCCATGTTGGTCAACTCGCTGAAATAACGAATGCCGTAGGTTTTAATCCATTCGTCGACTTGTTTTTGGGCTTCTTCCAGGGTCATTTAATCTTCGTTTAGTCGGGCAATGATGGTTTCGTTACCGGTGGTCGAGTCGCCTACCTGTACAAAAATTTCGGTACCAACGGGGAAGAACAAATCGACGCGAGAACCAAATTTGATAAATCCCAGATGTTCGTTGAGGTGACATTTTTTACCCGGATGAGCATAGGTTACAATGCGACGTGCCAATGCTCCGGCAATTTGACGAACAAGAATCTGGGTTTTACCTTCCGATTCGAGTACGACGGTAGAGCGTTCATTTTCGTGGCTTGATTTTGGCAAAAAAGCTGCCATGTGTCGGCCGCTGTGATGAACCGATTTAATAACAGTACCTTTTATAGGATACCAATTGGCATGTACGTTGAAAACCGACATGAAGATGGAAACCTGAATACGTTTGTCGCCAAAATATTCCAATTCATCTGTAGGTTCAACCACTACTACGGTTCCATCGGCCGGTGCAACCACCAGACTAGCGTCGTCGATATATACTTTGCGTGGAGGATTGCGAAAAAAATAAGCAAAAAAGAACAGGAGTAAAGCCGAAATAACAATGTTGATAATAGGCAATAATCCAAATGTAAAATGAGTGTAAATATACAAGTTGACGAATAAAAGAACTAAAGCAAGTGTACCTAAAATTAATCGACCTTCCTTGTGAATTCTTACGTATCTCATGTGTTTTGTGTGTTTTTTGTTTAAAAAATGATGCTTGACCGGAATTCGTTTCCGTTGTTAGTGAGTGTTGTTATTCTAATTTGTGAAACAAAAGTAACGAAAAAGAATCAGTGTTGCAAGGGAGTGCGAGAAACTTTTCTAATCCGGCAGAATTGATTAACTTTGCGCCTTGATTTTTAGAATAAAGAGTTATTTATTTGAAAAATCAGTTGCCGTCGCGCTTAGCCTTTAATGGAGCTGAAATGAGAGCTGTTTTGTGCAAACCGACGTCGGATTTCTGAAATTATAAATTTAAAATAAGACATGAATTTATCCCTTCTTACCGCTATTTCTCCTATTGATGGTCGTTATCGTACAAAAACCGAAGCTTACGCTGCTTATTTTTCCGAATATGCATTGATGCGTTACCGCGTTTTGGTTGAAATTGAATATTTTATTGCTCTATGTGAAATTCCGCTGAAACAACTTGAACAAGTTCCGGCGGCCATCTACCCGAAATTACGGGCTATCTACACCGAATTTTCGGAAGCTGATGCATTGAAAGTAAAAGATATTGAAAAAGTGACCAATCACGACGTAAAAGCGATTGAGTATTTTATAAAAGAAAAGTTTGATGCACTCGGTCTGGAGTCATTCAAAGAATTTATTCATTTTGGCTTAACGTCTCAGGATATTAATAATACGGCTGTGCCCCGCTCCATAAAAGATGCGTTGGCAGATGTGTATTACCCCGAGATGGATGAACTGTTGAAAGCGTTGACTCACCTGGTGGATGAGTGGCGCGATGTGTCGATGCTGGCTAAGACTCACGGGCAACCTGCTTCGCCAACCCGGTTGGGTAAAGAGATGATGGTTTTTGTGAATCGTCTGAACCAGCAACTGGCCATATTGAAACAAGCCCCTAACTCGGCCAAATTTGGTGGTGCTACCGGAAACTTCAACGCACATACGGTGGCTTACCCTGCCATTGACTGGAAAAACTTCGGAAATAAATTTGTGTCGGGCAAGCTGGGTCTGGATCGCGAACAGTGGACAACACAAATATCCAACTACGATAATCTGGCATCTCAGTTGGATGCTATGAAACGTATCAATACCATTCTGATTGATTTTTGCCGGGATGTGTGGGCGTATGTGTCGATGGAATATTTCAAACAACGGATTAAAGCGGGCGAAGTAGGTTCGTCGGCCATGCCACATAAGGTAAATCCGATTGACTTTGAGAATGCTGAAGGTAATCTGGCGCTGGCTAATGCTTCACTGGAATTTATGTCGGCTAAATTGCCGATATCCCGCCTTCAACGCGACCTTACTGACAGTACGGTGTTGAGAAATGTGGGTGTGCCTTTTGCTCACACCATGATATCTACGCAAAGTATTCTGAAGGGATTGAGTAAGTTGCTGTTGAACGAAAAAGCTATTTACCGCGATTTGGATAATACCTGGGCAGTAGTTGCCGAAGGTATTCAAACCATTTTGCGTCGCGAAGCTTATCCGTCGCCTTACGAAGCTTTGAAAGCTTTGACACGTACCAACGAAGGCATCACCGAAAAGTCGATTCGCGATTTTATCGAAACGCTGAATGTTAGTCAGTCGGTAAAAGAAGAATTGAAACGCATTACTCCACGAAATTATACGGGAGTTTAAATTAGCAGTAAGCGGTAAGCTGCAAGTAGTAAGCTGTAAGCGCGGCAATATTAATCGTTATTAGTTTTCTGTTACTTCTTGTAACTTGTAACTCGTAACTTGTAACTAAAAGAATGTTCAAATTTATAACACTCCTCAAGCGGTTTATTCCGCCCTATAAGAAATACGTTTTCTTAAGCTTGCTGTTTAATCTATTAACCTTGATTTTCAGCTTATTTTCTTATACCGCAATTATGCCGGTACTGAATGTGCTGTTTAAAATAGAACAAACTGTAGCGGTTTATCAAAACTGGACATCGCACGATAGTATTAAAGTAATTATCAACGCGGTTAAAAATAATTTATCTTATTATCTTCAGCATTTTATATCCACGGTAGGACCCAGTGCAGCATTGCTTTATTTAGGTGCTTTTCTGATCGTAATGACATCGCTTAAAGTCGGAACATTTTATATGGGTTCGTATTTTGTGATTCCAATTCGTACCGGAGTATTACGCGATTTGCGCAATCAACTATATAAAAAGATTATCAGTCTTCCTATCGGCTTTTTTACCGCCGAACGTAAGGGTGATATCATGTCGCGCATGACGGGCGATGTGAGTGAGGTAGAAGCTTCGATCATGAGTTCGTTGGACATGGTGTTTAAAAATCCGATTCTGATACTGGGTTATCTTGCCGTAATGTTTTATATGAGTTGGGAGCTAACGCTGTTTGTTTTGGTGTTGTTGCCTTTTAGTGGTTGGCTGATTGGTAAGATTGGTAAATCGCTGAAACGCAGATCGACGCTGGGACAAGAACAAACCGGCGAACTGCTTTCGCAGATAGAGGAAACATTGGGCGGACTGCGTGTGGTGAAAGCTTTTAATGCCGAGCACAAACTGGAAGCCCGTTTCAGCCTGCTAAACGAAAAATTGCGTAAGACCTTTAATAAATTGAATCGTAGGTACAATCTGGCTCATCCGGTGAGCGAGCTGCTGGGCACGGTGGTTATTGCCATTCTGCTTTGGTTTGGTGGTACGCTTATTCTGAGTAACAAAAGTAGTATTGGGGCTTCCGAATTTATCTATTACATCGTGATTTTTTACAGCATCATTGCTCCGGCAAAAGATCTGTCGAAGGCTTCGTACAGCATCCAGAAGGGAATGGCCTCGCTGGAACGCGTGGATAAAATTCTGATGAGTAAAAATACCATTGAAGATCCGGAGCATCCGCAGATAATGCGACCTTTTTCGGACAAAATAGAGTTCCGGAACCTGAGCTTTAAATACCAAACCGATTGGGTGCTGCAAGACATCAATCTGGTGGTGCCAAAAGGTAAAACGGTGGCGCTGGTGGGGCAGTCGGGTTCGGGAAAATCGACGCTGGTGGATTTACTGCCGAGGTACTATGATCCGTTGAAAGGCGAGATACTGATGGACGGTGTGAATATAAAGGATTTTAATACCCGCGACATCCGTTCGCAGATGGGCAATGTGAATCAGGAAGCCATTTTGTTTAATGATACCTTCTTCAATAACATTGCTTTCGGGGTGGATAGCGCCACGCTTGAACAGGTGATGGAGGCTGCCAAAATAGCCAATGCGCATGAGTTTATTATGAGCACCGAGAATGGATATGAAACAAGCATTGGCGACCGTGGAAGCAAGCTTTCGGGCGGGCAACGCCAACGGGTAAGTATAGCCCGTGCCATACTGAAAAACCCTCCGATATTGATTCTGGACGAAGCTACTTCGGCACTGGACACCGAGTCGGAAAAAATGGTGCAAGAAGCGCTGGAAAAACTGATGCTGAACCGCACTACGCTGGTGGTGGCTCACCGCTTGTCGACCATCAAACGGGCCGACGAGATTTGTGTGATGCACGAAGGAAAAATAGTGGAACGTGGTAAACACGAAGAGCTGATTGCCCTGAACGGCTATTATAAACGGTTGTGCGATATGCAGTCGTTTTGAAGCAGCGGTAGTGGTAAGCGGTAAGAAGTGAGCGGTAAGCAGTAAGCGGTAAGAGCGTGGTGCGATGCTGAGACCTATTCATAATAAAGTAATATGAATATACGCTTTGTAACCTAAAATAATATCGATAGATATTATCTTTTGTGTACTTCAAAAACGATTCAGCACAAAAGTCACAAAAGGTACACAAAAGCAGGTAATGAAATTTTTGAACTATATATCGTTTGCGTTTTCAAGGAAACAAAAGTTAAGTCCTTATTTTGTAAAAACATTTGTGTGACTTTTGTGCCTTTTGTGGTGTTTTTTTTTGATTAGGTAAAATAGAGGATAATCGTATAAAGTAAACATCATTCGGTGTTTTGAGAAAAGAGTTTGATCATATTGATCAGGCTCTTTTTTTTTGTTCCGGGCAGAGAGCTTCTTTGTTTGTGTGGGGTTCTGTTCGGCAGTGGGTCTTTGGGGTTTAAACATCACGAAGTATTTGGCAACCGGAAGGTAATTCTGCCCGGCGTGCCTGCGTTGCGACGAAACCGGAATGCCTAATAACTTAGTTGGTATGCTTGCTGAAAGAATTTAAGTGAACGGAGTATTAATTTATGTGTCCTCTTCTTAAGCCAAAGTGTGAAAATACTCAACTGGAACGCTCCATTACTTAATTGGAATGCTTCCTGACACAATTGGTATGCGTGATATATTAATTGGATCTTAAGCCCCATTAAAAGTTCCTAATGAATACTCAATTGGTATGTGAAAATACTCAAACGGAAATGTATCCCCATTAAAACTTCCTAATGAATACTCAATTGGTATGCAAAATACCTCTAACGTAACTAAAAATACCTCAGTGCGCCGTCAATATTCCTCAGTGCGGCACGAATATTCCTCAGTGCGGCATGAATATTCCCGAACTAAAAGCAAAAATTCCTAAAATCGAAGGCAGTATTCTTAAAACCGAAGTAGAAAAACCCCGGTTGGAAAGCGAAAATACGGAGTCCGGCGTTCTGCCCGCTGAATGCGAAAGAAGAAATACAGAAATGAAAAGTGAAAGTACGGAACGGAGCGTGGTGAAGACTAAATCCGAAATGTCTTTTCGGGCTTGCGTCGGAGGTAAGGAGGGAGCATAAACCTGAGTTTGGGCTCTGGCTCATTCCCAAACTATATAATATAGTATGTCGGTGCTTCCGTCAAGTCGGAAGCACCGACATATTATATTTTGTATAGATGTGAGAAACAAGATGTATTATTAATGTATCCCCGGAGGTTTGCATCAAAAGCACGCAAACGCCGCAAACGCCACAAATTTTAGCAAATAAGATTTGTTTGCAGGATTTATTCCACATCCCAATATTCCACTTCTTTGAAAATAACTACTTTGTCTTTTAGCGATTCGCTGTGTTTCATAAAAAACTGTTGCAGTTTTTCTTTGGTGTCAATCAATTCAACACATACAGTGAGTCCACTATTATCGGATTCGTAAGAGAATTGCCTGATTTTGTTATCGCCACTAAAACTCATGTGTGCATTGAATACCGAAGCATTCATGATTCCATCTTCTTTGGCCATATTTAAGATATTACGATACAGGCTGGTTGGAAACATTTTGCGCAGTAATGTTTTTGATTTAATATTTTCGCCTGTCTTGAGGTAAATCAGCAATTTACCTAATGAATGAGTTTTAATTTGTTTTTTCATTTCCGTTGTTTTTATTTTCCCTGATATGTTTTAATGTGTTTTTGGGGTTCAGGTGATCGGTAAGATCGGCTTTTGAAACGCTTACCCGTTGCGAGGTGTAAATGCCGGAATGTCCGCTAAAGTAGTAAGCAATAAAACAGGCCAATGCAAAATACAGCACGTGTTCGCCGCCAAATAATTCTACACCCATAAGTGTACAAGCCAGGGGTGTGTTGGTGGCTCCGGCGAATACGGCGATGAAGCCCAGGGCTGCGAACAAGTCAACAGGCATACCCGTATGCATGGCAATGACATTGCCCAGGGTAGCTCCGATAAAAAAGAGCGGGGTAACTTCGCCTCCTTTAAATCCGGTGCTCAAGGTAATTACTGTAAATATGATTTTCCAGAACCAACTAAAGTTGTCGACAGTTCCGGGCTTAAACGCATTTACTAAACTGTTTCCTGTTCCACTTTGTGTGGTTACGCCCAGGCCTAAATAATCTGTTGTGCCCAATATAAAAGTGAGTGCAATAATCAAAACTCCTCCTATTACCGGAATAGCGAATTTCCATTTCACATGTTTATGAGCAATGCTTTTAATGGAGTGCGAGAGTTCGGAAAATACATTGCTTATTAAGCCAAACAAAACGGCCGACAGTGTTACCCAAAATAAAATTTTATAATTGAATTTTAAATGGAAAAAACCGATACTGGTGGCTTGTTCGTGAAAGTTGATTTGATAGTGAGTGTGATGTATGCCGTACAACGTGCACACAAGATTAGCAAGTGTTGCCGCGAAAAAACAAGGCAGCAGTGCATCGTACTTAATGCGTCCAATGGCTAATACTTCGAGGGCAAAAATAGCTCCGGCAATAGGTGTCCCGAACACAGCTCCAAAACCTGCCGCAATACCCGTCATAAGCAATATGCGTAGGTCTTCGTTTTTTAGCTTCATTATTTTTCCGAAATAATTGGCCACACTACCGCCAATCTGCACTGCCGTACCTTCGCGACCTGCAGAACCTCCGAAAAGATGGGTTACAACGGTGGAGATAAGGACAAACGGTGCCATTCGGAACGGAATACCACCACCGGGCTTGTGAATTTCGTCCATTACCAGATTGTTTCCCGCATCGGTATTTTTACCTTTGAACTTGTACAGCGCAACAATGGCAACACCAGCTATTGGCAAAAAGTAAAGCAGCCAACCGTTAGCCCAACGAACAGTTGTTGCAAAATCCAGTAACCACAAAAAAAGGGCAACCATTGATCCGACAACAACCGATACGGGTATTATATATATGAACCACTTGATAACGTATTTGAAAATGTAATATTGGTCGAAGGTTTTAGTCCATTTCTGTATCATATTTTCGATTTTGAATCTATAAACTTTAAAGTGCAAAGATAAATTTTTTAATTTATCTTTGATCAGTATTGTCCTGTAAACTGTATGCATGAAAATCACCGTTAGTCCTATCATTCAGAAATCATGCAACTCCTGATTTGCATAAATAATATGCCGGTGCTTCCGTCAAGTCGGAATGTTCCAGCTGCGCCTTCGATTTATGTGTCGGACTAAATTTCTACAAATAGTCTGGTGTGCTGCAGTTTTTGTGGGGCAGAGCCCCCTAAATATTTGTAGTATCAGGTATCAATATCATCACTAGGTGCAGGGCACCGTAATATTCAAGTGTATAGAAAAATGAATCAGAGCTTATCTCAAACCGGCTTATTCTTATTCGTGAAATCAGCTTTCCTCCCAAAAAAATCCGGCAGACTGCCGGGGAGCGGTCTGCCGGATAAGATGTATTACCCTTATTTTGTTTTGGAACGTTTAAAAGGAATATTGCTTATTTGTTTGTATTGAGGCGATGTGGCTCCAAAGGCCGATTTTACGTATTGTTTTGCAGCCAGCGCAATATCTATCAGGCCAGTGTTGTCGGCTTCGAGCACATCCAGTCGTGCAATGTCGGCAGCTTCGTCGCGTGCAATGGCAGTAACCACTTCGTCGTTTAATGATTTAAGCTCAGCGTAGTCGCTTTTGATCGTTTCTGCGGTGAGTTCCGGTTCGTTGGGTTTGTATTGTGGAATGCTGGCCAGCAGTTGCGCCAGTTTTCCAAAGTTTACCACTTTGCGGTCGTAGGTGCTTTGATGACTTGTTACTTGCTTAACCTCATTGCCTTTTGCTTTTTCGGCCGCAATTTCTTCGTCGGTGAGTTTGTCGGTTGCCCGTTTGGCTCTCAGTTCGCGCACGATGGTTTCAACCTGGTCGACGATTTGGGGTGTTGCACCACAAATGCGTACGGCGTTGGCAATGCGGGTAACTTTGGGATCAATGCCGTCAAACTTGTTGCTGCGGGCAGCCCGGGCATTTTTTGTTGCCACTTCGGCTACATCCACGGCCGTGTTTGCAGCTAGTCCCCGCTGATAAAGTTTGGTGAGTTCGGGGATGGTGAGCGCAGTAACCGAAGGGTTATACTGAGGGCCAAAGGTTGTTATACACGAAGTTACCACATTCAGGTTTGTCACATTTTGCTCGTGACCGGAGCTGTTTGTTGCTTTCATACTAATAAAGATTTTTTTTGGTTGAACTTTTTTATCCATACTATGTGAATGAACGACATTGTATGTTTAAATTTATGGCGGCAAATATAAAAATATTTTTTTATTCCCAGCAATAGCCAATCTTACTCGTTAAGCTTTTTTATAATCTGAATAATTGCACTTTCGTTTTTGTTATGAGTTGTTTAGAAAGAATCAACTGTGGTATAAAATTCAAATTTGAAGTTAGAAACCTACTACAAATAGGTTGTTGAGGGGGAACAAGTTCTTTTGGTTACCGATACAAATAAAAACCTTATTGTTCTTTTGTTGCATTTTTGATTTGAACGCATTCACATTATTTAATAGTTGAAAAATGCAAATCAAAATAAATTAAATAAAATGATATTGGTATAAAAAATATTTTCTAAATTTGACGCGGCAAATTTGTAAAACGCTGCAGCTATGAAATTCTTTTTAAGGCGATAGAGTGGTGCGGCTGAGCTGAATTGTCACACTTTTGTCAGAATCAGAATTTACAGAATTGGAGAATTTACAGAATAAGAAAAGATAAATGCTGTGGCTGATAGGTGTGAGTTTTGTGGGGTGCTCTTGCTTTGTGGGTGGTTGTCTGAATCAGAATTTACAGAATTAGAGAATTTACAGAATAAGAAAAAATATAAACCTGCATTTAATTCGCGTCTCAAATTTGGGTTATTGTGATTCAGGCAGTTTATAGAAT
>DAIQOQ010000352.1:0-2341 GCA_036787795.1 Paludibacter sp. | reverse complement strand
GGTTTAATCACCATACAACCGCGAACGGCTGAGCTTTCGGCCAGGTCGGCTTTAATTACCAAATCGTTATACCATTGTGAGTAGTTTTCGCTGCGCGAAGTCAATTCTTTTGCCATTATACTAATTTACGATTTTATATTTACGATGTACTATTGTAATATAACCGGTTAACTAATTAACCAATCACCAATAGGGAGCACAAAGGTAATCATTTTTCAGGAAACTTCGTTCTGCTTTCAGAGAGCAATTGAGCCCTAATGTAGGTAAATATCTAATGTTTGTATCGCTTATATTTTCGTGATATGGCTTGCTCTGAACTCATAACCGTCCATGTTATAATTCTGGCGGCAGTAGCTAAAAGTCCCCAAATGTTTTTCTATAAAAGGCAGATCGGGGGCATAGTAAAAACTGCCGCCAACCTGCAACGAAGCCAGTATTTCCATATACTTTTGGGCATAGACACGGTAGTTACCGTCGACACGCAGATTGTGATGAATGAAATGGTTGGAAAACCCCAGATTGCTAATAATACTTCCCCATGTATCGGCTTCAAAATCATATTCCAGCCAGTCGGACTTGATGTAATAAGGATTCTCGTTATCAAACCGATCAATGCCATA
The DNA here is from genome assembly GCA_036787795.1 of Paludibacter sp. Lineage (GTDB taxonomy): Bacteria > Bacteroidota > Bacteroidia > Bacteroidales > Paludibacteraceae > Paludibacter. The sequence goes on along the minus strand of DAIQOQ010000352.1, from coordinate 1,721 downwards.
GGCTTCAATGCCATTATCGCGGAGATAATTTACCAGATTCATTTCACGCCCGCAACCGACGTCGAGTACCGGTTGGTGTAAAGTGCTCAAGTCAATATGAAGAATCTGTAGTTGCAGATGGGGTGGGTACTCTGAACAAGCCACAGGCTGAACATATTCTTCGTCGTTGGCATACATTGTTTCTGCAAATTTATTGGTTTGTACCAACCAATCGCAAAGTCTGGCATAATGCCCCTGACTCAGAGCATCTAGTTCGGATTGTCCTGCATCAGCATTCAGCATCCTTATTTTCTGATTTAGCTCAGCGTAGAGCTTTTTTAATTCGGTAACCGATTCGGCATTAAAAGAAAAATACTGATTTACCCGGCAAAACTCCTGCAAGGATTCATCGGCTAAATAATCGATCAGCAGTTGTTCGGACTGAACATCCAACGAGCGGATTTTCTCAATAAGTGATACCGTACCTTCAATAAATTGTAGGGAGTGACTTCCGGCTGCTGCAAAAAGATTCTTACCTTTGTTGAAGGTTATTTGCTCTTTGATATGTTTCCTGATATTTTCGTCGGCTTCGGTAGTTGGCATAGTTGAGGTTGGTTTTTGTTGGATACAAAGATAGGTGAAAAATACAGCAAATTTTAATCTGCCGTATTTTTCATCTATTGTGTTTTCCTCTAAAGTAGAGCCAATCCTTTGAATGCATTCATGTTTAAGAAGGTAGTAGGTAAGCTTATTTTAATCCGGCTTTTGTTTTGATATTATTAAATGTTTCAATGGTTGATTGTCGGTCTTTCAGATTAAAAAAGATTACGCGACCATTCTTCAATACTAATCGAACAAATGGAGAAACACTAAAATCTATAAACAAACTGGCACTACCGATATTCGTTAGCCTGAAATATCCTTTACAAACTTTTCCTGTAGAGGAACCATTTGTTCTCATTTCTATATGAGGCATTTGACTGATAGTATCAATAGCAGAAATGTCGTTGTAATTGATAGAAAATCCATATAAACCGCTAATTTTGAACTGGCTTTCTTTTACATCTATAGTTACAGGCATGGATCCATAATATAAAGAACCGACAACAATAGCAACTATTACAGCCAGAAAGATAATGGTATTTTTTGTTTTAGATGTCCTTTTACGTGTAAGTATGTTCTCTTCCGATTCTTGTTTTGAACCCAAAAATCCGCAAATAAGTTCAGTAATTTCTTCTCCTTTGTTTGTGCCTATTCTCACTATTTTATCCGTATCCTTAAATGTTAGTTCTATAGCTCTAAACCCCGATACGTTATATAACCACCCACCTGAAATTTTATGAATTCCCCAACCATTTAAAAATGAATATACTACAGGTTTACACGACTCTATGTCAGTTATTTTATATGATTTACCAAAAACACCTATTCCCAGTTTAAATGAAACGGTTGTGTCGTCAACAATAATTGTCAGCTTATAGAAGGTAAGCAGGCAAACCGTAAAAATCAAAACAAGAGTTGCAAACATGTATGTTTCTGCTCCGGGAGAGAATCCACGAACGAAAAGTAAGGTTGCAAACACAATTAATAATGCGGACATTATTATTACGGTAAATGTACCAAATTGAGTATATCTTTTTGATTCCATATTTAGTAGATTGTGGTTTGATTATTCTGCTTTTTTTACTTACATTAGTTTGTAAATAAGTATTTTGGATATTATTTCCGAAACAAGCAAAGCT
>DAIQOQ010000141.1:0-7310 GCA_036787795.1 Paludibacter sp. | reverse complement strand
ATCTCTTGTCGCTCTCCCACTCCGCAGGCAAGCTGTATATTCTTCCGGTATATCCACGCGATTCCATACTGTGAAACAATTGTTCGGCACGTACTCCGGCCAGAACAAACGCGCTTCCACCCAGCTGTGCTGTCGACCGAAGACTTGTTTTCAGGTTACGGTGTCCCATTCTGCTTTTTTGCGATATATAAATTCGCTGCGCCGTGTCCGACAGGATGAAGATATTGCGGTAAACAAGTACCATCAGGTCTAGTACTACCTCCGGCACTTTTAGTTTGCGCAACACATATATCATATCCGAGATGCTTGTATTCAGTACCAATGCATATAAAACTGCTATGCCCGAAAAGCTTCGGAATAAGATCAACGGCCCCTGTTGCAAGCCCGCTGCACTGACTCCGAAAATGATTGCACCTGCGTTCAGACTGAATACCGGATGCACCGGATTGAGTTCCAACACCACCGACAAACTTCCCAACAGCACAAAACCGGCCGGGATAGCCATCAGACGCAACAAGCGCCACAACGATATGCCAACCGTGAACACCGTAATAGTCAAAAAGACCAATAATTCAATACCAAGAAACAGTACCGAATGACTACTCAGGCCCAGCATAGTATACAGCACAAACCATCCTAATTTATACCCAGGATGTACCTTGCGTATGCGACTCTGTATAGGATAGCAATCGAAATAGTGCACCGTCAAGCCTTTTTATTTTGTTGTTTCCCTCTGGAATAACCAATATAATAACCCAAAACAGACGCACCAATAGCAGCCTGCAAGGCAAAAAATGTAGAGATTATCTCCGGGCTATCGAACAGTTTCACACCTTCGAACCAGGGTTTGTAGTTTTTATCAATACCATGAACCATCGAAACAGCTTTGTCATCTGTACCAGTAAACTCAGCGTGTTGGAACATTACCAAAGGTAAACTCACCAAAGCCACAATCACGATAACCATCCATCCATATTTACGAATTGTCTTCATTTACTCCAGTTGTTTTGATACATGCAGAGCCGTCAGCTCTTCCGCATTGTGTGACTGAATAAAATTAAATACCATCACCGAGATGAATCCTTCCACAACCGAGAGTGGTAGTTGTGTTATTCCAAAAACACTAATGAACTTGACAAACGAAACAAGAATGGATCCGTTAGCTCCCGGAAATGCCACAGCCAGTTGAAAAGCTGTTACGCAATAGGTAAACAGGCTTCCCAAAGCAGTAGCTAGAAAAACGGTTACCGATCGGTTTACTTTCAGTTTTGTGAATAGTCGGTATATGCCCCACGACAAAAATGGTCCACAGATTCCCATAGAACACACATTGGCTCCAAGCGTGGTAATGCCTCCGTGTGCTAACAGCAAAGCCTGAAACAAAAGGACCACCAGTCCAAGAACAGACATAGTAGCCGGTCCGAACAGAATAGCGCCCAGCCCTGTACCCGTCATGTGCGAACAGCTACCGGTCACGGAAGGTAATTTCAGTGCCGACAATAAAAAGGTGAATCCTCCCGCCACGCCAAGCAATATCTTAATCTTACTATTCAGTGCCACTTGTTTTTTTATAGAACGGATGCCCCAAATGATAAAAGGGATATCAACAATGTACCAAAGCAGACACCATTGTGGAGGCAAAAAGCCTTCGGCAATGTGCATGGCATACACCGATTGGGGCACAAGAAGAAGCATCACCAGCAAGCCTGCAACAGCTACTTTTCGAATCGGTTTATTCATTTGGCCTCTACTTCTTCAATCCGTTTAATCAGAATATCACCCAGAAGCGGCTCAAAGCCAATAGGGCGACCAAACTTAAAGTTCAGATGAGGATAGAGGGCTTTTTGTTCTTCTAAAATTTCGGGAATGTCTTGTTTGATATGATTTCCCATAAAAAGGAAATAAGGAATGACAGTGATATCGGTGACTCCAGTCTCCGAAAGTTCTTTTACTACAGCAGGAATATCTGGCTGAGAAAGTTCCATAAATGCACCTTTTACTTCAGTAGTTTTGTAGCGACTACTTACCGCTTCTACTACCTGATGAAATTCCGCAATAGCATCTTTCGACCGACTACCATGACTCACAATGAGTACAGCTTTTCTAGTTTCCATATTTTCAAAATTATATAGGCAAAGCTTGTGTCGAAAAAAAGGACACAAAGAATGCTTAAGGATAAAAAATCATTATTCCCGATGAGCAGCTATACGTAAAATGAAAAGATGAAAACAGAGGAGTAAGAAGTCTATTCCTGCATCTTCGCTTCTTTCCCGAAAGCTACGAATTATATTTGGAGGCAGGTCTTCTGGCTTGTCCTGTTTTAGCGGCCTTCCCATCCCCGTGGGGGACAGTGGCCAGAGTGTTGCTAAAACGTCTTTGTGGACTTACAGCTACGGGAATAGCTCCTGAATTAAACAGGATTCCCTTTTAATCCCATGTTTCGAATGTATCGAAACGGGAACCAACAAATTTTGTGTTGCAAAAGTAGAATAATAATTTGATAGAATAATGAGACCCATGCTCATTTTTTAGAGCATCAGATAGATTCTCTTTGTAACCCACATTTATAATGAGGGTTAGTAATCAAATTATTTTTTATATATGAAATGTTATTAACCCAACTTATGTAGAATTTCCAATCCTTCGTACCATTCGCCATAACCCGATAGGCTATTGATATGCCCGGCTTCGCCAATATTGATAAATTCACTACCCCAGTTGTGGGCATAGTATTCAGCCCGCTCAATGCTCATCCATGGATCATTGGTACTTGCCACCAATGTTGTACGAAAAGGAATCCGCTGAGTTGGCAGATCTTTAACCAGATTATTGTCAACTTTATCCCGAATCACATCCACATCAGGAGGAGCAACCAGTAAAGCAGCTTTCACCGGGCGGTTATAGCGTTTTACCCACTCGGCTACTGTGATGCAGCCTAAACTATGCGCCACCAGCACCACCGATTCGGGATCGTAGTCGGCTATAGCCTTATCAATATTATCCGCCCACTCTATGATATCGGGATTATCCCAGTCGCGTTGTTGAATTCGATGAAAGTTTGGTTGAGTAGTTTCAATCCATGTTTGCCAATGATCGGCACCTGATCCCTGATATCCGGGTATTATAAAATAGTTTGTCATAGTTGTATGTTTGATACTGCAAAGATACTATCCTGACAATAAATTTGGAATACCATTTATCAGGCATTTTTGTACCATAATTGAGGTAGGTTTATTATTCTTCGAAGCCGGACAGAGCAGCAGGTGTAAATTTGGAATATACAATCAAAACCGCCCGAAGAAAATATTCTCCGGGCGGCTCTCAACTAACAATAAAAAATAATTGACTTAGGGTCTATTTTACAGGAATCATCCCGCAACCTACAAACCAAATGTATCCTGATACGACTGACTCACGAATTTATCCACCCAGCTGTAAAACGAAGCAAGTTCTTTTTCATTGACAACTCCCGCGGTACGCCATTTATTCTGATAAATCAGTGCCTGGGTTCGCACTTGTTTTTCAATGGGAATAATCCGTTGCATAATTCCTTTCTGATCCTGAGTAAGCAGGGCAGCCAGATTAATATAGTCGGATCCCTCTCCTCTTTGGATAGGAAAAATTTGTTTTTTTAATTGCAACGACCAATCGTTCAGTTTTGCTTTTCCGGTTTTAGGTTCCGCTTGTAGAATTTCAGGCAGCTTCAAACCGGGAGTAAGCCACACCGGAATGGACACGGTGCTGAGAGGCGAACCCAGCATAGTCCACATCGTGGTTTGTTCAGGTCTTTCTTTGGCAGTTATGCCCTGCACAACGATGGACGAAGCCGTAAAGTAACGCGGTATATAATCACGAAAGGCTGTAAAAACAACTTCGTTGCCTGTAGCCGGAACGGTCTGGTTGAGATCTGTATGCGTCAAGCCATGTTTGAGGCTTCGGGAAACGCCAATAAAGAAATCCACGGAAATGGAGTTGGTCAAAGAAGCCTGATACAACAAGTCCTGAGCAGCCTGATAGCGCGACAGACCTTTATCCTGCTCTCTGTTGCCCGAATACGAAAAGTTGGTACGAACAATATACCCCAACGGGGCAATGTCCGGATTGTTAGCATCGTATTTTTTATAGCTATAGTTTCCCGTTTCGTAATAAGCAGCTCCACCTTTGGCATCAATAACACCAAAGTTGGCACTTACTTTTAATGGTTTGGGCAATGAGTCAAGCAAATGCTCAAAGTCAGCCAGCGTGGCACATTTTTGTAAAGCAAGCTTCATGATCTCACCGTCGCAACCATCATCTTTGCCCGAGTCGTTTGGGTTCAGGTTGTACGATGCGGAGTTCATGATGGCAAAACCGGTCTCATTAAATCCTCCAAATACCGCTCTGCCAAGTGTATCTTTGGTATTCACCAATCCAATATAGGGATATTTACCATCGGAAAAAGTCATCAACTTATTTTCCAGATCGGGGGTATCGCGTTGTTTGAAAAGTAACGGCCGACCATCTGCCGTAAATTTTCCGGAAACAATAGCCGTTGTGCATCCCAAAACTACTTGCGAGAAGGATGCCACCCAAATGAATACGATCAGGAGCAGGGTTATTCTTTGTTTCATAATCTTGAATCTTTATGTTGTAAAACGAAACCCATCTATCTTTTGTTCCCCTGTAAGCAGGAGAAAAACAGATAAGCCGGTTTATTTTATGTTACGCTAAACTACAATTTGGTGCTAAGTGAATTTTTCTGGCAGATAGAATGGTGGTTGGTGAAAAAATCAGTGTTTGACGTTATAAATTTTGTTGAGCATTTATCCAGAGCGTTTTTATATAAAAATTCTGACCATCTGATGTAAATTTAAATCTAAAAGAATTTCCATTTGTCTCAACTACACCAAACTCAATAAGTTTATTCATTACATTTAATGAGAACGAGTCAGTATATGTCCTATACTCTCCTAGCGAAAGTTCTTTACCTGTTCCTAAAATATGATCAAATAAATCCGTTTCTTTATTTCCCGTTCTAACAATTGTTGTCTTAAGGAGATCAAGCATTTCAGAGTAGTTCAATCCTGCATAGAGTTGTTTAGGGGTATAGTCCATAGTTGACAATTTTTCTCTTAATTCAGAATTTTCATCTGTTAGTCTTGCTATTTGCTCTGCAACTAATGCTGAATTTACAACATTGTCAGCCTTGACCCAACCAACTAAATCTTTTCTATAGATAAAATCAGATAATGTTTTGAAAATTGTCAATTGGATGTCTTTTTTATCATCCCAAAATTCCACCATATTTGATGTTGCTAATGCTTTGAATTCTTTCAATAGCTTTGGATTTTCATCTTCCAACGCAGAACGTCCCATTTTTACCACTTTCTCATCAAGTGCTTTTTCTTTAATTACTACAGAGAAAAGAGGTTTCTTTTGCTCCAACGCATATTCAAATTCTAAATGCGTATAACTTTTTCCAGATTTAGGTTCAATACTTCCATATCTTCCACCCAAGATCAATAGATAAATATCCGATTCATCAATCCATCTTTTGATTACCGTCATTTGAGATTCGTCTCCGGCAGAGAATAGTTCCATACCTGCCGGTATATGTCCCGCCGATAAAATGGCCTCTACAGCAGCTTGTCTTTCTTCTTTTAAATCGGTGTAGGTTGACGATACGAAGATTTGGAATTTTTTGTCTTTCATGATTTTTTTATTTTCAAACCCCACACCGCCGCTCTACCAGCACGTTGGGGTGGGTTTTAAATATTACTTAGTTTCCGTATCGGTGGTTGTATCGTCTTTCTTTTTCGCCCAGCCTTTGCGTTGCGCAACGGCGTTGTTGTATTGGTCGATACGTCCATTGATTTTGGTTACCAGCGGAGCAAACAATGCGTCACCTTCGATGGTGATATAGGCATTGATACGATCCACAAGTGCTTTGTAGGTAAGCTCAGTGTCCACACGTGCCTGTTTCATGTTGATGTCCGGCTTGTCATCTTTCTCGGCATTGCGACTTTTCACCACTTCCAAAAAAGCGGCATGGGTCGCTTTCATTTCTGTCACCCAGTCCACAAGTCCCAACAGGCTAACGTCGGCAGAGGCAGCATCGATAGCAGCTATGTAGCGGTCGAAAGCCTGCGTCTGTTTATCGTCCGAAAGGCGCGTGATGTTACTGAAATTTTCATTAATCAGATTTACGTTATACGCTGCCTGCGCCACAGCCGGGTTGAAGTGGTGCAACATGCCTTCCACTACGCCAAAGAAACCCCGGATAGGTTTGTCGCGGGCAGCATCGGCATCGTTCACCCGCCGGGTATAACTGTTTTTCTTAATCAGGTCAAGCACCGATTTCTCAATGGCCAGTTTCAGTTTGTAATCGGACAACTGTAACTGAACTTTCAAAGTGACATTGGCATCTTCGGTGATGTACTCAGACACGTAGGTATTAAAACCTGTGTGCTCTTCATTTTGCAGAGCATTCAAATGAATGTTTTTTATTAGCATAAAGATGAAATTAAATAGTTGATAAAAGGATTTAAAACAATAATCTTATGTTGGAGATACAGTAAGAAACAATATAAGCACCCTATCGCAGGGTTGCGATTTTGCTGTTCATGCCCGAAAAAGGGAGTCGCCGGTTGGCGAAAGGTCAAAAATGCATGAAAAACACCTTCGCAAGTTGGCGACGGGGTCAAAATCGGTGAAAAATGCTTTCGCAACCCGGCGAAACTGCTCTACATGGATGAAAAATTCTTTCGCCAACTTGCGAAAGCGTTTTTCACGCTTGCAAGCCCCCATCTCATAGTTGCGACAACATTTTGCGTTAGTATAAGTCAAAGCCTCAGCATATATAAGGATTTAGACACTTTAAATTAACGCTTCAAAGATATAACTTTTTAGTTTAAGCACAAAAAAATTGGATTAAAAAATTAAAAAAAAATCATCAACAGGCAAAAAAAAGAGTTATTAATGCGAATCAGGAGTTGAAAAATAGTCCGTAGAACTTACATATCCATAGAATAAAGAGATATAAGTGTTTATTGTCCGTAGGACATTCACATTTTTCTATGTTTATCCCCTCGGGGAATGGGTGGTATCTGTTTTCATCTTCTACTGATATGTATTCCCTACGGGAAATAACTTATTAAAAGCCCAAAAAATGTCTGACTAATTTTTACAAATAGTTCGGGATAAGCCAAAGCTTATCCCGAACAGTATTTGAATTTCTAATACAGGATTTACTGCCCTTTTGTTCCCCTATAAGCAAGAGAAAAACAGACAGGCAGGTTTATTTTATGTTATTTTACATCAAACCACAACTT
>DAIQOQ010000140.1:4843-7312 GCA_036787795.1 Paludibacter sp. | reverse complement strand
TTTTATATCATATAGAAAATACATTGTATTCTAATAATCTGTTTCCTGAAAGTAAAATGCAGATAAACAGACTTGTAGCTCGTAACGATTTACTTGGAACTACTTATTTATCACCGTGAACAGCTTATGCCCCTCATTCAACTTTTTCAGTCGAAGCAGGGCTTCTATATAATAATAGTCCGCATAAATAATCGACGCATCTATTTCCGATTTATTAGGCCAGTGACCGGTAGAATGAAGCAGAAATGCAGGGTTGAGTTCGCCGCTCTGATAAGCCGGCGAACTTAAGGAGCGTAACATCCGGATTGCAGCAGCTTTATATTCAAAGCTTTTATCGGTCGGCAAATAGGTAGACAGTTCCAGTAAACCCGAAGCCACTATCGCTGCCGCCGAGGCATCGCGCGATGCATGGGGAATATCCGGCGCATCAAAATCCCAATATGGAATGGCATCTTCCGGTAATCGTTTAAGATAAGTATCGGTTACCTTCTGAGCAAAGTCGAGGTATTTTTTATCTCCAGTTTCGCGATAGCACATGGTAAAACCATAAATAGCCCATCCCTGTCCACGTGCCCACATAGACTTATCGTTGTAACCCTGATGAGTTATTCCTTTTATAAACCTTCCCGAACTCGCGTCATACAACGCCACGTGGTAGCAGGAATAATCGGGTTTAAACTGATACATCATCGTATGGTCGGCATGCGAAACAGCTATATCATACAATCGTTTGCCACCTCCATGTTTAGCCGCCCAAAATAGCATTTCCAGGTTGATCATATTATCTATGATCGTATTATGAGGCCAACCTTTTGCCTTTACTTCCCGGGGCCACGACAGAATAGTACCGACCTTTGGATTGAACAAGGTAGCCAGCGTGTCGGCCATATTAAGAATAATCTTTTTGTAAGCTACATTTCCGGTAAGCCTGTACCCATTACCGTAACTTGTGAAAACCAGAAAACCTAAGTCATGGTCGTAAGCCGGAGTGTGCGACAAAAATGCCAGTGAATTTGTAAACTGCTCAGCCTCGTATTTTATCTTCGGATCTCTGGTGAATTCATAATCGTACCAAAGCACGCCCGACCAGAATCCTGAAGTCCACTCCTCTTTAGTGGCTTTGCGGCAACTCCATTTGGTGGAATCTTTCAGAATGTTGCGTGGCATCATGCTATAATCAATTACAGAGTTTCCTCTTAACTCAGCAAGCGTCCGGTTTGTTTGAGCCGAACAATAATTCAATGCTTTATCAACAAACTTCGTATCCGTTTTTGCCGAACAAGCACACAACGCAAGTAAACTCAACCCTAAAACAATCTTTTTCATACCTAAAAGAACTCTAAATCTTTGACACTTTTACTCCAAAGGAACAATACAACAGATAACAAATACTTAATAAAATAACGATCAACGAACCAACCTGACCACCGATAGCATCGGTAGCTAAGCCCATAAGCGGAGGAATGACCGCGCCTCCAAACACACCGGTAATAAGCAGACCCGATATTTCATTAGCTTTCTCCGGGCGGGCTTTTATAGCCATCGAATAGATGACGGCAAAAATGCTTGAACAGGTGAAACCGACTACTCCTACAAGCGCCAACATAGCATATTGTTCTTTAGTAAAAAACAGAGCAATCATCGCAGTAATGGCAATAAACATATTGACACGGAAATATTTCATCTCGTTCATCTTTGCCAGTAAAATGGCTCCAAGCAAAGCTCCTGCAGTACGAAAAGCAAAGTAAACACTGGAACCAAATCCAGCCTGTGCCAATGGCATATTTAGTCGTTCGATAAGTAATTTGGGGGCAACCGTATTCATTCCCACATCGGTGCCTACTACGAATACAATTCCCAGAAAAAGTAATAAAATTGTTTTGTCTTTGAGCAAACTAAAGGTGGCACCCAACGAAGACGAACTAACCGTCTCCTGTTCTTTAGGTACTGAAGTAAACATCAACCACAGCGCCGAAAGCACTGTTATAGCCGCAAAGATGGGAAAAAGATATTGCCAGTTACCCAAAGAGTTGAGTGCAAAAGCAGCGATAAAGGGCCCTGTAAACGAGGAAACAGCTTTGACCACCTGTCCTGTGGTGAGCGAACTGGTAAGTGCATCGCCTTTCACCACATTACTCAATAAAGGGTTGAGAGACACTTGTAAAATGGTATTACCTATTCCCAGCAGGGCGAACCCAATCATACAGGTTAGCATATTATACGAGGCAAACGGAACAAACATACCAACAATGGTTACCAACATACTTAGCATCACCGTCTGTTTACGGCCAATCTTATTCATCAGTATAGCCGTAGGAACTGATAATAACAAAAACCACAGAAACACCATCGAAGGTAAAAAACCGGCTACCGTTTCGGTTAAATGAAAATCTTCCTTTACGTAACTGGTAGCTATGCCCACTACGTCGCAAAAGCCCATTACAAAAAATCCAAAAAGTACCGGAAGTA
>DAIQOQ010000140.1:0-4743 GCA_036787795.1 Paludibacter sp. | reverse complement strand
TTTTCGGCATCTATGCAAACAGCTTGTTCCAATATCACCTTTTCGCCTTGCCTGACCAATGACAGATGACTGTAATTCGAACCCATTATGATGATTCCTGCACGATCGCCATTTTCCTTGGCCGTAAAAGTTAGTTTCGTAGTAGCTGTAAATTCCTCCGCTGGGAACTTTTGCAAAAACAGATTAGAAACCTCCCAAAAGTTCACAAAGTTCTCGCTTACCAGATTGGCATACAAACGCATGTATCCGGCATCCGTGGGGAAACCATACAGTTCTTTATAGTTGGCATGCCATTCCCATTGTAATCCTATGTTTCTTGTCGAAAACTCATCGCTTTCTACGGGCGTTTCTATTGGATAAGTTTTACCCACATCGGGTTTTTTATAACTCAAAACCGGTTCACCGCAACCGTCCCCAGCCCGATCGATACCTATCACCGGCCAGTCTTTCACCCACTTCATCGGTTGCAAGTGAATGACCCGCCCATAGGCACCTTTATCCTGAAAATGCACAAACCACGATTCGCCCGTTTGGGTTTCCACCAATCCACCCTGATGCGGCCCATTGATATTTGTTTTACCCTGCGCCAGTACTATTTTCGACTCATAAGGACCATATACATTTTTAGAGCGTAATGCTAACTGCCATCCACCTTCTACACCACCGGCTGGAGCAAGAATATAATAATATCCGTTGCGCTTATAAAGCTTAGGACCTTCGATAGTATGATTTACGCCATCGTTACCATCAAAAACCAACACCGGATTACCGGTTATCTTTGTTCCCTCATCATTCATTTCGGAAACGGTAATCACCGAGTTTATCCCGACTCGACTGCCCGCCCATGCATTTGCCAGATAGACTTTTCCATCTTCATCCCACAGAGGAGTGGGGTCAATCATCCCCTTTGCAGCTTTTACCAGCACAGGTTCATCCCAATTACCCGTAATATCTTTGGTTTTCACCACATAGATTCCATAATCCGGATCGCCCCAGTAAATATAGAATTCACCTTTATGATAACGAATGCAAGGAGCCCAAACACCCTTTCCATGTTGAGCTTTACTATAAAACTCGTCCGGTTCCATATTTTTCAGAGCATAATTAATAATTCGCCAGTTTACCAAATCCTTTGAATGAAGAATGGGGATGCCCGGAATGCAGTTAAAGCTGGAAGCCGTCATATAAAAATCATCACCCACCGCGCATACGTCCGGATCGGAATAATCAGCATTGATAATGGGATTTTTATAGGTTCCGTCACCATTGTCGGCCACCCAAACCTGCGATACATAACTTTTCTGACCATAAACAAGTGCAGATAGAACGGAACATAATAATATGCTATATAAAATCTTATTCATCTGTTTTTTTTGTAACAAGTCAACCCTGACTGCTAATCACATTTAATACGTTGAAACCGGAGGACACACTTATTCTGATCTCTGTTTTTTTGAATAATGTTACTTTAAGCCTGCCTTTATGAACTGCAATACTATCCGGTTAAAACTATCCGGTTGCTCTATGCACGAGAAATGTCCGGCACCGTTAATCCTAACTATCTTACTCCCGGGGATATATTCAGCCAGTTCATTGATAGTTTTTTTGGTGCCATCAAAGTCGCATTCGCCCACGATAAACAGCACTGGAATTTTCAGCTTATTATTCTGATAGAAATTCCGGGCAGCTGTGCCTAAAAATACCTTCGACGACTCACGATGAGCTACCTGCCACATCCTCCAATCGTCAATCAGCGACATTAGAAAAGGTGAATCCGCACATGAACCCTGACGCATCGACTTCTTCCAGCTTTCTTTGTAGAGCTTTAAATCTTTTTCAGGATTGCGGGGTTGTAAGTCAAACGTAAGTGCACCGTCCGCCAGCACGGCCGACTTAACTTTTTCCGGATATACGGTCATAAAATCCGAAATAGCCATGGCACCCAATGACAAACCTACCAAATGAGCCTTTTTTATTTTCATTACATCCATAAACTTCTTTAAATCCTCACAGATAGTAAAATCCTTGCCTTCCACCGGCATGGATGAGAGTCCGTACCCGCGCAAATCGTATCGGATAACGCGATAATATTTTGATAACTCATCAAACTGCGCATTCCACATTTGCCTGTCCACGCTGTGTGCATGAAGCAAAATCAGTGGTTCACCCATTCCTTTTTCTTCATAAAAAAGCTGGGCATCGCCAATGTCGGCAAACCCTTGTTTTACTTCCTTAGATTGAATAATGGTAGAGGTGAGTTTAGAAATAACTGGTGCGTCATAAAACGGAGAAAAACCATTACTACGTGCCGCACTACCCTGTACATGGGTAATGAAGAATCCGTAAACGCTATCTTGCTTATTGATCCACGGATAAGCGCCAGCCCAGCCCGGACTGCTAATCTGGTAAGCAACGCCACTGCTATCCACCTTCTCCCGCCATTCGCCAAGACCATAAATGCCATTATGAAATGTTCCGAACGCTTTTTCAATATATTCACCCAATAGTACTTGTGCACTTCCAACCTGGTCGGATTGCATCTCCATCACTATTTCTCTTTTTAGTATACGTTTACCGATGTAGATTCCATTGTGAAAAATCATATTCAGGAAACGCATGTAATCATTCAGTGTCGTTTGCAATCCACCTCCCAGCATAGGTGCATGCCCTCCTTCGAGATTTATTGGAACAAAGTGCGAATTGTTCATCCCCAATGGCAGGGCAATTTCCTTTTCGAAAATAGCTTCAAAGTCCTTTCTATAGGCCACCTCAGCCATTCGTCCGGCTATCTGCATAGCCAATCCTCCGTATTGAAAACGACTTCCGGCTCTGAATGTAGTATCTAATTTCAAGATTCTTGCGACTGATTTTTTCAATACAGCAAAGGTGTCTATCTCCGGGTCAGGCAAATAATCCCGGATACCAGAGGTGTGCGACAGCAGTTGGCGGAGCTTAATTTTGCCTTGTGGATTTCCCTTGAATTCGGGTAACCATTGTTCTATCGTATCGTCCCAGCCAAGCTTCGTTTTATCCACCACCGCAGCAATGGTGGCAGCAGCTATCCATTTCCCCGCAGAAGCCACATACACTTTGGTGTCGGGAGTGTAATTGCCATAGGACTGCTGAAAAATAATATGGTCGTTTTGGACAATACAAACAGAAGCTCCGGGATAATAACTATTTTGAATCCAACTACCAATAAGTTGATTCAAAGGAGAGAAGTCATATTGCTTCTGAGCCTGAACAGCTATAAAGGCGAAGAGTAAAGCCGGGATAAGTAGTGTATTTCGCTTATTCATTGATCATCTTAATTTACAGTGATTACATAAAATACGAAGCGGATTAAGTTTTCACCTAATCCGCTCCATATTTATCGTTGTAAAAATGTTTTTAAATTTATCTCAAATACTTGGTCTTTAAGTTCTCCTTGGTGACTTTAGGAGGCTGGAATTATCATTATTGCCACTCCCCCACTCGCTTTCAGGTTAAAGTTCAAAATATTACCGCCCTTAATTTTCTTTTCAGTAACGCTTACTTTAGTTTTGGTTTGCACACTGTCATCATCCTGATACATCTTCATCAGGTATTTTTTCCCTTTTGTGAGAAATGCTGTGGAAACTGTGATTTTGCGAGCCGTTTTATTGGTAATAGAACCCACAAACCAATCATTTCCACTGCGACGTGCCACAGTAATGTACTCCCCTATTTCGCCATTCAGCACTTTGGTATCATCCCAAACGGTTTTGACTTTGTCGAAGAACTCCACCTCCGGTTCGCCCTGATATTGCGAAGGATTATCGTACCAGTACAAAAACTGTATCGGGCTATAATACACCACCGACAAAGCCAATTGGTGAGCATGGGTATTTTTAATTTTATTGCTGTAGTAACAAACGGTATAATCGGCCGGACCGGCTAAATAACGCGTAAATGGTAAAATAGTATTGTGGTCGGCATCCGGAAATTCCTCGTTGCCCCGCACGCCTTCCTGCGTCATCAGGTTGGGATAAGTACGACTGAATCCTGTGGGGCGGTATTCGTCGTGAATATCCACCATTAATCCATATTCGGCACACTTCTTTACGGCCTTGTGAAGCCATGTAGTCCAGCACTGATTGCCTACCTGCACAAATCCAAACTTAATTCCTTTAATACCCCACTGCTGATACAAAGGCAGGATGGAATCCAGTTGCTGACTCAGCGCGCGTTGGTTGACATACACCCACAGTCCGATTCCTTTCGTTTTTCCGTAAGCTACCAATTCTGGAATATTCAAATCGCGGGTTTCGCTCACCTTCAGAGCTGACGAGCTCATTTTCATTTCCGGCCCATACCAACCTGCATCGAGGTGAACATACTGCAAGCCTCTTTCTGCCGCAAAGTCAATATATTTTATGGCATTAGCCTGAGTCATGTTAGTGATACGAATGGCTTTCCCCGGTTTAATCCACGAAAAGTCTTTCAGCTTATTTTCGGGGTTCAGATTAAATATAATATCCTTATTGCTAATTAAATCAGTTGATCTCTCGCCCACCATAATTACCCGCCAGGGAGTGGAATAAGCAGGAATTGCATCCACGCTGCCGTAAATAGTAGCTTGAAGTGTATTGGGTTTTGTTGTATTGAGGCTAAACTTCATGCGGGCATAGTCCGTCATTTGGGCTTCGGTTATTGCCACAGTAAGTCCATTAGTTAGTTTCATTGTCAATGGGCGTTCACTTTGCCCTTTCCAGTCTTTGAGAG
>DAIQOQ010000351.1:0-2355 GCA_036787795.1 Paludibacter sp. | reverse complement strand
AGTTACATAGATCACTAAACTATTATGCCATGATTCAAATTAAAAATCTTTCATTTTATTACAAAAAGAAGTCGCCCCTGTTCTCAGACTTTTCGTTGCAACTCGAAAGTGGGTGCATTGTAGGACTGCTTGGTAAAAACGGAGCCGGCAAGTCAACGCTTCTGAGTCTTATCACCGGACTCATTCAACCCCAATCGGGTGAAATTGATGTAAATGGATTTAGACCTTTCAGTCGTAATCCGAATTTTCTGTCGGACATATACATGGTTCCGGAAGAATTTTCGTTTCCGCATGTGAGTATTGCTACCTATGTCAAAGCGTTCGGTCCGCTTTACCCGGCTTTTGATCACAAAAAGCTTCAGAGTATTTTCGAAGAATTTGAACTGTCTCCAGCTTCAAATCTGAACAAGCTTTCGCACGGGCAGCGTAAAAAATTTCTTATTGCTTTTGCCTTGTCCACCAATTGCAAAGTACTGGTACTCGATGAGCCAACCAACGGGCTGGACATCCCTTCGAAAAGCCAGTTTAGAAAAATTCTGGTCAGCTCCGTTACCGACGAACAAATGGTACTGATCTCTACCCATCAGGTGAAAGACATTGATACCATCATTGATGAAGTAGTGGTGATTGACAACGGGGTGATCATTTATCAGGAAAACACAAATGAAATAACGCAGAAGCTTTATTTCGACACCGTGAGTTCGTTTACCGATTCCGATCAGGTGCTTTACAGCGAAAGATGTCCGTTTGGATACCGGGTGGTGAAACAGGCCAACGGCGAAACGGAATCAAACATCGATATAGAACTTTTGTTTAATGCAATCATTCATAAAACCATTTAAACCTACTCGAAATGGAATCAACACGTTTTTTCAGTTTAAGCAGATTCGCTCTGCTCATGCGCAATGACTTCTTATTGAATTATAAAAAATACCTGTTTACTATTGCCGGAGCATTTATCTTGGGATATATAATTCTGCTGATTCAAATGCCAATGAGGGATACCGCTCCGGATTTTAATGAAAGACAATACGTCCCGTTGTTCATTATTTGTATGTTTGGCTTAGGAGCATTTATCGGGATGTCGTTTCCGGCATTCAACTCAAAGACAGATACCATCACTTATCTACTGATGCCAGCATCTACTTTCGAAAAGTTCGTGAGTCAGTTCCTGATTCGGATTGTAGCAGGCACCATTTTGTTTTTCCTGGTCTTCTGGATTGACGCTCATTTAGCCAAAGCAACTGCCTTGTTTGTGCTGAGAAAATTTGAACATACACCACAAATCGCATCCTTTGAGTTTGCAATCATCTTCAGAAGTATCTACATGAATAATAACATCCTAATGATGTTTGGAACAATATTCATGTTTGTGTCAACAGGGGTCTATATTTTCAGCGTCCGGATCTTTTTTAATAAAATGCCTGTGGTAAAAATAGTCATTTCAATCGTATCGCTGGTCTTTATAACCGCAATGTTCATGATCCTTCTATCGCATATCTTTTATCCGGAAACTATAGGTATGCAACTTTCCATTCCGGAACATAAGTTTGTTACGAATCACAGCAATGTAGAAATATGGTTATGCAGTCTATTCTATTGCTCCTGGCTATTCTTTTTACCCTTGGGCTACTTCAAACTTAAAGAAAAGCAACTATGAGTATGGATTTTAAATCGACGAAAGGAATTTTCCAGCAAATTGCGGATAACCTTTGTCACCAGATACTGGAAGGAAAGCTTCCACCGGGTGAGCGCGTACCCTCTGTACGCGATTTGGCAGCAGACTTTGAAGTAAACCGGAACACGTTGTTACGAACATACGCCATCCTACAGGAAGCTGGCATAATTGACAACAAGCGGGGCATCGGATTCTTTGTGGCTGACAATGCCGTAGATGTGATTCGCGAAAATGAGAAAAAAGAGTTTTTTGACAGCGACTTACCCAATTTTATGCATAAAGTACAATTACTTAAGTTGACAGAAACAGATCTGTCTGAATTATTAATCCTTTTAAAGAATAATACAAAACCATGAAAATAAGTAGAATCATCATTATAGCCTTCGCAGCTTTTGTTTTAGGAAGCATATTGATCTTGTTTATCGATTCGAAAAAACACAAAATAAACGAAGTCACTGAAGCGGAAATGAAATCTTTTGCGGTGGAAAATTTTTCAGTCCTTGTTGCCGAAAAATCTGCCGATATCCACGTAGATTATGCAAACAGCAACAAGATTGTGTTGGATATCAGTAAAGATAAAGTGCTGAAAAATAAAATGTATCGGTTGTCGAATGATACTCTCTATGTGTACGGAGGTATGCGCACCTTCGTAAAATGCAAAAAGCTAAAAGCAATTA
>DAIQOQ010000021.1:0-21374 GCA_036787795.1 Paludibacter sp. | reverse complement strand
ATAGAACCAATATTAGTCGGTGATTTGTTGTTCAATGAAATTTTATTTGACAATCCGGATAATTCAACTGAATATCTGGAAATTTATAACAACTCTGAAAAGTTACTGAACGTGTCGGACTTGATATTTACAACCCGAAAAAAGGATGGTACCCTGAACACTGGTAATAAGATTCCTCCCAAAACGTTGATGTTGCCGCATGCTTATTTGGCTTTATGCACTGATGCCGATTCAGTTCGTAATTATTATCAGAGTCCGGAAGAGAGCAATATTATCAGTACCAAGTGGAGTTCGCTCAATAATGAAAGTGCAACGCTGGTTTTGACCAATTCGGCTAAAGATACGATATATGATGAATTGACTTACAGCGTGAAATGGCATCATGCACTTATCAAAGACCCGAAAGGAGTGTCGCTTGAAAGGATAAATCCGAACTTGCCGACTCAAAATGCAAATTCGTGGCATTCTGCAGCTTCAGAGGTAAAACACGGGACACCGGGATACGAAAATTCGCAATACAGGGGCATAGCAACTTCTGAAACAACAGAAAAAATGGTTTGGACGGAGCCGGAGGCTTTTTCGCCGGACAATGACGGAGTGGATGATGTTTGCCTGATACATTATAAGACGAACATGGATGGTTATGTGGCCAATGTGATTATTTTGAATAAGGCCGGAGCCAAAATTTGTCGATTAGCATCCAATATTTTGCTTGCAAGTAATGGATCTTTTATTTGGGACGGAAGAACCGACAAAGGCAAGCTTGCAAACGTTGGAATTTATATAGCTTATTTTGAACTATTTAATCCGGAACATGGAATTCGAAAACAAATTAAATTACCGATTGTTGTTTCATCTCGATAATTTTGAAAAATTAACGCGCTATTATCCAACAAATCAGCTATCTTTGCAGCGTTTTTTCTGATAAAAAGAATATTAATTATCAACAAATATAGCATGAAGAAAGTAAGTTACGCATTGGGTTTGAGTTTAGGTAACAATTTGTTAGGAAGCGGAGTCAGCGCTTTAGACTATGCTCAATTGGCCAAAGGTATTCAAGATGTAATGGAGCAAAAAGAGCCTGAAATCAGTTATCAGGAAGCTCAAACAGTTATCAATGATTTTTTTCAAAACCTACAAGCAAAGATGAGTGAAAAGGCTCAGGGCGAAGGAAAAGCCTTTTTGGAAGCTAATGCTAAACGTGCCGAAGTGGTTACATTGCCCAGTGGATTGCAATATGAAGTTATAACAAAAGGCGAGGGAGTTACACCAGAAGCAACCGACTCTGTAAAGGTACATTATCACGGAACTTTAATTGATGGAACTGTTTTTGATAGTTCTGTAGATCGCGGTGAACCAGCTACATTTGGTGTAACGCAAGTTATCAGTGGTTGGGTTGAAGCATTGCAGTTAATGCCGGTAGGTTCAAAATGGAAATTATTTATTCCATCTGATCTAGCCTATGGTGCACAAGGAGCAGGACAAGCTATAGCTCCACATTCATCATTGATTTTTGAAGTTGAATTATTGGATATCGTATAATACTTAAAAAAAAATATAATTACAGAATGAAAAAAACTATTTTATTTATTGCTGCTGTAAGCCTTGTTCTGACTTCAGCAACTGCGAAAAACAAAAAAACAGATAAAGCTGCCGCACAGGTGCCTGTACAAGTTCTTGTGAATGACGTTGACTCTATGAGTTATGCATTAGGACTGAGTGTTGGAACCGATTTTGCTAAAAACATTAAAGCAATTCCAGGTGGAAAATCGAATGTTGATCTATTAATCAAAGGTTTTTCTACTGCTATGAAAGGGGATTCAGCCTTGATTAAGCGCGAGGTGGCAACAGAATATTTTAAAAATTACATTGCTAAAGCTCAGGTAAAAGATGCTGAAATAAAAAAAGCTGACGGTGCTAAATTCTTAGCTACTAACAAAACTCAGGAAGGTGTTCAGACAACAGCAAGTGGTTTACAATATAAAGTTCTGACATTGAAAGACGGACCTAAACCTCATGCCACTGATACGGTAAAAGTACACTATCAGGGATTTTTGATTGATGGAACAAAATTTGATAGCTCAATTGACCGTGGCGAACCTATTTCATTTCCGCTTAATCAGGTGATTCCGGGCTGGACTGAAGGTGTACAGCTTATGTCGGTTGGTTCAAAATATAAATTTTTCGTTCCATATACATTGGGATATGGTGAAAAAGGAGCCGGCAATGGTGTAATACCAGGTTTTGCAACCTTGATTTTTGAAGTTGAATTATTAGACGTGAAACCGTTTAAAGAAGCTCCAAAAGTAGAAGCCAAAGCAACTGAACAGCCAAAAGCAGTAAAATTCTCTAAAGGTGCTAAATCTGCAAAGAGCTCAAAAAAATAATTTTCGCTGATACAAAAAAATAAAAAATTATAAATTTACAAACAAATGAAAAAACAAAGTATTTTATCGTTGGTAGCGCTGGTTGCCATTTTTATGCTTGCTTCGTGCAGCAAATACGATGCTAAAAAAGCGACATTGAAAACTCAGAATGACAGTTTGAATTATGCGCTTGGTTTAGCTAATGGTGATGGTATTAAGAGTTACTACATGAAATCCGATTCATCAAGCAAACCTATCATTGCTTTAATGAAAGCGTTGGATAAAGCTTACAAATCGGGAGCTAACAAAGGCGAAATGTACAAATTGGGTCTTGAAATCGGCGCTTCTTTTAAACAACAAAAAGCTAAAGGTTTAATGGGAGATTCAACATTGGCATTTGATACTAAACTGGTAAAACAAGGATTGGTAAATGCTTTAAATGGTTTCGATAAAGGAATGACAGCTAAGCAAGCTCAGGAATATGTTCAAAAGACGATGATGAAAATGCAACAAGCTAAAATGCAACAACAAGCACCTGCTCAGGGACAAATGCCACAAGGACAATCTGCTCCTCAACAAGCACCTCAACAAGCTCCACAACAGGCAAAATAATTATTCAACAAATTAAAAATATACAGAAAAATGAAAAAACTGAATATATTCATGGCGGTGGCTTTAGTAGCCGCATTTGCATTTTCTTCATGTAATAGTAATAAGCCAAAACTTCCTGCTTTAAAAACTCAACTTGA
This sequence comes from Paludibacter sp., assembly GCA_036787795.1. Classification (GTDB taxonomy): domain Bacteria; phylum Bacteroidota; class Bacteroidia; order Bacteroidales; family Paludibacteraceae; genus Paludibacter. Next base: position 18,259 of record DAIQOQ010000021.1, on the reverse strand, counting down.
TAGTTTGAACTATGCATTTGGTTTGGCTAACGGTGATGGTATTAAAAACTATTATATCAAAGGTGATTCGGCTAAAAAATCGATTGAAGCTTTGTTGGCTGGTTTGAATGAAGGTATGAAAGGTAAAGTTGAAAAAGGAACCAGCGAATTAGCGGAGCTGGGAACAAAAATCGGTACTTCTTTGAAAGATCAAAAGAAATCAGGTTTGATGGGCGATTCAACATTGAAAGTTGATATTGACTTGATCAAACAAGGGTTAGTAAACGGTATGAGAGGTTCTAAAATCCAAATGACACCTGCTGAAGCTCAGGAATATTTGAGAAAAACAATGACCGGACTGCAAGCTAAAAAAATGGAAAAACAATATGGTCCTAACAAATTGGCCGGTGAAAAATTCTTAGCTGCAAATGCAAAGAAACCTGGTGTAATCACTACAGCAAGCGGTTTACAATACGAAGTTATCAAAAAAGGTAATGGTCCTATCCCAACCGATACAAGCAAAGTAAAAGTAAATTATCATGGTACTCTGATCAACGGAACCGTATTTGATAGTTCAGTTGACCGTAAACAACCAGTTGTATTCCCGGTAAATCAGGTAATCAAAGGTTGGACTGAAGCATTGAAATTAATGCCTGTAGGTTCAAAATATAAAATCTATGTTCCTCAGGAATTGGCTTATGGCGCTGCCGATCGTGGTGCTATCAAACCATTCTCCATGTTGATTTTCGAAGTAGAATTACTCTCTATCGAAAAATCTGTTCCAGCAGCTCCTCAGATGAGTGCAGAACAAATGCAACAAATGCAACAACAGATGCAACAACAACGTCGATAATTATTTTTATAGCACACTTAAAAACAGTCGAAATAAATTTATTTCGGCTGTTTTTGTGTCAAAAAGAAAGTTTTTTGAAATAAATATCATTCTTTTATATCCGTTTTTAGTTATATATGAGAATAATATTTTAATTTCCATTTATTATATGTAATTTTGCTGCCTAAATGACAAATTTATTCTGTCAGGAAAATTTATAAATATCCAACATTACAAAGCGAGAATTAATAACTATATAAAATAAAAGTATATTAAAATACTAAATACCAATAGCAATGGAAAAGATAGACCAATTAGACCGAAAAATTTTGCAGATTATTACAAAAAATGCACGAATGCCATTTAAAGATGTTGCCGAAGAATGTGGAGTTTCGCGTGCTGCCATTCATCAACGCGTTCAAAGATTGATAGACATTGATGTTATTACAGGCTCGGGGTACACCGTGAATCCCAAAATGCTCGGATTTCAAATGTGTGCATATATCGGCATAACGCTCGAACGTGGCTCTATGTACAAAGAGGTTGTTGCCGAACTGGAAAAAATACCGGAAATTGTTGAGTCGCAATATACGCTTGGTTCATATACCATCCTGATAAAACTTTATGCCCGCAACGACGAACATTTAATGGAATTGCTGAACGGAAGAATTCAGGAAATTAAAGGGGTAGCTACTACCGAGACCCTTACTTCGTTGGATCAACGCATAAAGAGAACTATTCCGATAGAATAATGCGTGTTTTATAAAATGTAGTTTATAGTCAGAGGCTCAAAGTTTCTAACGGAAATAATATTAAAACATATCGTTTTACTTGTTAACGAGGTCTCTTTCATGCAACTCGTAACTTGAAAGAAAATGGGAACTGTTGTTAGCGGGATTAAATCTACCGGAAGGCTTCCCTTGGAAAATCGTAAATAAAATTTTAAATAATGACAAAAGAAGATACAATTGGAATATCCAATGCATCATTTGATAAAGCTGTTCTGAAAAGCAAATTATTAGAAAAGGATTTATATATAAACCCTGCTAAGTATAGAGTTCTTACAGGAGATAGGCCAACCGGGAATTTACATATTGGACATTATTTTGGTTCTATTCTTAACCGGGTAAAATTGCAAAATATCGGTGTTGAAACCTATATTTTAATTGCAGATTATCAGGTATTAACGGATCGTGACGTTTTCAAAGATATTTCAAAATATGTGTATGAACTTACATTAGATTATTTAGCCTGTGGTTTAGATCCAAAGCAACATAATACCTATATTTTCCCGCACAGTCATATCCCGGAATTGAATCAACTTTTGGTTCCGTTTTTATCACTTGTATCTCTTTCGGAATTAAATAAGAACCCAACGGTTAAAGAGGAAATTTCTGCTTCAGGAAAAGAAATTATTAATGCCGGAATGTATACGTATCCGGTGCATCAGGCAGCAGATATTCTTTTTTCCAAAAGTAATGTTGTACCTGTTGGTAAAGATCAGTTACCACATATCGAATTGACACGAACCATTGCTAAAAGGTTTAATACTAAGTTTAATGCTAATGTATTTCCTGAGCCGGTAGGACTATTAAGTGAGTCCCCCATGATTCTGGGACTGGATGGTAATCAAAAAATGAGTAAGAGCAGGAATAATAGTATTATGATAAAATCAACTGAAGATGAAACATACAAGTTGATTAAATCAGCAAAAACTGATTCCGAAAGATATATCACATTTGACCCAGTCAATAGACCCGAGGTTGCCAATTTACTAAGGTTATCATCTCTTTGTTTGGGGACTAGCCCGGAAGAGATTGCAGCAGAGATTGGAGAATCAGGGTCAGGAAAATTGAAACAAATTACAGCAGATGCGTTAAACAGTTATTTCAAAGAAATAAGAGAAAAGCGTATTCAATTGGAAAAGGACGAATCTTATGTCAGGAGTATTTTGCAAGATGGAATCAAAAAGGCAAGACAAACTGCAATTGAAACTTTAGGTGAAGTTCGTGAAGCCATGAATATGATGATTTAAGTATGTACTCGTGCTATCTCTATGCTGAGGTATTTAGCCGTTTTTTTCTTTCGTACTCGTTTTGCCGCTTCGCTACAACAAATGCTCATGCAAATGGAGGCTTTCAGATTCGCTACGGTGATATTGATAAGGCAATTGGCACAGGAGATTCACAGAGTTCCTCAGAGAGGAAATCAAAGCCATTTAAGCCAATGGAACCTGCGTTTTGACAATCATTATACGAGGAAAGCAAAAGTGCAGGGAAACGTCACTAAAGCGACTTGCGAGGTTCGCGGAATTATCGGGTTTAAACAATTCTGATAAGTGTTGGCAAATATATATCGTAAAAGGCTTGTTCCGTAAATGGAGCAAGCCTTTTCGTTTTTTGGAAGATAGTCTATACAAACCACATTATTGACTTTGCAAATTACAAGGTTTGCTCAGTAAACTACATGATTCGCTCTGAAAGTTGCATAGTCAATTTTGCAAGTTGCATAACGCGCTCGACAGGTTACAAAGTCGATTTGACAACTTACATGGTTAACTCGACAAGTTACATTGCTCGCTCTGAAAGTTACAAAGCGAACTTTGCAAGTTCCATAATGCGCCCGACAGGTTACAAAGTTGATTTGACAAGTTACATCGTTCGCTCAATAAAATGCATTGCTAACTTTGAAAGTTACAAAGTCAACTTTACAGTTTACATAGTGCGCTCGACAAGTTACAAAGCCGAATTTGATAACTTACAGAATAATTATAGCTAAGCCAGCTTGTAACGCAAGTCGGAAGGTATAGGTGAGTCGCCATAATTAATTACCTCGGCTATTTGAGTGAGCGAATAGTCGGGATGCTCGGTAAGCAGCTCTTCAGCCGATTGAGTGCGGAGAGCATTGATCCATACATTGAAATTCATGCCTTCTTCGCTATTGATGAAATAAGCCAGTGTTGCTCTACTGATGTTGAGGTATTGCGCCATCTGTTCGATGGTAACACCGTATACTAGATAATATCGTTCATTCAGAATTTCTGTTTTTAATTGATTCCATGCCAGCTGTGTATTCTCAGGCTGTGTGTTGGAATCTATGGGCGGATAGATAGCTTGTTCTATATCTTTAAAAATACGCGGATATTGAATATAATGAAGACCGAAAACGACATAAAACAGACAATAAACAATTGTAAATATCAATGTGGCTATTTCAGTAAATATGAAACAGGAAATTAAGGTTGATATACCTACAACAAGGGCTGAATAAAAAGAATATTGTATCCCGGGGAGATGTAACAAAAAACTGTTTGAAAAGAAATTGTCTATTTCTGTTTCGTACTTTTTAGCTTGGCGAATAAATACTTTGGTCAGATACATCAACTGGCAGGCGTAGTAAATCAGAAACATTTCCCGAACCATGACAGCCGGGTGGTAGGCCTGCAGTTTTAGTTCCTCAAGGTTTGTAATAACCGGATTACCCCATCGGGCAGCTACTGCCAGGTACAGAACGATAAAAGCAGCAGTTGGATACAGTTGTTTAAGGATGTAAGACCGTGTAACAAACTGAGGATTTATAAGTACAATAAGCGTAAAAGTAAACAGCGGAGCCTGCAGCGAGGCAACAATCAGGTTTTCCATCGGAATGAGGTTTACTACCGGTAAATCGAGCACCAGAACCAATAGTCCGATGACGGACATGATTAAATAGGCGCTTGCCAAAAAACGAAGTGATTTGCGATATTTTTTTATGCCTTTATCGGACGGTAGCTGAACCGCCAGAAATACCATTGACATGGCTGCACAAGCCACAATCAAAATCATATTCATAAAGTCATATAACGAGTGTTCCATAATGATCATTGTACTAAATACTGTTTCTTCATTAAACGAAAATAAAAAAGCAATAAGCTACCGGCTATATTGAAGTCCTTTTCGTGATGCTAAATTAGATCAAACAAATAACTCAACAAAAAAAAGAGCCATGAAAAAGTGAGACAAGCGTTTTTTCAATTACTTTATTTATAGTGATTTGTAAAAGTATAGTCGACAACTTTTAGGACACGTATTTTTTTTACAAAAAAAATAAGAAAAAGAGGGGAGTGTGTTTGGATGTTTGTAGCAAAAACAGAACTACAGGTTGGAACGTAAACAAGGGGACAAAAAATGGAAAATGAGTTTGATTTGATAAGAGAAAAAACGGAGAGGATTCTATCTTATCAACACGGGTGAGGGTGTGTTATTTAACTTGCCATATAAAGAACAGAACATAATGCTGTGTGATCTATTAACCGCTTTACTGAAGAATAAATCTTTCGATAACTTCTGCCACTCCATCGTTGTTGTTGGAAGCCACCACCACGTCAGCTTCATGGCGTAGTTCGGGGGCCACATTGTCTACCCATACACCGAGTCCGGCGTAGCGTACCATGCTTAAATCGTTGCCGGCATTACCTACGGCTATAACTTCACTTTGTTTTATTCCGAGTCGTTTAGCCAGAAAGTCGATACTGGCAGCTTTGTCAATGCCCTTAGAGGCTACTTCCAGAAAAAAAGGTTTTGAGCGCGACACACTCAGGTCGGTTCGTTCGGCTTTAAGCTTTGTCTCCATTTCTTTGAGGTAGGAGGGTTCTTCGAGCATAATGCATTTCACGGCCGATGTGCTAACTTCCGCCTTGAAATCAGGAACTTTATAGTGAGGAAGGCCGGTGAGGTTTAGCTCTACGTCTATGTATTCGGAGTCGGTTTCGCTTATCACTCCTTTGCCGGAATAGGTGATGATGTGCAGCTTGTTCTCTACGCTGAAATCGTACAGACTATGAATTTCGTCGCGTGTAAGACTCTTTTCGAACAGAATTTCGTTGGTTTTCATCGAAGTCACCACAGCTCCGTTGAACGAAATCAGGTAAGAATCGTATTTCGCCAGTTCCAGTTCTTCGGCATATTGCAGCATGGCAGGTGTAGGTCGCCCGGAAGCCAGGACTATCTTTACACCCATGTTTTGTGCACGGGTCAATAGTTCTTTGTTGCGGCTTGAAATGCTATGATCGTCGTGGAGCAATGTATCATCAAGATCGAGCACCAACATTTTATAGGGTAGCTCAGGAGTATGTGGAGTGTTTGTTTCAGAATGATTGAAAGACATAGAGCGTTTTTTTATTTCGGCGCAAAGATAGCTTATTAATGCATAATTCACAATGCATAATTCATAATTGACCTGTTTTGATTTATAGATATAAAAAACCTAAAGGGCTTGGTTCTATTCCGAACCAAGCTCTTTAGGTAGACCTATTTATAAATTTAGTGTTTTATTTATACAAACAGAGATAGGGTGTATCTTCGGTGCATTTCACCTTGAATTTTACGTCTTTGGCTACAACAAAACTTTCGAATTTTTTGTAGGTTTTCCATTCGGTTTCGCCCGGTTGCTGGATGGTGAGTTGTCCCGATATAACGGTCATAACTTCTATGGTAGCTGTTCCGAATTCATATTCACCTGCTGCCATTACACCAACAGTGGATTTTCCTTCGGCTGATTCCAATCCGATAGAAACTACTTTTCCATCGAAGTACTGATTTGTTTTAAACATAAGATTTTGTATTTATGGGTTATTAATATGCAATAATAGAGCTAAAACCGGATTTTATTGCAAAGATAGAATTATTTCCGTCCATAGACAAGCCGGTGTGAACCCCGATACCGCGAAACAGTACATTGAAACCTGATGTTCTGAGTTTGTTTGAAGTATCTGAATCCAGATAAAAGGCATTTTTTCAGCCATGCATGCAAAGTATATTCAGAAAAGTTTGGAGATGTTAAGTCGATTTTGTATGTTTGCATCGTTAAATACACAACAGTGACATGGAAAAGAAAAAACGAAACAAAATTTTTATCGTGATTCTATTTATTGTGAGCCTGGTTATTATTTCAGCCGGTCGATCGACCAGTAATGATATTACATCCAGATCACCGGCATATCAATCGGGATGGAGAGTGGGAACCTGTGTTAGAAATGCTCTGAAAGTGATGGTTTCCTATCGGAGTAATTAATAAAAAAGAGATTGAACAGGATGATTTATTGTCTCAGAACAAATTCGGATAATCTTGATTTCCGGAAATTGGTTGCGGCACTCGATGCCGATCTGCGTAACCGTGACGGAGAAGAACATGGCTTTTATGCGCAGTTTAATAAGATAGACAAAATAAAAGAAGTTGTTGTGGCTTACGACGATGAAAGACCTGTGGGATGTGGAGCCATAAAAGCTTTTACACCGGACTCGATGGAAGTGAAGCGTATGTTTGTAACACCCACTAGCCGCGGAAAAGGAGTAGCTTCAATAATTTTGAAGGAGTTGGAAACATGGGCTGTAGAACTAAATGTTTCGAAATGTGTTTTGGAAACAGGGAAAAGACAACCTGAAGCCATCAGATTGTATACTAAAAACGCTTACCACCTTATTCCCAATTATGGGCAATATGAAAAGGTGGAGAACAGTGTTTGCTTTGAAAAGATATTATCAAGCTAACGAACTAAACAAGTTGAGTAAGCCTAATCGGATTTAAATGCTTCCCGGTTTTCGGCTGTTTTCACTAAAGTTGCGTAACTCTTTTATATATTGTACTTTTGTAGCGTGAAACGTTTCTTTACATATTGTCTGTTGTCTGTTGCTCTTTTTATGGGAGTAGCATTTACGTTCGTTTCCCGAAATGAAAGTATCAGGCTTGATGCAAACCAAATTGCAACTAATAAGCCTTTAGCAGATCAACATCAAAGTGTATTTTCGGCTACCGATTTGTTTCTGTCTGTAGCCGCAGGCAATGAACAAATCCGTCTTTCGCACTCGTTTCAGTATGTAACATCCCGTCTCCTTCCATCGCTGTCTAATCTTTTTCGCATAAACCATTCCGTGCAGTTGATGAATAGTCAATACTGTATAGGTTATACCGGCTTTTTGCTTAAGTCGGCCTATAAACAGCTGGATGGCTATTATCTCTATTATCTCCGTAAGCTCCTGATTTGATTCATTGCTTCTTTCTCTTTACCGCATAAGCGGAACATTTTATCGTATTCAAAATAATAAATTTACAAATGAAAGTTTGTGAGCAAATCCCTTTTGCTCACACCTAACAATATATTCTTATGGAAAAAAATGAATCAATTGACCATGTTTTGGAGAACATGGATAAAAGTATCGTCTACAAAGCTAAAAAATCTCCACTACGTATTATTCTGCTTTTTGCGGTTGGTATAATCTCCTTTGTTGCGCATTCTGTTTTAGTATGGGAAACAAGTAGTATTTTCCCGCCTTTGTTTATGCTTCTTGGGTTTACAGCTATAGTTACAGCTATATTCATTCTTTTTTTTCAAAAAGGGCATTACATTTCTGCTGTAAGTCATCAAAAGCTTAAAACTTTGGAATTTTACTTTCATGTGAATGAACGTGACAAATTAGTCCGGCTGATTGAAACCCGTAATTTGAAGGAATTAAAAGATCTTAAACCATCAATGAGTGATGGTTTAAGACTTGAGGTGGTGACAAGTCGGGATGGAAAGATTTGTCTCTCGCAAGTGATTGCTTATATTTCTAATGAGTATACCAATGTTACAAGTGTGCAGACGCATACGGCTGACGAAGCGTTAGTCTTTTCTGAATTGTTGAAAACTAAGAAATCCAATTAAAAAACAGTTGATTTCCTTCATCTCCGGAGAAGCCTGATTTTCGGGCTTCTCCGTTTTTTTGTACTTTTACTTCTTGTTTCGGTTGATATTTTTAATTGAATCTAAATTATTATTTTTGCAGTTAAACTATTATTGCCTTTTGGGGTCAGATACACACGCAAACAAACTATACGAACTTTTTATGAAACGATTAAATCTTCTTTTAGCAGCATTATGTATTTGTGCATTTGCTTTCTCCCGCGTTCAGGTTGATACTGTTTCGGTCTTTTCAACAAAAATGAAAAAAGAAATCAAAAGTGTGGTTATTGTTCCGGAAAATTATTCCGCGAAAAAACATTATCCGGTAGTATATTTACTTCATGGTTATAGCGATAACTATGCAAAATGGGTAAAAACCGTTCCGGCCATCAAGACGTTGGCTACCGAGCATCAATTTATTCTGGTTTGTCCCGATGGTGGTTACAGCAGTTGGTATATGGATAGTCCGATTGATTCCACATCGCAGTACGAATCTTATATAACTAAAGATTTATTGCCTTATGTTGATGCTCACTATACTACTATTTCTGAACGTTCGCAAAGGGCCATCACAGGTCTGAGCATGGGTGGACATGGAGCTTTGTATATAGCCATTCGCAATAAGAATCTATTTGCTAATGCAGGAAGCATGAGTGGAGGAGTGGATTTGAGAACTTCGACCAAGAAATTTGATATTGCGAAACGTATTGGTTCAATTGAAAGCAATCCCCGCGAATGGGATAATCGTTCGGTGGTAAATATGGTTGAATCTCTGACAAATAATGAACTCAATTTAATCATTGATTGTGGTGTCTCCGATTTCTTTTACCAGATAAATGCTGGTTTGCACCGTCGCTTATTGTCTTTAAAAATTGATCATGACTATATTGAACGTCCCGGGGATCATAATTGGGAATACTGGACAAACTCCATTCAATATCAACTACTTTATTTCGACAAGTGTTTTGATAAAGGAAAGAAGAAATAGAAGTAGTTACAAGTCAGTTTATCTTAATATTGGTTACAAGAAAACAGATCATTACATATTGTTGATTACTTAATTCTGATGTTATTTAAAACAAAAGAGTCTTTGTTCAATTAAGAACAAAGACTCTTTTGTTTACTACTTGTTACTTCTCAATACTTTCCTATAGCGGACAGATAGTTTGCCTTCTTGATTTTGTAAGTACAGATAGCATCGCTGAGTTGATTTTGAGCATCCTGATACAGTGTTTGTGCTTCTAATAAATCGGACATAGATGAAGCTCCGGCTTTGTAATTATCATTCACTACTTTCAGATTTTCTTTTGCCTGATCTATTGAAGACTGGCTTGTTTTAATCTGAAACCGGGTTTCATTCAGTTCATTCTTGGCTTGTTCAATTTGCAGGTTCAGTAGCTCGCTTGTTTCATTCAGTTTATTGGTAGCTTGTTCAATTTTGAATTGACTTTCTTTGAGTTTATGAGATCCTCCCCACCAATCTGAAATAGGAATAGACACCGAAACATAAGCAAGTGCATTGGAACTGGTTGTATGTGCAATATCGTTGACAAATCCAATTCCTCCAAGTGCAACCTGAGGGAGATATTCTCCTAAAACCATTTTCTTTTGTAATTTTTCGACTTCCAGTGATTTGTTTAATAATTGATATTCATGTCTGTTTTTTACAACATCACTGTTTTCGCTGGTCGATTGTGGTAACTCGGTTGGAACTAATGGCTGAATCAATTGCAGAGTACTATCGTATGAAATGCCAATGTGTTGGCACAATGCTCTTGTTGATAAATTGATTCCATTCTCCAGTTTCATTTTATTCATTTCCACCTCATTCATTTTAAGCTGAACTTTAAGCAAATCGCTTCGTTGAGTTAGTCCGGCCTTTACCGAGACGCTTACATCCGAAAGTAACTGGTTGAGTAACTTCTCGTAGCTATCCAAGGTGGTCAGCTTATCTTGTAATGCAATCGTATTCCAATATAAGTTTTCTGTTTTAACCAGCACTTCTGTACTACTCATCAACTTTTTTTCCTGACTAACTTCATAACCAATCTTAGCCAGTTTATTTCCATTGACAATGCGTCCACCAGCAAAAAGTGGTTGAGTAACCGAAATACTTGCCATATTCATATAGTTTAATGTTTTTATTGGAATATTTGGAACATAAGCATATTGGGTAGCACTTGCTAAATTTGCCAGTGTACCATCGTATACCGGGAGATTCATGGATGGTATCGTTCCTTTAACCAGATAATCTGCCGATTTCATTGCCATTCCCATGGCGCTTACCTTTGGAAAATAGTTAGTATAGGTACTCTTCTTTGTCTCCAACGCACTTTTCACATCTAAATCTGCATTCTTAATTGTTTTATTGTATTTAAGTGCATAAATTTTGCAAGAATCTATCGAAAGAGTTCGGCTCTGAGCATGGCTGGAAAGGGGTAAAACAGTTCCTGCTGCTATAAGTACGATTATTATTGGAATAGTTTTTTTTATGTTAGTATAAGGAATATGTTTTTCTATTTTTTTCCCTCCCTTTTTATCGCGATAGATAACTGTATACAATACCGGCAGAATAAACAATGTAAGTATCATTGAAATAATTAAACCAAAGCATATTACCGACCCTAATGGACCCCAAAGTGTTGATCCGCTTGCAATCATTGGAATAACACCTACAGCAGCTGCAGCCGAGGTCAGGAATATTGGACGCATACGTCGCTTTCCGGCTGCTAGAGCAGCTTCTCTCACATTCATACCGTGTAAAGTTCTTAATTCTTGAAGATAATCTATTAAGATGATTCCGTTACGAACTACAATTCCACACAGACTGGTTATACCCATAAAAGCTGTAAGACCGAATGGATAACCGGTAACATATAACCCAATGGCAGCACCAGGCAAACCCAATAGCATAGTCGATAAAACAAGCGAAGCGAGTTTCACTTGTTTGAATTGAAACAAGAGTATAAAGAAAATTATTATAATGCTTATCAATAACGCTTCAGCCATGGGCACAAATGTTTCAACTGATCCTTCAGCTTCACCGCCATAATTAATTGAAACTCCTTCCGGCAATTTTAGTTTGTCGATGCTTGGCCTGATCTTAGCTAATACACTTGATGCCATAACTTTCGAATCTACATCTATTTGCACAGTTAATGTCCTTGTTCCGTTGCGGTGAACAATAGTTCCTTCTGTCCATTCCGGTATGAATGTAGCAAACGAACGTAGTGGAATAGAAGAGAAGCTCATTGGTGAAGTGACTGTCTGATTTCCAAGGTAGTCTACATCCTTCTTCTTTCCATTATCTTGAGACAGGCGGACTTGCACCGGATAATCGTCTTCCCAAATGGTCGTAAGCGGAATTCCATCAATGCCAATCATAAGCGATGTGGCAACAGCAGATTTAGAATAACCCATACGGGCTGCCTTATCTTTTTCCATTTCCACGCGTACATTCTGTTGTTTCTGGTCCCAGTCTGAACGTAACCAAGTAATGCTTTTCACCGGTTTGATGATAGAGTCAATCCTTGCTTCTACATTGCGTAAATCTTTAATTGAGTCGCCTACAATGCGAACCTCAATAGGTGCTTTAGTGCTTTGCATCGAAAGAATTTTCCATTTAATGTGAGCATTTGGAAAAGTGTTTGCGAACTTCTTGTCAAATTCTTCGCAAACTTTTTCGGTGGCTTCATTAGATGTTGTGTTAACTAGTAGTTGACCATAGTTTGCACTTGCCATGTTGGGCGCATACACGCTATGGAAGCGGGGTGAGCTAGTCCCAACAAAGCTGGTGACAGTATTAATGCGATCATCTTTCTTTAGTGCTATTTCCAAGGTATTCATAACCTTTGATGTGCTTTCCAACGATGCTCCGGTTGGCAAATAAACTTCTACAGCAAACTGATTACGTTCGACATTCGGAAATAGCTGCTGGTCAACTGATTTAAATATTACTACGGCAAGGAGAATGGAACCAATGCCTAACCCGATAGTGATTTTTGGATATCTAAATGCTTTTTCTAATGTCGCATCAAAGAAAATTTGCAATCTGTCCAGCATACTTTTCTTATCATCTTTCTTCTCTGCAGATTTCAATCCTTTTTTAATAAAAAAGAAATTGAGAAATGGAACAACAAGTAGAGCTACAATTACTGATACAGCCAGAGCTACGCATATTACTATTGGTAGATCGTGTACAAAGTCACCTGAAGTACCTGGCAACATGAGTCCAAGAGGAATATATGCGGCGCAAATTGCAAGTGTAGCACTAATAATAGGCGTTACCAATTCGCGTGCGCTTTTTATGGCTGCGTGCCAGGAGGACATGCCGTGATCTTTCTTTTCTACGTAATTATCAATCACCACAATGGCATTGTCAACAATCATTCCTAATACGATAATCAGTGCTGCTAACGAAACGGTATTCAGTTCAATGCCTATAAAATACAACACGCCAAGCGTAATAAGCACAGCAATTGGCACCGTAACTCCGGCAATTGTAGCAACTTTTTTAGGCAATAAAAACATAACCACAAGTAACACAGAAATAATTGCAATTATAAATTCATGCATAAAGTTTGTAACGGAATCATCTACATATTTTGGTAAGTTAGATATTACGTTTACCTGAATGTCTTTGGGACATTGTTTTTTGAATACTGCCAATGCTTTATCAACATCTTTACCAAACTGAACCACATTATTTCCTTGTTGCATTTCCAGCGAAAGCAAAATAGTCTTCTTCCCATTTTGGCGGATGTAACTCTCTGGATCTTCATTCCGACGTTCAATTTTAGCAATATCTTTTAAGCGAACAACGCCACCGTTAGGGTCTGAATATACGATTTGATCAGATAAATCTTTCTCCGAATTAAAATTATTAGGGAAATGAACGTATAAATTATTTTCTCCATTTTTGAGCTTGCCAGCAGATGAAACCATTCCATTTGTTTGGTAAGAAGCAAGGAGCGATATGGACTTTACATTGTATTCATTCAATTTTTCCGGTTGAACGTTGACATATATTTTTTCTTTTTGAATGCCATAATCCTTAATTTTTGAAACCGAACTAATTTTACGACATTCTGTTTTGAGTCTTTTAAGCTCATTTTCCATGTCTTTGTAGCTCTTTGTATCCGACGATAGGGTTATCAACAAAGCCGATGTATCACCAAAGTCATTATTACCGATTAGAGCCATTACACCGCTTGGTAACGTTGATTTGAGCTCAGTGAGTCCATGTTTCAGTTTAGACCAAAAAGCATCTGCATCTTTTACATTGTCATTTAATTCGACATACAAGATCATCATTCCTTCTTTGGACTGAGAATAGGTTTTAGATTTTTTCACCTCTTTAAACCCAAATACATAATTCTCAACCTCTTTCGTTAATTGAGTTTCTACTTCGGAAGAACTGGCCCCAGGGTAAATTCCTACAACTAAGCCTTGCCGAATAGTAAAATTTGGAAATTCATTTCGGGGCATATTTAATAAAGCATAGACTCCGAATATAACAAATAATCCAACCAATATAAGGACAATGTTGTGATAACGCATTGCCCATCCTATAAAACCTGTTTTTTTCTGTTTCATAATTAAAGCGAGATTTTACTGTTGTCCGACAATTTTTTTCCCCCTTCTTTCACCACTTGTTCACCAGCTGATAAGCCAGAAAGTACTTCAATATTATCATTTTGATAATTACCTGTTTTGATGATTCTTTTCCGTACTATCTTTTTTGCAAGATCAGCCACAAATACAAAGTTATTATTATCCTTGTCTTTATCTACTGCTTGATAAGCTACGGACAATACTTCCTTGTTCGTCGTTATACCTAAGTTCACATCGCAAACCATACCTGGTTTTAATAATAAACCCGGATTTTTCACGGTAATTTTTACTTCATAAGTTCGGGATATCTGATCGGCTACTACGCCTACATTGGTGACAGTGCCTTCAAAAACCTTATCTTCGAGAGCCGACACTTTGAAAGAAGCTTTCAGCCCTTTTTTTATCTTTCCTATCTCATTCTCCGGTACACTGATTTTGACATATACTGTTTCAATTTTCACTAATTCCAGCGGTGCAATCGGGTTTCCCAGTGAAGACATGCCCGGTTCTATGTTACGTCGACCAATAATCCCGTTGTCGGGGGCATAGAGTACACATTTGCTCAGATTATTTTTAGCCAGTGCCGTTGAAGACAGTGCTTGTTCCAGGTTTGACTCCATTTCCACCCATTTTATTTCAGATAAGCTTCCGTTATCATGCACTTCTTTCATCCGGTTGTAAGCATCTTTGGCCTGTTTGTATTTAGCATTGGCTACCTGATACATGCTTAAAGCATCTGCCTTGTCAATTGTTGCCAGTAATTGTCCTTTGCGAACGGCATCTCCGGCATTCACGAGCACCTTAAGCACTGTACCCGTGGTTTGAAATGTAAGTGGTATCGTTTGGAATGCTTCAATGCTGCCGCTATAGTGCAAATCTCCGGCACTATTTACTTTTGTTACTTCAGTTAGTATTACCTGAGGGTCTGAGGCGCCTTCTTCTTTTTCTTTATGACTACAGCTCATAAGCGAAAGTACTGCCAGAGTAAATAAAATTGTCTTTTTCATACCTTGTTTCATTTTTTATTTAATAATAAATTATCTATTTTTTCTTTGTTGTCTCCCTAAAACGACATTGGGCGTTGCTTCCAATTTTTCTATCCAAACTTATTAACGATAATTGATTCTACAATTGGTCTGATTTTTTGATGATGACTTAGTAGATTTAATGAATCAATTATCTGTACATTAAAAGTGAATTATTTTTTGCAATTACTATTTATCAAAATTAATCTGCTTGAAAACAGCCAGCTTCATAGCTTTTCCCCTAAACTGTTTTCCGCTACTGGTTTCACTTTTGAGATTACTTATACGGCTTAGACCAAAATATCCATACGCCATACATTCATTCCCATACTCACCAAAAGAGGATAGCTTGCTGATTCCTGAATGATAATATTGTTCAGCCAGGTTATTGTCATGATACTTTTTTTCCTTCAAAAGTCCTTGAAAGATGTTGAGCTGTGCTTGAAAATATTTATTTTTCATTTCTTTCTGTGAGCTAATAATCATTTTTTCAGCTTCATCATATTTTTTCAGAAGTAGTAGATTTTTGATATACAGGGAAAGGTATAGTACATTATTAGGATACAGCTTATTGAGAGATTCACAGTAATAAAGAGCCTGTTGGTATTTATTTTCAAAGTTTAAATAAATTCCTGCCAATAAATAATAAGATTCAGCTCTTAGCACAACTCCGTTGATGGCAGCATTATGCAATTCCGTTAATCCAACTTTCATATTTCCGGATGGCATAAGAAAAACCAGAGGTTTATAACCCGGATTCGCTTTGGGGTAGGCCTCCCGATAATAATTGTAAACTCCTGTATAATATTGTAAATCCGTACAAACATTGGTAAAATCGAAAGCATGTCTCACTTTGCCATAGGTACCTGCTGCAAGAGGAATCACATTTGACGTAAGTTTATTCTCATTATAATACTGTAAAAGCATTCCCCTTGCACACAGGTTAGTCAGTAAATATTCCGCCTCATAAGCCGGAACTTTATTTTTACTCGATAACCGGATACATTGGCGCAAATCCTCTTCAAATGGGATATGGGCGGAAGCTGTACTAAGCAGCGGGTAATTTTCCCAGTAAGCTTGCATTCCTTTGAGAAGAAGTAAAACAGGATGATTTGGGTATGCTTTCTTTATCTTCTGGTAAATTTCCTGGGCATTCGTAAACTGCATATTATAAATGCAATCAATATCCTTTTTGATCAGGTTCAACGTAGCCGAATCTTGAAACAGCTGTGCATTTGTTGTACTTGTACCAAGGAATATTGGCAATAAGATGCATATCGTTAATGCTCTAATTCTTTTTTGTACTATGAATGTATTCGATAACATCATTTATTATTTTAAATTTTTCAATAGGTAAATCAGAAATTGAGATATTAATTTTTCGCGTAGCTTCCATTGTTAATTCACATGTAGTTCTAATGAATTTGCTCTAAAATCTTTCATAAACGATGCGTTGGTTGTTGCTTACGATTCATCTACTCTAAGTTCATTAATATATAATTATTCAAATCCGTCTTCTCTTGTATGACTTGTCCTAAGCTCTCGTATTTTACATCAAAAACATGAGTAATATGTTTTCTCTAAACTCTGCCATTAATTCACTTAGATCAACTGGTTTAGTATTTAGGTCTTTAGCATCATGTGCTTTATATATTATTTTTGATTCAATTACCCCCTGATTTTTAGAAATAACCTGATTCTCTATCATTTGAATATCTGATGGTTGTATTTTCTTTTCCATTTTCATTTTTTTCATTTTAGCATTGAAAGTCAATTAAAGATATTTTTTTCGGTCAATTCTCCCTTCACTATTTTGAGCCGATGGTGTTGGAAGGGAATCTTTGAAGGCGTACGTGCATAGGCAGTAACGCTATGTCCTTTATCCAACATTTTCTGGAAAACCAAAAGCCCGGTTTTTCCGATTCCGCCAAAAATTGTGATGTCCATTTTTTTTATAATTAAATTGTTGTCCGATTTTCCTTATCATTCTATATCATTAAAAATATGATTGATATAAGGCCACTGTAACTTTATAACTTCTTTAATAATAGAGATCCACTGGAGTAACCTCCTCCAAAAACAGAAATGGCAATTGTATCGCCTGCTTTAAATCTTTCCCAATTCTGGGACAAAACGATTGGAGTACTTGCCGAACCGGTATTTCCATATTGTTCCATATTGGTCAGTGCACGAACCGGATCTAACTTCAATCTTTTTGCCACGTAATCTATGATTCTCGAATTGGCTTGATGGGGAATAAAATAGCTTAGTTGATCGATCGAAAGACCGTTTTTGGCTAAAATCTGTTCAGTTTCCCGGATCATATAGGTACAGGCATATTGAAATACATCTTTTCCGAAAGGCATCTGTAATCCTCCTTGACCGGGCCTTAAATAAATAGCCTCCATACTTTTCCCAATATGTCCTAAACCGGTGGTGTTTACATCCAGAACTTCGAAATCTTTGTCGGAATATTTTTCATTACTGATAAATATTGCTGCGGCTCCGTCGCCCCATAAAAAATTTGATTTTTTATCCGTTTCATCATTGTATGCACTGTTATTTTCAGAAATAACTACTAATGCTTTACTCGCTTTGTTATTGGCAAAATAACAGTCAACAATTTCCATCGCATTTACAAAGGAAGAACAGGCCGAATCTACAGTAAAGCATTTTGAATTTGTGATATTAAACTCTTTTTGAACGGCATGAGCTACTGTACCGATGGTATCGAAAGGTGTATATGTTCCACCGATTATTAAGTCTATTTCATTTATAGGAAATGGCAAATTATTATAAGCCTTCTTCACAGCTTCAATTGCCATTGTATTGCTGTTTTCATCGGGGCGAATGCGCCTTCTTTGTTTAATGCCGCTTTTTGAAATAATATCCTCATTGGAAATTCCATAATTTTCTGTATAATATGAATTTGGAACAATAATTTCAGGAGTATAATGGGTTATGTAGTTTATTATCATAAAGTATTTTGTTGTTAAATGTAGTTTTTTAATAAGTTGAATCAGTATCATTCCCTTAACAATGACATCTGTATAAGTAATAATATTTAATGATCTGTTTTCTGAAAGCAAAATTCAGATAAACAGTCTTGTA
>DAIQOQ010000139.1:1993-7398 GCA_036787795.1 Paludibacter sp. | reverse complement strand
TATTCCATATCGGTAAAAATATGGTTCGCCATTTCTTCGGCTAACCAGATAGCACCTTCATAGCCAACCACCGGATGACGGAATCCACCGGCACGGTCGTAAACAGGATAGCCTACACGAACCATCGGTATGTTATTGTCAATGGCCACAAAACGACCTTTTGAGTGACCCAGAATCAAATCTAATTTCAATCCTTTGTTTTTGATTCGGTCTTCCAGTTCCCAAAAGTCGGCATTGGTTACCACTTCCATATCAAATTTTACATTTTCTGTCATAGCAGTGATACGTGGATCATTTTTATAGCCAGTATTGTCATCTCCCAAAAGAAGCAATACAGGTTCCATTTCCAGATCAATACAGTATTCGGCTAACCCTATTACCAAATCCGGATTTCCGTAGATAGCTACTTTTTTGCCAGTAAGGAACATGTGCGATACATCGGCAATAGCATCCAATGCAATACCGCGTTTACGAACCAATGATTCCGGAATAGCTTTCCCAGTCATTTTCTTTACATTGGCAAGGAAAGTATCGGTATTACGAATTCCTATTGGTGTAGGCCCGATGATTGCCGGTACTTCAAATTCATCCTGAAGATATTTTGCAGCTTTTCCACCTTCGTATTTGTTCAGAGCTATAGTCCCGACAGCGTTAGCTGTTCCCTGTAAATCGGCAATGGTAGTTTCACCATGTCCGACATGGTTACCCGTAGGCATGATGGGAGCATCAAATGTTTCAATTTCAAATAATACGGTGGCATCCACATTCATTTCGCCAATTAATGCTTTCAATTCAGTAACATCTGCCGGATTAACCCAACCCGTTATCAGGTTGATTTTACCGTTTGATTCAGCTTCTTTCTTTGCAAAATGTTCTACAAATGCTTTTACAGCTACATCATACCCACTTATCTGGCTACCCACAAAACTCGGAGTATGTATCGGAATCAGATGTACTTCTCTATCGGGATATTTCGTTTTCAGAAGTCCTTCCTCCAGTTTAATAACCACACCATCAATATCATCACCAATTACTTCGGTAGAACAAGTAGTGATAATTGGAATAATTTTCAGTTCAGGATAGCGCATTAATAATACATCCACCCCTTGTTCTACCCGATGTAATGCCCCAAATACCGCAGCATCTTCGTGAAGTGATGAAGATGCCAACTCAAAACTTTCTTTAAAATGTTGAGACATTGTAAGTCGCACAAACATTACACAACCCTGACCACCGTGAACAAGACCTATACAATCCTTTACACCAATACTTACATACTGTGCTCCAGCTGGCTGACAGGTAAAGATTGGGTTAATAACTCCGACTCTATCTTTTGCTTTTAAATTACAACTCATAATTTTACTTTTTATGTTAGTTAATACCTTTGGAAAACAAAACTGGTAGAGAACGGAGCTATTGTTAACTAAACCGTTATTTTTTAGCTCTAACCGATTTTGCTTACCGAAAACTACATTTTATTAATACTTCTCCTTAACTAGTTCTTGATTCAGTGAAGCATGAACCATCGTGTGATCCATTCGTTCCTTCAGCAAGTCCAGAATTTGAGCTATATCTTCTTTCGATGTTTCAGCAACCCAGGGAAAATATCTTTTGAATGCTCCCTGCAATGACATTGCTTCACTCCAATAATACCTGTCAGCAGTAGTATCATCATCTTTGGCATTTTCCCCACGAAGTATTTGCTTAGTCTTGGTCAAAATTCGTTCATTTTGAATTAACCTATCCCATCCGCGTGAGTTGTATTGCCATAAACAGTGTTTGGTGATATACCATTCCAGTTGAGCCATTTTTTCTTGGGCAATCTTATTATCCATAATCTTTTATTTAAAAAATTTATTCAACATCAACTATTTTGCCTTTTAATATCGTTTCCAGAGGCACTTGTCTCCATTCTCCTGTTACCGGATCTGGAAATGTATATTGATTTTCTTCCATTTTTTTACGAAGTCTTGGAATTGGATCATAATCACCTGTATATTCCCTTAATTCTGTTGAATTTTTGATTTCGTCACTCAGGTTCGCATCCGACAATGATTCACGGGTAGCAAAACCTTTGTCTGTGGGAATTTCGTCTTTGCTAATATCTAAATGAACCAAGCTATGTGCCGGAGAATAAACACAGTTATAAATATCTCTGGCCAAACGCACCCAGCCTTCAAATCCTTTGTAAGGTCCATTGTGATAACCATGAACGTTCAGATATGGAACACGGATTTTTTTAGCAACCTCGCCAGGACGTTTACCTGTCATGATCAAATCCGGTTTCAGTTCGTACATGGCTTCCACACTTTCCAACTCATTCGGATCGTCGATAGCCAACGTACCGGGTTCGCAACGCGAAACGCCTTTTTCCATATCGCCCTGATGACCGAACTTGGTATAAACCGATACTACATTGATACCCATTTCAGCTTTCAGCATGTGTGACCAGTGCCAAAGTTTAGAACCACCAGGCCACAAACACATTCTCACTCCCTGTAAGCGGGCAGCATACCAGTCAAGTTCGGGTTTCCAACGGGCATACTCTTCAGCAATAATTTGTTCAGCTTTATCTTCGATGCCGAAGAAGTAGCCAATTTTTCGTAACGAATCTGCAGTGGCTTCGAACCCGAATCCATCAATATCCATACGAGGAATTCCGTAGCGAACACGCAACTCATCGCAAATATATTCTGCCGAACGGGCACATTCCAGTACATTCAGCTGAGCTTTGTGTATACAACGAAGGTCGTCAAAACGCCCATTACCTGTAAATGTGGCCAGAATTTGAATTCCCATTCGCAAGAAATAATCACGCATGATTTCCTGATCACCCTGAATATTGTATTCGCCAATGTAATTAATGACATGTTTGCTGTAAATTTCCGGTTCTCCGGTCCCTACCCATTGATTCAAAAACTGAAGGTTGATTTTGTGGTGACCACCTGATTGACTCGGACCGGCAAAACCTGGAGAGTTACATACAAAAATCTTTTTATCGGGCATTTCCTCCATCACATCCTCAGCCACTGCATTGATGTCATCACCAATCAAAGCCGTAGCACAGGTTGAGTAAATATTCATATTATGAATCTGAGGAAAAGCTTTAAAAGCTTCGACAATATTCTTTTTCAGCATTTTTTCAGCTCCGAACACTACATTCGATTCTTTTACATCCGATGCAAAAGTGTATTTCAACTGAAAGTTACCATCGTCGCTTATATAGCGTTTGGTTTGCCATGTGTCGTAAGTACAACCCACAGGACCGTGACTCAGATGGATTACATCCTTCATCGGAGTTCCAATCACATGTTTTGCACCACAATATGCACAGCCTCTTTCCGAAATTGTTCCGGGAATGGTGTTCAGATATCCCAACGGCAGTGCGTCGGTAAGATCTTCGTCAGCTCCCTTGTCTACTGCATGATGCAGACGCTCCGGAATACATTCACTGACTTTAAATTGATGATATGGCATAATAATGATTTTTAATAATTACTAACTACAAAGCGGCATCCCCACTTTCTTTTGTTCTGATTCTCATTGCATTGTCAGTTGGGCAAACAAAGATTTTTCCATCTCCTATAAATCCTGTTTTATTTACTTTCACAAGGGCGTCAACAATAACATCAACTTCCTCATCTTTAGCAACAATCACAAGCATTCGTTTAGGTACGAATTTCATCCCTGTGATATTCCCTCTAACTATTGCATCTTTGCTTATTTCAATGCCTGCAAGTACTGGATTTAGTCCTCTTTGATTTCCTCTCCCCTGTACAGGCATTGCTGTTACAGAAGAAATATTGAGTTCGTCCAGTATTTTCTTGGTAGCATTCATCTTGCTTGTTCGTATGAAGGCAATTATTTCTTTCATATTAATTTTTATTCAGCTCCCTAAATCCCCCAAGGGGAACTTGGTATAGCAATTAGATTTTTACTCTTGAGAATTAATATTTCTATCTTTTTAGAGTTCTTTTGATCCGGTTCTAACAGTCAAAGCACGATCAACAGGAGAGATGAATATTTTACCATCACCTTCGCTCCCTGTATAGGCCTTGTATTGAATAACTTTAAGAACTTCATCAACCGAACTATCTTCTACAACAATAATAATAAGTGTTTTGGGTAGTTCATCATAATGTGCATTTCCTACAGTTAACCCTTTCTGTTTACCTCTACCAAAAACAGGCATCTTGGTTAACGAATAAAATCCGGCATCAGCTAACCCTTCAGTCACATTGTCCGACATTTCCGGACGAACAATCGCTCTAATCATTTTCATATTGTTATGTTTTTAATGTTTACAACAAGTTTCTATTCTCTGTTAGTCTACAAGACCATATTTTGTAACCATCAACTCCAACTCGGGCATCGTCATTGGTTTTGGCACTACGAAATTGGTATTTTCAATAATCTTTCGTGCCAATTCACTGTATTCGTGAGCCTGATTACATTCCTTATCAAATTCAATCACCGTTTTTTTGTTGAATTCCGCTTTTTGAACCACATTGTCGCGAGGCACGAAGTGAATCATTTGAGTACCGATGGCAGCTGCAAATTCTTCAATAAACTCTCTTTCCTTATCTACTTTACGACTGTTGCAAATCAAACCTCCTAAACGGACACCACTTTGTTTGGCATATTTTACCAGACCTTTGCAAATATTGTTGGCAGCATACACCGCCATCATTTCGCCCGAGCAAACGATATATACTTCCTGTGCTTTACCATCACGAATTGGCATGGCAAAACCGCCACAAACCACATCACCCAATACATCATAAAATACATAGTTTAATTCAGGTGTGTATGCTCCCTGAGCTTCCATTAAATCGATAGCTGTAATTACACCACGACCGGCACAACCAACACCCGGTTCAGGTCCACCCGATTCGCAACAGCGAATACCACCAAATCCGGTAGAAACAACTTTATCTACGGTTACTAATTCAGCGCCATCATCACGTAAGGTATCCATGATGGTTTTTTGATTCATACCTCCCAAGATCATACGAGTTGAGTCGGCTTTAGGATCACATCCATGAATAAATACTTTCTGACCGTGTAAATAAGCCATTGCAGCTGCAGTGTTTTGTTGGGTAGTAGATTTTCCTATTCCACCTTTCCCATAAAAAGCAATTTTCTTCATCTTTTTTATATTTAAAATGTTTATACTGCTACCCCCTTTTCATTTATCGTGCCATTAACAGTATAATACCAGATACAAACATTAGACAACATTACGAAACAATCTAGCTCTCAATAAAATCAAAATAATTATTTTTATTTCAAAACAGCGTACAATAAGACAAATCTAAGTTTATTCAGTTCTTAGCGTTATCTTCAAATGAACATAACGGTACAATTTTCTGAAGCATTTGTTCATTTCTGTTCATCTGAAGAAA
>DAIQOQ010000139.1:0-1893 GCA_036787795.1 Paludibacter sp. | reverse complement strand
AAAAAGATCAGGAAAAGTGATTCCCAAAGAACTCCTTTCAATCTGGAGGGGCTTACTCTTGAAAAAATAAAAAACAGGACTAAGAAGTCCTGTCAATAACAAACCAATTTTTAATTCTGCTTTTGGCAAACAGCAATGAAGGAAAATATAAATGTATTTTTGTTTTCTGTTTTTTCCGTTATAAATCTAAGTAATAATTTTTTCAATCAAAGCAGACAAACACGAAGTGCTTAAAACAACTATTTTACAGATATAAATGGAATTGAAATAAAAAAGCGAGATTAAAATCTCGCTAAAAAATATAAGTCATATAAAATTAAACTTATAGTACATGGAATATAAATCTGTACTGAGTATAAAAAACTTTGTTAGTTCGAAAATTTGTACTTGTCTTATTTACATAAAAGAACAATCAAAATCATCAAAACTAGCATATAACTAGAGAAAAATATTGATGCTGTCTTTATAAAAGATTCTATTTTTAAAGTTTTCATACTGTTGAATTTTAAATTGGGGAATAATAATGTTTACCAGCCAACTAACTCGTGTCATTGACTTGTACAAATGTACACATAAATAGATAAACATCTTACAAATAGCCATTTGTAAGATTAGTTATTGTCGCTGTAGTATTTTATATAATAAATTATATAAAACACAGCTACATAAGATTATAAGACAAAAAAAGTCAAATAGCAAACATAAACAATCAGCAATTCATATAGATGCACATAACAGACATTTACAATAGAACATATAAAGGAAAAAGAAGCCACAAATAATTTCAGATCTAAAACGTCTTAGAATTTTAGCATATATATTATTACATATTCAACTCAATATAAAACACAAAAAAATCACTTTTTCATCCATGCAGATGAGAATTACATAGAATAAACAGTGTATTTTTAACCCAATCGTCGATTTTGACAACATAGTTTAACTGTAATCGCCGTAAAATACCTAAAAAGATTACGACTCACAATATAAAATACGACAGAAGAAATTAGTTGTAAGTTATTTGATCCTGACTTTTAGGAATGTAAAATGCATCCAACACAATAACTATAAATCTTTATAAAGCAAATCTACCTATAAGAGCTGAGTACAAAAATTATATGAGTTTCTTTGACCTGATACCAAAATCTAAAAACTCTTTGTAATTATAATTTAATTTTGTAACCTTTGCAGTCTATTTTACAAGGTATAGAAATCAAGGACCGTCGATAGCATTACAAATAATCAGAATATACGACAAAAACAATCATTTATGGTACACACTTGCAAAAATTGCAATAAAGAATTTATAGGTAACTATTGTAACCACTGTGGACAACCGGCAAATACTCATGAAATAAATTATAAGTATGTATGGCATGAAATCCAGCATGGGTTATTTCATCTCGACAAAGGAATTATTTACACTACCAAAGAACTATTTACGCGACCAGGGCACACAATCAAAGAGTATATATCGGGGAAAAGAGTAAAACATTTTAAGCCGGTAGCATACGTTTTAGTTTTAGCTACAATCTATGCCTTACTGGCTCATATTCTAAAAATAGAAACTGTTTTCGACGAAGTATCGGTAGGATTGGAAAAAGCGAATAAAGTAAAGAGCAATGAACTAGTAACCGTATTAAAAGAGTCTTTTGACTGGCTAAGGGAGCATTATGCGTATAGTACTCTTTTTTTATTACCAGTGATTTCATTCTCGTCGTATCTGGCATTCAGAAAGAATAAATATAATTATATGGAGCATTTAATATTGAACACATACATTGCCGGACAAAGAATGATTGTTTTCATTTTGATATTGCCATTATTAGCTCTAAGCAAAAATAAAGATACGATTTCAACTATCGAAAACATAGAAACAATAATATGGATATT
>DAIQOQ010000350.1:0-2384 GCA_036787795.1 Paludibacter sp. | reverse complement strand
GGGGTGAGAAGAATTGTTGTATCAGGTAAGTATTTGCTCCATGTATTTCTACACCATCAAAGCCTGCTGCAATAGCGCGACGGGTTGCTTCACCAAAAGCCGCAATGGTTTCTTCTATTTCCGACTCTGTCATTTCGCGCGGAACCTGTGCACCTTCTCTTTCAGCAGCTACGGCACTGGCACTTACCGATTGTCCGTCAAGCAATTCTTCGGGAGGCGACATTCTGCCTCCGTGATATATCTGAAGTACTGCTTTATTGCCATTTGCTTTCAGGGTTTCGGCTATTTGTCTCAGACTAGGAATCAGTTCGTCGGTGTCGGCACCAATCTGTCCGTGAAATCCTTTACCATGTCTGATTACATAGGCACAAGCAGTAATTAATAGTCCGGCAGTTTGGTTACGTTCCTTGTAATATGCCACTTCGGCATCTGTAGTGGTTCCATCATCGTTTCCCGAAAAAGTAGTCATGGGAGCCATCACTATTCGGTTAGTCACTTCAATACCGGAAACCGGAAAAGTAAAAGGAGAAAGAATGTTTTTATAATTTGAATTCATTTTTGTTGCGATGTAAATAAGTTAGTAATGATGTTTAATGATGTGTTTCCTAAAGCAAAATACAGATAAATAGTCTAGTAATTATTTACTTGTAACTCGTAACTATTTATTATTGTCAGATTTTTATGATCATTTTGCCATTGTTTTTTCCTTCGAAGAGTCCGATGAATGCCTGCGGAATCTGATCAAATCCGTCCACAATGGTTTCCGTATAAGTCAGTTTGCCTTCTTGCACCCATTCGGTAAGTTTTGCCATTGCTTCAGGAAACTTAGCAGCATAATTGCGGACAATGAATCCCTGCATCAAGGCACTGTTTTTTACCAATGTTGTCTCTACTCTTGGACCTACAGGCACTGAAGTTTCATTATAAACAGAGATAGAACCGCATATAATCAAGCGTGCAAACTGGTTAATATTAGCTAATACGCCGTCGGTGATTTCGCCACCCACATTGTCAAAATAAACATCTACACCATCTGGACAAGCCTTTGCAATAGCCTCCTTCATGTTATCAGTTGTATTGTAATTGATAGCAGCATCAAAACCGTACTTAGCTTTGAGCATCGCTACTTTTTCATCTGTTCCGGCAATACCCACAACATGACAACCCAGTATTTTGCCAATCTGCCCAACTACACTTCCTACAGCTCCTGCCGCACCCGACACAACCAATGTTTCACCCTGTTTTGGCTTTCCAATTTCAGTTAGTCCCAGATAGGCAGTCAATCCGGTCATTCCCAACACACCTAAATAAGCTGATAAAGCGGCTTTAGCCGGATCCACTTTGAGCAAACCTTTACCATCCGATTTTTGATATTCTTTCCATTCAAGGAGTCCCGATACAAAATCACCTTGAATGAAACCGGCAAGATTTGACTCCACAACTTCAGCTACTACACCCGAACTAATCGGTTTTTGTAATTCAAAAGGAGCGGAGTACGATTTAGCATCACTCATTCTGCCCCGTAAATACGGATCAACAGAAACATAGCTTGCTTTTAATACGATTTCGTTTGCTCCCGGTTGAGGTTTTTCGTCTTCTATAAATTTAAAATCACTAAGTTGTGGTTTTCCAACAGGTCGTTTGTCTAAAATAATTGTTTTATTCATTTTATTTGAATTTTATTGTCACTTGATTATTTTGTTTTTGTAAATAATGAACGTTCATTCTTCTAATTAGATAAAAAAATCAGACCTTAATAGAATCCCATGCTGCCTGAAAAGCTTCCAACCGGTATTTTCCATCTACTTCACAAAGACTTTTTACATGCATAGCCAACAAAAAAGACAAAGGATAAATGGTATAAGCATAAAGTAAATAAGGTGATATAGGTTTGATAATACCTTCTTTTTTGCCACGTTCCCAAAGATCCAATAAGGGCTGTAAATGTTTCAAACCCTCTTGTATACTTTCACCATCTATCATAGGTGTGTTATCACACTGTGATAAGAACATTGATTCCTCCACTTTGTTCAGTTTATAGTCGGCAATATTATACCAAATTATCTCAAATCCTTTTTTTACAGGTAATTCAGCATCATATCTCTGAAAAGCATGACTACAAAAAGAAGCTTTAACCTCTACATAAAGTTTGTTGATCAAATCTTGCTTATTCTCAAAATACAGGTAAATGGTTGCCGGCGAAACTCCGGCCAGTTTGGCTATTTTCGACATAGGAGCATCGTGAAATCCTCGATTATTCACCATCGTAAGTGTTGCATGAAGCAGCGCCGAATATTTATCACTAACTTTTTCTTTCATATTGTTTCAATGAAGTCATCTTGACTTTTTGTTTTGTTTAATTTTCTTGAATAATATAATCATGA